>DASYXG010000282.1:0-1770 GCA_035935235.1 Allostellaceae bacterium
CTCGCTCTCGCCGATGCAGCGCATCTCCTCGGGTCCGCTAGTGCGGTAGCCGGAGCCGCACTGGATGAACACGGTCGCGGCGATGTTGTGGCCCGAGTTGCAATCGGCGAGCAGCTCGTCGAGCAGATAGCGGCTGCCGGGATGGTCCCACAGATGATGGTGCGGATCGACGATCGGCAGATCGGGTTCGAGGATTTCCTCGGTCAGCTTGCCGAGCCATTCGGGCCGGGGCAACGGACGCGGGTACTCCTTGGCTTGGACGGCAGGCATGGCGCTCCCCCTATTCGACGGTTTCCTCGATGGCTCGCTTGGCCGCGTGCGCCAAAAACCCCGATCGGCTTAAACCGTGGCTCTCTGCGTAGCGGTCGATCGCCGACAAGACGTCTTCGGGCAGTGTTACGTTGACGCGCACAGCTCGTCTTGCCGAAGGTTTCAATGAGATCAGCGTAACGACCCCATCTTGACTCTCGGGAGTGCTCATCACTGTATCGAGAGTGGTCGGTTTGACGATTGCTTGGCCGTCTTCGATCATGCCTTCGACATGAAAGGCAAGTGCCTCCTCGGCCATTGCGCGGGCCTCATCGAGTGTTCGGCCGGCTGTCACCAAGCCCGGAAAGTCCGGGAAGGACACGCCATAGTCGCTATCCGGGTCTTTGTGAATCAGAGCAATGTAATGCGGCATCGAATTACCTCGATAGCGTCAGGCGAGCTTGCCGCTCGATGCTGCGCAAGGTTCCCTTCGGGATGTCGCGCGCCGGATGCACCACAGTGACTCGCCCCGGCTTGCTAGGATGCTTGAATTGAACATGACTCCCTTTCTGAGCGACCTCATACCAGCCGTCGGCGCGCAGCGCCGCGAGGACCTCGCGACTGTTCATTGATGAGCATAAATACACACTACCTACGACTGTTCAAGTAGCGGGCCGGCCGGATACTGTTCACCCGCGAAGCCAAGTGAGCCTTAGGAGCGACCCGCCATGCCCGACCCGTATGCCCGTTACACAAGGCTCAAATTCGACCGGCCGCACCCCAAGGTGCTGCGGGTGACGATGGATAACGGGCGGATGAACACCGCCGACGAGGCGATGCACGCCGAGCTCGCCGATATCTGGCGCGACATCGACCGTGACGACAGCGTCTATGTTGCGATCCTCGCGGGCGCCGGAAAGGTGTTCTCCGCCGGCGGCGACTTCAACATGATCAAGAGCGCCACCGAGGACTTCAACGCACGCGCCCGCCAATGGAAAGAGGCGCGCGAGATGGTCTACGGGGTCATCAACTGCAACAAGCCGGTGGTGAGCGCGATGCGCGGGGTCGCGGTCGGCGCCGGGCTGGTCTGCGGCATCCTCGCCGACGTCTCGATCGCCACCAAGGATTGCCGCATCATCGACGGCCATACCCGGCTCGGCGTCGCCGCCGGCGATCACGCCGCGATCGTCTGGCCGCTGCTCTGCGGCCTCGCCAAGGCGAAATACTACCTGCTCACCTGCGATCAGATATTAGGTGAGGAAGCCGAGCGTATCGGCTTGATAACGTTCGCGGTTGATGATGACAAACTCGAGGCGAAATCGGTCGAGGTGGCGACCAAGCTCGCCGAAGGCGCGCAGAGCGCCATCCGCTGGACCAAGAATTCATTGAACAACTGGCTGCGCGCGATGGGCCCGACCTTCGACGCCTCGCTGGCGCTGGAGTTTTTCGGTTTCGGCGGCCCGGATGTTAAGGAAGGCCTCGCCTCGCATCTCGAAAAGCGCAAGCCCAATTTCCCGCCCG
>DASYXG010000283.1:0-13564 GCA_035935235.1 Allostellaceae bacterium
CACCCGCGCCGGCTATCCCGGCGTCGCCGCCGACCTCGACACCGGCAAGATCGCCGAGGTGCTGCCGAAGATGAAGAAGCGGGCGCTCGAGATGTGGAAGGAAGGCGAGAGGCTGACCGGTCATCCGGGCCTGCCGCTGGAGTTCACGCCGAACCTCGCCGCCGCCGAATAGGCGCTCAAGGACTTGCGACCGGCGGCTGGTTTGCCAGCCGCCGGCCGCCGCGCTCGCGCTATCTGATCCGCCGCGTCGGCCTGCGCTGCCTAAAGCACCTTGAGCACGTTCAACAGCAGTGTTTCAAGGTGATGAGCCACCGCATGTCGGCCTATTTTCAATGAGTTCCGATGACTGCAGCCATTTCGGCGGTCTAAGCAGTCTTTGAGCTCTTTCTTCACGTTCTTGCCGATGATTGAGATCGCCGCGATCCTCTCTAAAAACTCACTCTCATTCATCCGCCCCAGATCGTCTGTCGTTCTTGCAGGTTTCCAGTAGCTATCCGCGCGTTTGGCCTCGATGTTAAACGCGGCAAGGTGCTTCGTGTGGACGCGGCTGTGAAGAACAGCAACAGCCGCGTCCCAGGACATCACGATGGCAGATCGATAAAGCTCCGCTTCGTAACATTTGACGGCTTCTTCCACAAATTGACGAGTGTCGTCGCTTGCGATGTCGGGCAACTGAGCCCGCAAATCCGTGGCGACATGTACGGCAGCAGGGCTAATCTTCGTGACGCCCAGGTTCAGAAGGTGAAGCTTACCCGCTTCGGTTATCTCCCAGCCTTGGGGCGTTCGGATTGCCAGCCCCTTGGATCTCGCCAACGACGCCGACGGATTCCAACCCTTGCCCATTCGGAGGCCAGCCTGTCTCGCGGCCTCACTTATGTCACTGATCCGACGGGGTTTATCGAGAAAGG
Source organism: Allostellaceae bacterium (assembly GCA_035935235.1). Taxonomy (GTDB): domain Bacteria; phylum Pseudomonadota; class Alphaproteobacteria; order ATCC43930; family CGMCC-115725; genus DATARH01. The sequence continues at coordinate 909 of DASYXG010000283.1, forward strand.
CTAATATGAGCAGCAGCTTGTTTAATTGCGAGAGATCGCGGTGCAACCAAGATTTCAGCTCAGGCAGATTGAGCAAGTTTGGCCTCCGCACTAGCCTTTTCGTTCGCGGAAAGAGCAAATATTCCCGTCGCTACTTCATTTAATCTATTCTTTTTTATCAGAGTGCTCAGACTGGCTGACAAATTGCTGGTCATATTGGCCTTGTAATAGGCGGTAGCGGCTTTCATCGCCGCGTTGAGTTCGGCTCGGGTAAATTTATCCTGCTTCTTCGCGACAGCGAGATGAACCGCGGCCGCCATGGCGAGCTCGGGGCCGGTATTTCCGCCCAGGCGGGCCGCGATGGTGCTCGTTGTCAGCGTTAAGCGTCCAATAGCACCGGAACCGGTATTTCCGCTCGTCAACTCTGCCGCGGGTTCGGTCGGGATTGCAGCTTTGTGCTCCTGATAGAACCCCATCAGATTCTGCATCAGATTTGCTAGGTCATCTTTTAGAAAGGCGGCCCTTCCCTCGTACTCCACCTCAACGGCCTCAATTCTAAGGCGAATTTTGGCATTTTCGTCGTTCATCGATCTTCTCCATGAATTGATAGGCATAGCACATTGCGGGGCCTTCGGAGGAAAATAGCGTTCTATAAGTAAAGTACAAATATAAAAAAACAACTGAAAGTGGCATCTCCTGTAGAGTGTCGCAAAATCTCTATAATCGTATGTCATATTGCGATTATGGTGCCGCTTTGATGCGACGCGGCAATGACAAGGGGCAAGAGGGGATGGCCTAAAGTTCCAGCAAGAGCAGCAAAGGCGGGGGGTAGGGCGGCCCTTCACCACGGCGTCTCGGGCAATACGGCTGGGCGGCCGGCGGGGTCGCGCAACGCCGGCACCGAGATGGCGCAGTGCTTTTGGACGGCGACGGCCGAGCTCTTCGCGCTTTATTGCTTCGTGCCGATCGCCCCGGCGTCGCTTATATCAAGCCCGACGCGGAAGCGATCGTCGGTGCGTCCGTGAGTTGACCCGGCCGCTCCCACTGGCCATTGTGCGGCATCCGGCAATCATCGATGGGAGGCCCTAAATGGCGAAGTACATGCTGGTCAGCTTCAAGACCTGCCCCTGGGTCCAGCGCTCGGCGATCCTCTTGCGCGAGAAGAACACCCCGTTCGAGTTTCGCCACATCGAGCCCGACAACCGGCCCGATTGGTTCCTTGCGATCTCGCCGCACAAGAAAGTGCCGGTGATCCGCATCGACGATAAGGACTCGCTCTTCGAGTCGAGTGCGATCAACGAATACCTCGACGAGATGGTGAGCCCGCAACTGCACCCGAAGGATCCGATCCAGCGCGCCATCAACCGGGCCTGGACCGATTACGTGCCGACCTTCGCCTCGTCGGTCACCGGTTGCGCCTATGCGCCGACAGAGGACGCCTACAAGGCGGCGATCGCCAAGATCCCGGAGGCGTTCAGCAAGCTTGAAGGCGCGCTCGAAAAACAGGGAAGCGGTCCGTTCTTCAACGGCGCGGCCTATTCGCTGGTCGACGCGGCATACGCGCCGTTCTTGCAGCGCTATGTTTTTCTCGACCGCATCAAGAAGATCGGCGAGATGGAGAAATACCCGCGTCTCAAGGCCTGGACCGACGCGCTTATGGCGCGCCCGTCGACCCATTCCTTCCCGCCCGCCGAATTCGAGGCTATGTACCGCGCCAATCTGCAAAAGCGCGGCAGCTATCTCTCGCAATTTGTCGAGCCCGCCCGCGCCGCGGCGGAATAGCTACGGCAGGACGACGAAGCCCTGCTTCTCGAAGAGGAGCCGGCCCTTCGCGCCCTCGAGATAGGCAAGGTAGGCGGCCGCGTCGGGGTTCTTCGACGCGGCGAGGAGCGCGATCGGGTAGATGATCGGCGGGTGTGTGTCGGCCGGGAAGGTGGCGACGATCTTGACTCCCGGCTCCACCGCCGCGTCGGTCTGGTAAACGATCCCGAGCGGCGCCTCACCGCGCGTGACCAGTGCGAGCGCTGCGCGCACATTCTCGGCCTGAGCGATCTGGCCGGCGACATGGTCCCAGACGCCCAATTTTTCGAGCGCCGCCTTGCCGTATTTCCCGGCGGGAACGGCGCTGGTGTCGGCCATCGCCAACTTGCCGCCGCCAAGCGCCTTGGCCAAGTCGAAGCCGGGCGCGATGTTCACAATGGCGGTGCTGTCCTTGGGCGCGATCAGCACCAGCTCGTTGCCGAGCAGGTTTTTGCGAGCGTCGGTTTTGATGAGGTTTTTCTGCGCGAGGTAATCCATCCAATCGAGATCGGCGGAAATGAAAATATCCGCAGGCGCGCCGCTCTCGATCTGCTTGGCGAGCTGCGAGCTCGCCGCGAGCGAGACGACGACATGCTTGCCGGTATCTTTCTGGTACTGGTCATCGATCGCGTCGAGCGCGTTCTTGAGACTCGCCGCCGCGAAAAACAGGACGTCGGTCGATTGCGCCGCTGCCGGCCCCGCTGCCAATGGCAGCGCCACGACAAGGGAAAGAAAAATATTCATGCGTGACCGCACCGTCGCCTCTCCGCTATATCCAATTCGATATAACAGATATACACCGCTGGATATAGCGAGGCAGCAAGGCGCGGTTCAGACCATGCTATAGCCGCCGCTCACGCTAATGACCTGGCCGGTAATCCAGCCACCATGCTCTGAAGCAAGCAACGCCACCAGCGGCGCGACGTCCTCGGGCTGGCCAAGGCGGCGCAAGGGGTAGAGTTGGACGAGTTTGTCGCGGTTGGCCTCGACCCAGTCGCGGTCATGCGCGGTTTCGACCAGGCCGAGGGACACCACGTTGGCGGTCACGCCGAAGCGGCCCATCTCGCGGGCCAGCGATTTCGTAAGCCCGATGACTCCGGCGCGTGCCGCGGCGACGATCGACAGCCCGGACTCGCCGACCCGTGACGAGTCGCCGATCAGGCTGACGATGCGGCCGGCGCCGCTTTTCTCAAGGTGCATCGATGCCTCGTGACAGCAATGGATCGTGCCGTAAAGACAGGTGTCGATCTGCCGTCGCCAATCTTCCGGCATCGTCTGGGCGAAGCGCTGGCGCTGGGCGACCCCGGCATTGTTGACCAGGATGTCCAGCCGGCCGAATTCGGCGACGACCCTGGCTACCATCGCCTTGACCTGGTCGAGCTGGCTGACATCGGCGCCGATCGCGATAGCCTTGCCGCCGTTGCCGGCGATCTCGGCGACCACCGCCTGTGCCTGCTCGGCCGAGCTGCGGTAGTTGACCGCGACCGCCGTGCCCTCAGTCGACAGCGCCAAGCAGATCGCACGACCGACCCCGTTGGCGCCGCCGGTGACCAGCGCCACCTTGCCGGTGAGCCTTAGGTCCATCGCTATGCTCCTTTGGCCTTGGCGGCCTCGATCAGCCGAAACAGCCGTTCCGGAGTCATCGGCAATTCGAAAATCTCGATGCCGAGCGGCGCGAGCGCATCGGCCAACGCGTTGGCGATAGCCGCCGGCGCGCCGATGGTGCCGCCTTCGCCCATGCCGCGGAACCCGCCCAGGGTCGAGGGCGACTCGGTGTCGAGGTGTATCGTCTCGATCGACGGCACCTCGCCCGCTGAGGGGATCACATAATCGGCGAGGGTCGCGGTCAATAGCTGGCCGGTTTCGTCGTAGATGATCTCCTCGTAGAGCGCCGCGCCAATCCCCTGGGCGACGCCGCCATGGATTTGGCCATCGACAATCATCGGATTGATCACGCGGCCGCAATCCTCGGCCACCACATAGCGATGGATCGTCACCTTGTACGTCTTCGGGTCGATCTCCAGTGCCGCGATATGCGTCGCCGAACTCGTGGTACCGAACACCGGGTCGTAGAGCTTGGTGACCTCCATCTCCTCGCGGGCATCTGGCGGCAGCCGACCCATCTCGGAATAAACCGCCTTCGCTATCTCGCGAAGGGTCAGCGAGCGGTCGGTGCCGGCGACGAACACCCGGCCATCGGCGACGTCGATATCCTCGACTGCCGCTTCGAGCAGATGCGAGGCAGCGCGGACGAGCTTTTCCTTCAGGAGCCGCGATGCCTGAGTCGCGGCGCCGCCCGCCAACACCGCGCTGCGGCTGGCATAGGTGCCGGTGCCATGGGCGACGGCGGAGCTGTCCCCATGGACGATCTGGATGTCGTCGAACCGCGCGCCGAGTTCGTCGGCGATCACCTGGGCCAGTGTGGTTTCCAGCCCCTGGCCGTGCGAGGCTATGCCAAAGTTGGCGGTCACAGCGCCAGTCGAATCGAGCCGGATTGTCGCGGTTTCAGTACCTGTGTTGATCGGCATGCCCGGCGCGGCCGAGATCCGCGAGCCGATGCCGGTCAGCTCGGCATAGGTCGCGATGCCGACGCCATAAAGGCGTCCGGAGGCGCGCGCCGACGCCTGCTCCCGTCGCAGTTTGGGGTAGTCGATTGCGGCGCAAGCGCTGTCCAACGTCTCGATGAAGGCGGAGCGGTCCCAAACGATGCCGGACGCGACGCGGTAGGGAAATTCGTCCTCGCGGACAAGGTTGCGCCGGCGCAGCTCCGCAGGATCGACAACAAGTCGCCGCGCAGCCATGTCGACAAGCCGTTCCATGACAAAAGTGGAGATCGGCCGGCCGACCCCGCGATAGGGGCCCATCGGCGCCTTGTTGGTGGCGACCGCTCGCACGTGGCCGCGATAGGCGGGAACGCGATAGGGGCCGGGCAGGAAGCTGATGACTTGGGTCGGTTCGAGTGCCGCAGTCCACGGATAGATCGAGTTGGCTCCCACATCGCCGACCACCTCGGCGGTGAGCGCGACGATGCGCCCCGCTGCATCGACCCCGAGTTCCGCATCGACGATCTCGTCGAAACCTTGGCTCGTGCTGGCGAGATCCTCCAGCCTATCGCTTGTCCAACGCACCGCCCGTCCAAGTTTCTTGGTCAGCGCCGCGACCAGGATCTCCTCCGGATATAGCGACGCCTTGCCGCCGAATCCGCCGCCCACGTCACTTGCTACGACGCGAATGCGGTGGCCCGCCATATCGAGGATGTCGGCCAGCAAGTCGCGGACGATGCCCGGTATCTGGGTCGTCAAGGTCAGCGTCAACGTGCGGCGGCCGCGGTCCCATTCGCCGATCGCGGCGCGGTTTTCGATCGCCAGCGGGGTCTTGCGCCAGAAGCGAAAGCGACCGCCCACCCGGATCGCCGCTGCGGTCATGTCCAGCTCGGCATCGCCGCGCGCAAACTCGCGGCTGGCCAGAATGTTGGTGCCTGCCTCCTCATGTAGAATCGGCGAAGCCTCCTCGACGGCTGTTGCCGGGTCTATGACGGCTGGCAAAGGCTGGTAAGCGATTTCGATCAGGTCGAGCGCGTCTTCGGCGACGTAACGGTTCTCGGCCAGCACCGCCACCACCGGCTCGCCGACATAACGGACCTTGCCGTGTGCCAGGGGATACACGTCGGTCGGGTGGTAATTCCGCATCCGCGATGTGGCGCGCACCGGCGCGACGAGACCGTGGAGATCGTTAGATGTGTAGAGCGCGAAGACACCCGGCACTGCGGCGGCGGCTTTCGTCTCTATACCGGCGATGACGGCGTGCGCATGATCGCTGCGCCGAAAAGCGATATGCAGGGCGCTGGGTGAAATGCGATCGTCGGCAAAGCCGCCTTGGCCGGTCAGAAGCCGCGGGTCCTCAACCCTCTTGACGCGGGCGCCGATATGCTTCGGGCGAAGTTCGGTGTCGCTCATCGCTTCGCCGCCATCGCCCGCACCGCCCTGACGACGTGCTCATAGCCGGTACAGCGGCACAGATTACCCGACAGGCCGTCGCGAATTTCGGCATCGGTTGCCAGCCTGGATTTGCGCAGGAGATCGACGCAGGTCATCAGCATGCCGGGCGTGCAGAAGCCGCACTGCAACGCGTGATGCTCGCGAAACGCCTCCTGCAACGGCGAGAGGTCATTCACCTCACCCAGGCCCTCGACCGTCTCGATGCGGCTTCCATCGGCTTGCACCGCGAGAAACAGGCAAGCGCGGGCGCTGTGGCCGTCGATCAGCACGGTACAGGCTCCGCACACGCCGTGCTCGCAGCCGACATGGGTACCGGTCAGTCCTAGTTCCTGTCGCAGGAAATCGCTGAGCAGCAGTCGCGGCTCGACCGTGCGCTCGTATTCCACTCCGTTGACGGTGGTCTTGACGAGATGTCGTTCGGTCATCGCGTGCGGGCCCAAGCGGCCTCGAGCGCGCGCTCGGTCAAGGCGGCGACAAGATGACGACGATAATCGGCAGAGGCACGCAAGTCGCTTCGCGGATCGATGGCGTCGCGCGCGAGTTGCGCCACTTCGGCGACAAGTTTGCAAGTGAGTGGCTCACCGGTCAGCGCGGCCTCGACACCAGGGAGCCGCAGCGGCGTTTCTCCCACCCCCATCGCGGCAACGCGGGCATCGGCGATCTTGCCGTCGGCGGCGGTTATCGTTGCGGCCACCGCGGCGAAGGCGAAATCACCGGCTCGGAGCGAGAATTCCTCGAAATCCCAGCCGGCGTTGGGTGGCTGCGCCGGAAGCACAATCGCGGTGACGAGCTCGTCATCGGCAAGCGCGGTGGTCAGAGGGCCAAGGAAAAAATCGCGCGCGGCGTGGCTTCTCGCGTTCGTGTGGATTGTGGCGTCAAACAGGAGCGAGACCAACGGCAGCTCCGCGGCCGGATCGGCATGCGACAGGCTGCCGCCGATCGTGCCGCGATTGCGGACCGCCAGATGCCCGACATGTTTCATCGCGGCGGCAAGCAACGGAAGGCGATTGCGAACGAGTGGTGAGGTTTCCAGCGTATGGTGGCGGGTCATCGCGCCGATGCGTAACCTGCCATCATGCTCTTCGACGAAATCGAGCGCGGTAACGCGGTTGATATCGATAAGTACGCTCGGCCGCACGACACGGAAGTTGAGCAGAGGGACTAGGCTCTGGCCGCCGGCAAGTACCTTTGCATCGCCGCCATACTGCGCGAGCAGCGCGATCGCCTCGTCGACGCTTTTTGGACGAAGATAGTCGAACGCCGCCGGCTTCACGGCCGAGCCTTAGCCTAGCTAAGGCGTCGGCGGTTTGCGGTCGCGCTCCGGCGCGATCTCGTCGATCGCCTGCGCCTCGGCGATGTCCTTATCGCTGAGCCCGTCGGCGTCATGGGTTGACAGAATGATCTCCACCCGATTGTAGACATTGAAGATTTCCGGATGGTGATCCATCTTCTCGGCAATCAGGGCGATGCGCGACAGGAAGCCCCAGGCTTCGGAGAAATTACTGAAGTGGTAGCTTTTGCGGATCGCATCGCGATCTTCGACCTCGCTCCAACCGTGCAGCTTGCTCAGCGCCGCGTGCCGGGCCGCGCCAGCCAGTCTCTCGACCATCTCACCCTCCCGCTTTGCCGTCGCCCAGCAAGTGCGCGGTGTAGCCAGTGAGGTCAAGCGGGAATGTGCCAGCGATCTCGGCTCGCGCTCCCTCGCTCGGCGACATCGACGCGCTGGCGCAACACGCGCTGACGACGATACCCGAAGAATTCAAGCGCCATCTTGGGCCGCTGGTGATCCGCGTCGAGGAATTTCCCGACGAGGAGACCGAAGAAGCGATGGAGCTCGAAAGCCCGTTCGACATTCTAGGACTCTATCGCGGCGTGGCGCTGCCGCATCAAAGCACTTCCAATCCGCGGGCTGACATCGACATGGTGTTCCTTTATCGGCGGCCCATCCTCGATTACTGGTGCGAGACCGGCGAGGATTTGAGTGATGTCGTGCGCCACGTTCTGATCCACGAGATCGGTCACCATCTCGGCTTCAGCGACGAGGACATGGAGCGCATCGAGGAGGGTTAGGCTATCCACCAAGCGATGCCGCAGCCGGCTAGGGCGAGGACAGATAATGCAAAGGCTGGCGCCGTCGCTGCGCGAAAGCCTGCGAACCCTGCCGTGTAAAGTGCTTTGAGGACGTTGTTCGACGCCGCCGCGATAAGTATGGCCGCGCCGGCGGTGGCGTTGGAGAGTGCAGCGGAATCTCCGGACGCGACGCTCAACACGAAAGGATCGATGTCGGTGGCGCCGACGATTGCCGCCAGACCGTAAAGACCAGCTGCCCCAAACTGCGAGCGGACCCAGGCGGAAGCGAGAGAAATCACGACGAACAATGCCGCGAACACCAGCGCAGCCGTCAGTTCTAGAGGATTGGCGGGATTGGCGGCCTCAGTGGCCACTGCCGTCCGCTGAGCGCTAGCCCAATACCACAGCCCCGCCAGGATACTTCCGAAACCGGCAAGGCCGAGTAACGCCGGCGCGAGGGCGACGGCGAGCGGCCAATCAAACATTGCGACGATGATCAGCATGCGCAGGTACATAATAGCGGTAGCCAGGACAATTCCCGTCTGCACCTGGCCGAGCAGGCCTGGAGCGCTACGCGCGCGACGCGCCAATACGACGGTTGTCGCGGTTGACGAATACAGACCGCCAAGTACCGCCGCCCATAACCCACCCTCTTGCGGCGCGACATAGCGCTGCAGCAGATAGCTGACATAGGAGACGGTGCAAACCGCCAGCACCGCGAGCCAGACTTGGTGGGGTGTGATGGTGGTTAATGTCGTTACGGGCGTGGTGGGCAGGAATGGGAGCACCAATCCCGTCAGGATAAGAAACTTGCCGGCAGTAACGATCTCACCGACTTCGAGCCGTCGCGCGAAACCATGCAGCTTTTCACGCGCGGTCAGTAACAACACCGCGACCACGGTGATCCCAATCGCTACCCAGGGCGGCTCGGCGAAAACAGCCGGGCCAATGAGATAGGCGAGCACGTTGCAGATCGCCGTCATCAGCCCGACATTCGGCTGCCCCTCCGGATCGATCTCGACGATGTGCCGCCAGTAGTAGCAGGTGAGCCAAGCCCCCAAGACCAACAGGCCAGCCACCACCGGCAGCAGCCGGGCAGTATCTAGGCGATAGAGTAAAGCGCCGAGCAAAGCCAAAAGCGGAAAGCTTCGGACCCCACCCGGGCGAGCCTGCCGGCTTTGGCCGTAGAACTCCTCAAAGGCGAGCCCGAAGAAGAATCCGAGACCGAGGAGCAGCAAGAAACCGGCGGCGGGTGCTGTTGTCATAGTGGACGTCATGCTCCGCTCATCGCGCTTCGCGAGCGTTGACTCAAGTCAAAACTACCCGCGCGAGGAAAGCTGGGGCGTCTGGTGCCGGCGCGACTCCTGCCGTCGAGTTGACTTGCCCCAACCCAAACACTAGAACGGACAACGCATACGCCGTGCACCCACTCATCGGTGGAGGGGTGGCCGAGTGGCTGAAGGCGGCGGTTTGCTAAACCGACTTCGGGAATCCCGCTTTATCCTATTGCATCCTGATTTATCAGGAATTGCAAGCATGTAGGCCGGTCACATCCCGCTCCATCTTGCCCTGTCACCGCTCGTATTGCGACGTTTGGGTCCAAGATTGGGTCCAAAAAGGTGGTGTGCGCCGCGCGGCCTGTACAAGGAAAGCAGCGTGCAATCATGCGTTCATTCTGGCCCCGCTAGCCTCATTGGCATCGTGGGGTTCGCTCGGCGGCTCCCTGCTCAACCATTTCGTCCTAGTTTTATTACCGTTGCTGGTCGGGGTGGGCGGCGGCGGCGCCTGCTTCTCTGGTCTGGCGTTGCTGCTGGCGTGATCGCTCCGCGCCGTCGCCCAGTTTGCTCGCTTCCCGAAGTATGCCACCGCATGGGGCAGGACCAGCAAGATGCTAACGCGAGCGCCCGCAGTTGCTGCTCTCGCGCCAAGCTGGTCGCCGCTTATGTGACGCGGTCGAATAGCCCGATGATCAGCGGCACTAGCACCGTCGTCGATATGCCATTTAGCGCCATCGCCAGGCTGGCGAAGGTGCCTGCCACTTCGCTCTCCTGGAACGCGCGGGCGGTAGCGATACCATGGCTCGAAAGACCCATCGCGAAACCCCGAGCGTGCGATTGCTTGACGCCGGCGAGGCCCAGCACGTAGCTCGCGAGGCAAGCGCCAGTAATCCCAGTCGCGATCGTTAGCACCCCGGTTAGCGCAGGGATACCGCCAATTTGCTCTGATATCGCCATCGAGATCGCGGCGGTCGCCGATTTGGGCGCCACCGACAGCCACAGATCGCGATTGCCACCCAGGCCGCGTGCGACCAAGACGCTCGAGAAGATGGCGGTTACGCTACCAATGGCGAGCGCACCGAGCAGCGCACCGGCGGATTGGCGGATCAGCTTGGTGTGGCGGTAGAGCGGCACGGCCATCGCGACGACTGCCGGCCCAAGCAAGAAATGGATGAACTGTGCCCCGTCGAAATACCGTTTGTACGATGTGCCGGTCGCCGCCAATACGGCCACGACCAAGGCGATCGCCAATAGCGTCGGGTTGAGCAGGGGCATTTTATTACTGCGCTCGTTCACGGCAACAGCGACGAGATAAGCGACGAGAGTCAAACTGAGCCAGAGCAGCGGCGTAGCCGCGAGAAATTCCAGCCCACCGGTATTGCCGTTGGTGGTCATTCGCCGGCGGCCGACTCGATACTGCTTGGCGACAGCCACGTCACGACCAACCCGGTTATCGCGATGGTCGTGGTGACCGAAATCAGCAATACCAGGAGGATACTCCACCATTGGCTGGCAATCATCGGAAGATAGGCGATGACCCCGACGCCGGCGGGCACGAACAACAAGCCTAGATTCTGCAGTAAGTAGCCAGACGTTCGGGACATCTCGTCGGGAACTTCACGGCGCAGAACCAGGATCGCGTACAGCAGAACGAGACCAATGACCGCGCCCGGCACCGGAAGGCCGCTCGTTCGGACGATGATCTCGCCGACTAGCTGCAAAACGATCAACACGCACATCGTGAACATCGGGCTGCCCCCTTCGTTTACGCTGATGCAGAATCTAGTTCGCACCGAGTACGCGGAATGTCACCTTGGTCGCGGCACCGGGCATGGTTACTGCGGCTGCCGTATAAGTCGGCCAAAGACGACCAATTCCGGCTGCCCGGGAGAGATCCGGGTGAAGTGCAACGTCATTCTGTCTTCTGAGACGACGCGTTCGTAGGTTTGCAACTCGTAATTGCCATCGGTCAGGACGCTCAATACATGCACGACGAACCTGTTGCCCTCGATATACGCCCACGCCGTGGGCTTTTCAGTAAAGGGCTCGAACGGCTCGGCAGTCCGAAACTGGCCGGGCATTGGGCCGGCGACAAACCGCAAGTCAGCAGCGCGCTGCCGAAGCTTCGTCGTGTCACCTTCGCGGAAATGAATGACCGTGGTCCACCGCAGTCGAAAGCCATCGCCTTCCGCGCGCAAATCGACGTCAGCGTCGCGCAGTTGCTGAATAAAGAAGCGATCGCCCGCCTGGACCTGTGCTTCGCCACGAAAATGCCCGGCAAAATCGCCGATCGACGGCGCATCGGTTGCGCTGGCAAAGTGGCTCGCCGCGATGAGGGCGAGGCCCACGATGGTCGCAACGATCCATCGCCGCGGGTTTCGCTGCGGAGTGTTCTTCGCGCCGGGAATGGTTATCGACATCAGCCAATCGGTGAAATCCGGATGGAGCGGTAAATGTAAGGAGATAACCAAGCGGCATCTTGAGACTTTGACGGCTGGTAATCGGACATGTCGGTCAATCTCTCTATGCGCGGACCCAGTGTTCAATCGGCTGATCTTACGCGATAGGTCGCGCTTCGGGCAGCGCCTTGTCTGACTGAGCTTAAAGCCATTGTAGAATAGCCCCAAATGTCCAAACCGGAGCGACCGCTTGCGGCCCTCTCGGTTCGTCCGGCGCGCGCAGCTTAAACGCCCCACCTCGGTCGTTCCTTTCGGCCGAAAGACCCAAAGTTCACAGCACCTTCATGCACTCGGCAAATGTCCCCGATCGGGGCGTCGCGACCGTCTTGTCAATCCGGTAATGGTCTCTTCTCTATCGCGGCCAGTTCAAACTCCTGCCTAATGATGGCGCGCAGCGCCAGCCTTGAGGCGACCAGAACGCTGGGCGACCCTGCCTTCCGAAAAAGACAGTTGCTCATCGCTGGGCTAGGCCACGACCGAGCCTCCGTCGCCCCTTAAAATGCTGCTGTCTCGACATATCAGAAGGATGGAGAGGTACAATCTTAGGGGCAACCTTGCCTCTGGTCAGCGGCAGGATCAAGCGAACTTGCGAACTCACCCCACCCGTCGTCCCCGTCAGGACATTCTTGTGCCGCAGCAGAACGCGTTATCTCCTTGCCGGCATTTCTCCGTCCCGGTTCAGGCAACCGCAGGAGTGGCGGCGTTGTCCTTGCGCCAACGGAACTCGCTACCATCGACCCACATCCGCTGCAGAACCACCTGGCGACCGCGACGATCACTCGACGCATCTGAGCCACCAGCACGCCCCATACCTTCGGTCACGACCATTTCCCACTGCGGATGAACAGTGAGCGTGCGGCCTCGTAGAGCATCGTCCTCGGCAGGGTATCGCCACATTTGGATACCCTGCCGTCATAGTCGGTCTCGCCGGGCTGGTAGCGCTTTGGCGTCAGGCCGACATGAGCACCGGCTCTCGGGAACGGACAAAAGCGCTGCGCTGGTCGACCGTCGCACGGTAGGTCAGCGCAACCACTGCGCCGACCGCTGGGGCAGGCATCAGCCGTCGACAAACC
>DASYXG010000284.1:0-30313 GCA_035935235.1 Allostellaceae bacterium
AAGGCCTGTAGATAGCCGGTCAGCGCCGTGCTGAGCCCGATTACGGCTCGCGCCGCCGCCGCGCCGAATGCGGCGGCGTGACACACCTCGTCGGCGCGCGCACCCGTTGCCTTCGTCCACGCTGCCTCGTAGGCGGCGACAAAGGCGGCGCCCTGTTGGCTTGACTCCAAGGCCAACTCGGCGCTCGCCCGGTAGGCGCAGCCACGGCGGTTAACCTCGGTGAGAGCCGCGTCATCGCCGGCGGTGACCGCCCGCCAGGCATCGCGCAATATGTCCGCGTCGACCCGGCCGCTGCCCTTGGTCACCACAGCGGTGATCCAGCGCTCTAAGCTCGCCCGGTCATGCACCGCCCCATCAGCCACCGCGGCTTCGAGTCCGTGCGAATAGCTGAACCCGCCAGTTGGAAAAGCAGGCGAGGTCCACGACAGAAGCCGGTACAGGCCGTCAGTGCTCATGACCGTGCTCGGTGCCGGCATAGGCGCCAGTCTCTGGGTCGAATGGCGCGCTTAGCCGGGTGATGCGACCACCCAGCCCCTCGATCATATGCGCGATCACATGGTCGTCGCGGATGCGCAGCCTGCCATCCAGCGCCTGCACCGGGAGATGCCGATTGCCCAAATGCCAGGCGAGGCGTAGCAACTCAGCCGGACCGTCGGCCTCGATTTCCAGCACCCGCTCGGGCGCGGCGCACACCCGGACGTAGCCGCCATCGTCGAGTTCGAGCCCGTCGCCGTCGGCGAGGTGCTGTACGCGGGGAAGATCGAGTAGAAACGGGTTGCCGCTCTCGGCGACAAGGCGCAGTCGCCGGCGGTGCCGATCGACAAAGGCCAAGGTGACGCGGTCGATCGCCGCCTCTTCCGGCCAGTGCCCGCTCTTGTGAACCGCAATCGCCCGACGCATTGGTCAGTACAGGAAATAGCGCTGCGCCATCGGCAGCACGGTCGCCGGCTCGCAGGTCAGATGCACGCCGTCGGCACGCACCTCGTAGGTCTCGGGATCGACCTCGACCTTGGGGGTCGCGTTGTTGTGCACCATGCGGCTCTTGTCGATCGCGCGGATGCCGCGCGCTGGCAGAACCATGCGCTCGATGCCAAGTTGCGCCGGCAATCCGCGCTCGATCGCCACTGTGGGAAGAAAGGTCACCGCGGTCGCGGGCAGAGCCTTGCCGAAGGCGCCGTACATCGGCCGGTAATGCACCGGCTGCGGTGTCGGGATAGATGCGTTGGGATCACCCATCAGCGCCGCCGTGATCATTCCGCCGCGCAGCACGATATCGGGCTTTACCCCGAAAAACGCCGGCGACCACAGCGCCAAATCAGCGAGCTTACCGACCTCGACCGAGCCGATGTGCTCGGCGAGCCCATGGGTCAGGGCCGGGTTGATAGTGTATTTCGCGACGTATCGTTTGACCCGGAAATTATCATTGCGGTCGCTATCTTCCGGTAGCTTGCCGCGCTGGCGCTTCATCTTGTCGGCGGTCTGCCAGGTGCGGATCAGCACCTCGCCGCAGCGCCCCATCGCTTGGCTATCCGACGACATCATGCTGAACGCACCGAGATCGTGCAAGATGTCCTCGGCGGCAATTGTCTCGCGACGGATGCGGCTCTCGGCAAAGGCGACATCCTCGGGAATCCGCGGGTCGAGGTGGTGGCACACCATCAGCATATCGAGATGTTCGTCGATGGTGTTGATCGTGTAGGGTCGCGTCGGGTTGGTCGAGGACGGCAGCACGTTAGCAAGTCCGCAGACCTTGATGATGTCGGGCGCGTGCCCGCCGCCGGCGCCCTCGGTGTGAAAGGCGTGGATGTTGCGGTCCTTGAACGCGGCAATCGTGTCTTCGACAAAGCCGCTTTCGTTCAGCGTGTCGGTATGGATCGCCACAGCGATGTCGAGCTGCTCGGCAACCGACAGGCAACAATCGATCGCGGCCGGGGTGGTGCCCCAGTCCTCGTGCAGCTTCAGCCCGCAGGCGCCGGCCTCGACCATCTCGACCAGCGCCCGTGGATCCGAGGCGTTGCCCTTGCCGAAGAATCCAAGATTGACCGGGATCGCTTCGGCCGCCTGGATCATGCGCCCGAGATGCCACGCGCCGGGTGTACAAGTCGTCGCCGCGGTGCCGGCCGCTGGCCCGGTGCCACCGCCGAGCATCGTGGTGATGCCGCTGTAGAGCGCATCCTCGGCCTGCTGCGGGCTGATCATGTGGATGTGCGAATCGATACCCCCGGCAGTGACGATCTTTCCTTCGCCGGCAATGATCTCGGTGCCGGGGCCGATGACGATATCGACCCCCGGCTGGATGTCCGGGTTGCCGGCCTTGCCGACGCCGGCGATGCGGCCGTCGCGAATGCCAATATCGGCCTTCACGATGCCCCAATGATCGAGGATTACAGCGTTGGTGATGACCGTATCGACCGCGCCTTGTGCCCGCGTTACTTGGCTCTGCCCCATGCCGTCGCGGATCACCTTGCCGCCGCCGAACTTCACCTCCTCGCCGTAGATCGTGCAGTCGGCTTCAACCTCGATGACGAGCTCGGTATCGGCGAGGCGGATGCGATCGCCGATGGTCGGGCCGAACATCGCGGCATAGGCGCCGCGACCAATCGAGTTCGCCATCAGAGTGCCCCGTTGACGCGGCCGTTGAAGCCGACGACCCGCCGCGTGCCGGCATAGGCGACGAGCCGCACCTCGCGCGTCTGACCCGGCTCGAACCGGGTCGCAGTGCCGGCCGGGATGTCGAGCCGGAAGCCGCGCGCCTTGTTGCGGTCGAAGGCAAGCGCTGCGTTGGTCTCGAAGAAATGATAGTGCGAGCCGACCTGGATCGGCCGGTCGCCGGTGTTGGCGACGGTCAAGGTCACAGTCGACCGCCCGGCGTTTAGCTCGATGTCGCCGTCGGTGACGAAGATTTCACCGGGGATCATCGGATCGGCTCGTGGACGGTGACGAGCTTGGTGCCGTCGGGGAAGGTCGCCTCGACCTGGATCTCGTGGATCATCTCCGGCACGCCCTCCATGACCTGGGCGCGCGAGAGCACCGTCGCGCCGTCGCGCATCAGCTCAGCGACAGTTCTTCCGTCGCGCGCGCCTTCCAGCACGTAATCGGTGATCAGCGCCACCGCCTCTGGGTAGTTGAGCTTGACGCCACGCTTGAGGCGGCGCTCGGCGACCATCGCCGCGACCGCGACGATCAATTTGTCCTTCTCGCGAGCGGTCAGGTTCATGCCCGTTCCTTAGGCATCAAACGTGCCAAAGCCGCGGTAGGCACGGCGGCAATCCCATCGCGGCATGGCGCAGGTGGCAAGCCAGATCGGCATAGGCACGGCGCAGCAGCAAGGCAGGGCCGAGCCAGCGGGCCACCAGCACTCCGTTGACCGCGGTCACCCCGGCACGCATGTCGGACGACGCCGACAGCCGCTGCACCTCCCGTGCTGAATCGACAAACCGGCATGCGTCGCCATCGCGAGGTACGAGGAGCAATGTCGCGCAGGCCTCGGCCCCGTCAAAACAGGCTGGGTTGGTCATCGTCGCCACGACATCGTCGCTGACATGCAATGCGTCGCCCCAGGCGAGTTTGCCGCCGCGATACACTTCCCAGGCTTCGTGCAGCAGTCCGGCAGAGAAACGCTCGCCCATTGCGATGCGGCCAAAGACGACAATGCCGCCGCCGAGAAACCCAGCGGCGTCCGCCAACTCGACCCGTGTCATTCGCCGCAATCGCGAGTTGTCGAACAAGATCGCTTCGGGCGGCAGAAATTCGAGCCAGCCGCCAGCTTCTGCCGAAAGCGCTTGATCGACCCGCGTTGTCGCGCCGGTCGAGCGATAGATCTTCTCCGCCGCCGAGCCGGTGACATGCGCCGCGGCGCCCTCGCCGAGGGTCACCGCGATATCGATCCGGTCACCCGCGACCAACCCGCCCGAGGTCGTCACCAGCACCGCCGCCGGCAAATCCCCGACAGCCGGTGCCGGAAATAACACCCGAAGCGGGTTTCTCTCATAGAGATGGCAGAGCCGCGTTGTCCCGTCACGGACTGCAAAGCCAATTTCGGCGATGCCATGAACGGCAATCGGGCTCCTCGCATCCCGGCCCCTTTCCCCCGCCGGACCGCGAGGGTGCCTTTCTTGCGTCACTGCCAGCGAGGCAGCAGCAGGCTCGCCGGAAAAGCTCCTAGCCCACGTTTCAGGCGGGGAAGAAACGCACCGCGCAGCGGTGGGAGGTCGAGGGTCTGCTCTCAATATCCGAGCGCCATACCGTCCTTGCGCGGCTCGGAACCGCCAATCAGCACGCCGCGCTCATGATCCATCCAGATCGCTTGGCAACCGCCGATCGGCACTTCCAGCATCTCGATCTTGTGGCCCCGCTTCGCGAGATCGGCGCGCACGGCTTCCGGGACGAAATGCTCGGTCTGCAGCACCCCCTGATAGGCAAAGACACGCGGCCCCTCGGCAGCCTGCTGAGGGTTCTTGCCGCGGTCGAGCAGGTAGTGGAGGAAGGTCGCGTGGCCGACCGCCTGGTACTGCCCACCCATGACGCCAAACGGCATCACCGCGCGTCCATCCTTCACCAGCATCCCCGGAATCAGCGTGTGGAACGGCCGTTTCCTCGGCGCAATCGCGCTGGGATGGCCGGGTACTGTGCGAAAGCCGCTGCCGCGATTGTGCAGAATGACTCCGCTTTCGGGCGCCATGATCCCGGTGCCGAACGCCGAAAACAGCGAGTTGATGAACGACACCGCGTTACCGTCGCGGTCGACGGCGCACATGTATATCGTGTCGGTGTGCTCCACCTCGTCGCAGTGCTGCGGCGGTAGCGCCTTGTCGAGGCGAATTTCGCGACGGGTACGCTCGGCGTATTCGTCCGACAGGAATCGTTCGACCCTATTGTCGACGAAATCGGGATCGCCGATGAAATTGTCGCGCACGTAATAGGCCGCCTTCGTCGCCTCGGCGATCAGATGCAGCCGATCGGCTTCGCTGAACGACTCGCCGCTAAGCGCGTAGCCCTCCAGCGTCCGCAGGATCATCAGCGCCGTGAGGCCCTGGTTACTAGGGGGCACTTCGTAGACATCGTAGCCGCGATAAGGCGCGTGGATCGGCTCGACCCACTCGGAACGCTGTGCGGCGAAATCCGCCTCCTCTTGGAGCCCGCCGAGTTCCTTGAGCCGATTGACGATGTCGCGCGCCACCGCACCTTCGTAGAACCCCTCCCGCCCCTCCTTACCGATGCGGCGTAGCGTCTTGGCCAGCGCCGGATTGCGCATCGTGTCGCCCGCCTTTGGCGCCTTGCCGGCCCGCAACATGACCTTGGCGGTGTGCGGGTCCTGCAGTTTATTGATATTGCGAGCCCAGTCGTACGCGACTCTGGGGGTGACGACATAACCGTCCTCGGCGGCCTTGGCCGCCGGTTCAAGCAACTCAGATAGCGACTTCGTCCCGTGCTCGCGGTTCAATAGGCACCAGGCGTCGATGCAGCCCGGCACGGTTACCGCATGCGGGGTCTGTACGGCGATCTCGCGGATTTGCCGCTCGGCGTACCAGTCGATCGTCGCCGCCGCCGGCGCTCGCCCCGAGCCGCTCAACGCAACCGGAGGCGCGCCCTTTTTTGAATACAGCACAAAGCAATCGCCGCCGATCCCGGTGCTTTCCGGCTCGACGACGCATTGCATCGCCACCGCCGCGATCGCCGCGTCCACCGCGTTGCCGCCGGCACGAAGCACGTCGAGCCCGGTCAGGGTCGCGCGCGGGGCGGAAGTCGCCACCATGCCGTTGGCCGCCATCGCCGCCGAGCGGCCCGAAGCATTGAAATCGCGCATCTTGCCTGTCGTCTCCACTCTGCCTGCCCGCGCAATTCAGACCGGCGGGCTTCACGCTTGTCGCCTTGTCTTGCACTTCCTACCCTGGCGGTCAATTCGCGGCCGAGGAAAAAGAATGGACGGCAGCCTGCAATTCCCGGTCGCCACACCGCCGGCCTCCGGCGAAACCGTGCCGATCGCACCCGGCATCCACTGGTTGCGCATGCGCCTGCCCTTTGCGCTCAACCACATCAATCTGTGGCTACTCGAAGACGGTCCCGGCTGGACCATCGTCGATTGCGGCTACGCGCTCGACGAGACCCGCGAGGCCTGGGACCGCGTTTTTGCCGAGACATTGGCGGGCCGCCCGGTGCGAAGGGTGATCGTCACCCATTACCACCCCGACCACATCGGCCTCGCCGCTTGGCTGACCGAGCGCTGGGAGGCGCCGCTGTGGGTCAGCGAGAAAGAGTGGCTGCACGCGCGAATGCACGCGATGGGCACTGGCGGCGATGCCTCGGAGACTCTGCGGCGCGATTTCGCGCTACGCGCCGGTCTTGACGAGGAAACCAGCCAAATCTTCGCCGAGCGCCAAGGCAATTATC
The DNA here is from genome assembly GCA_035935235.1 of Allostellaceae bacterium. GTDB lineage: Bacteria > Pseudomonadota > Alphaproteobacteria > ATCC43930 > CGMCC-115725 > DATARH01. The sequence goes on from DASYXG010000284.1 coordinate 6,391, forward strand.
GCCTCGGCGTACCGTCGGTCCCAACCACTTACCATCGCATCGGCGAGGGCAGCGTGATCGAGATCGGCGGGCGCGAATGGCGTGTCATCGTCGGTGAGGGCCACGCGCCCGAGCACGCCTGCCTTTACTGCGCTCAGAGCGGCGTCCTGATCGCCGGCGACCAGATCCTGCCGCGCATCTCGCCCAATATCAGCGTGCAGACCTACGAGCCAGACGGTGACCCGCTGGCGCGATACCTCAACTCGCTGAAGAAGCTGCGCGCCGCGCTCCCACCCGACATCCTCGTCCTGCCCTCGCACAATCTGCCGTTCTACGGCGTGCATGAGCGCATCGGCGAACTCGCGGCGCACCATGAAGCACGCTGTACCGAAGTAATTGCCGCCTGTGCGCGGCCGATGAGCGCCGCCGACCTGATGCCGGTGCTGTTCCGCCGCGTGCTTGACCGTCACCAGATGGGTTTCGCCCTCGGCGAAGCGCTCGCCCACCTGCATTACCTCGAAGGCCAGGGCGCCCTTGACCGCGAGTCCGGTGACGACGGCGTCGACCGGTTTCTGGCGGCATGATCCTAAGCGGCGGAGCGGCAGCATGGCGCGCATCAACCACATCGCCTTGAAGGTCGTCGATCTCGAAGCGGCGACGAAGTTCTATGAGAATGTCTATGGCTTCAAACAGGTGCGGACCGGCCGCTCGCGCGGTCACATCTCGCGCCACCTTACCGACGGCTATGTCGACCCGCATTGATGATCTATGACAGCGAGGACGACGAGGAAGCCAAGCTGGTCGGACCGGGTCCGGCCATCCACCATTTCGGCATCGAGGTCGAAGACCACGAGGGTTTCGCCCAAAAGGTCGCGGCCAATGGCGGCACGATCCTGTCGAGGCCCGGCGAGGTGCCGATCAAGTACCGCTCGCCCGATGGAACGGTCGCCGAGGTCGTGCCGATGGGCCGTTACGAGACGATGAAAACTTCGGAATAGCCCTATTCCGGCTCGGCCTTCTGCTGCCCGGCGGCGACAGCGGCGCGGACATGCCGGCTCGCCAGCAGCATTTCGACGGTATAGGCGGCGATCGCTCCCAAGGTGCAGGCGATCGCCAACCCGAAGCTGACGAAGAGCGTGGTGGCGACCGCGAAGCCGCCGGTCTCTCCCAAGAACAGCGTCAGCACCGTCACGCAGGTCAGTGTGCCGCCAGCCGCGCCCAGGGCCACCGCGGCATCGAGCGCTAGCGTGCGCCAGCGCAAGTGCTGCAGGCGTCTCGCGAGCAAGGCGGCATGATCGGCATCGGCGTCGTCGACCTCCTTGGCCGCCGCGTCGACCTGATCGGCGACCCGAGCCAGCCGCGCCGAGAAGACGTTGAGCAACGCTGCGATGCCGGACAACAGAAACACCGGCGCGAGCGCGACCTGGATGATGTGTACCACCGAGTCAAGCGCGGTGGTGGGTACGGCGGCGCCCATCCGTTCGGGTGCCTCGAGTGGCAAATACGCCCGGGTCTTAAACTGCCGGCACCTTCAGCACCTTCAAATCCGGCGCCTTGTGCAGCTTGGCTTCGGTCTTGGCTTGGAGTGCGTCAAAATCGATGTCCTCGACCATTTCGCGTACCACAAATCCATCTCCGGTCACGTCGATGACGGCGAGGTCGGTGTAGATGCGCCGCACTACCTTGGCGGCGGTGAGTGGATAGCCACAAGATTTGCGCAGGCGCGGGGTGCCGTCCTTGGTCGTGTGCTCGACCAGCACACGCACCTCTTTGGCGCCGGCCGCCAGGTCCATGGCGCCACCGACACCAGGCGGGAACTTTGGGTCGTCGGTAGTCCAGTTGGCGAGATCGCCGTTCTCGGCAACCTCGAATGCGCCCAGCAACGCGTAATCTAGATGGCCACCGCGGATCATCAGGAATGAGTCGGTGTGGTGGACGTAGCTGCCCCCCTTCAGCAACGTCACGGGCTGCTTGCCGGCATTGACGAGATCGAGGTCGACCTCGTTGTCGCCTGGCGCCGGCCCGACGCCGAGCACGCCGTTCTCGCTCTGCAGAACGATCTCGCGCCCCTCGGGCAGCACCTCGGCAACCAGGGTCGGTAGGCCGATGCCCAGATTGACATAGACCCCGTCATCGAGGTCCTGCGCGGCGCGCCAAGCGATCTGCTTGCGGTTGAGCGGCATAGGCTCCTCCTTAAACCGGCACTTCGACCATGCGGTCGATGAAGATGCCGGGCGTGATGATGTGCTCGGGGTCAATCTCACCGAGCTCACAGAACTGGCGGATCTGGACGATCGATAGGTCGGCGGCCTGGGCCATGGTCGGATTAAAGTTCCGCGCCGACTTGTTGTAGGTGAGGTTGCCCCAGCGGTCGCCGCGGTCCGCCTTCAACAGCGCCACGTCGCCTTTCAGCGGCTTTTCCAGGACATAATGGCGCCCGTCGATCTCACGCTCTTCCTTGCCGTCGGCCAGCCGTGTGCCGACCCCGGTCGGCGACCAGAACCCGCCCAGCCCCGCCGCGGCGCAGCGCATGCGCTCGGAAAGGATGCCCTGCGGCACCAACTCCAGCTCGATCGTGTTCGCGCGGTAGAGCTCCTCGAACACCACCGAGCCCGAACTGCGCGGATAAGAACAGATGATCTTGCGGACGCGGCCGGCGTCCATCAGGCCCGCGAGGCCGGTGCGGCCAGTGCCAGCATTATTGTTGACGATGACGAGGTCTTTGGCGCCTTGCTCAAGCAGCGCCCCATAGAGCGCCTCGGGCGAGCCCGCGCCGCCAAACCCGCCGGTCAGAACCACCGCCCCGTCCTTTATCCCTTCCACCGCCGCGGCGAGAGACTTAACCCGCTTATCGATCATGCTCAGAACGCCCGACTAAAACGCAACGTCATCGCCGCCCTTGAGGGCGAGCAATTTTCTTGCCTCATCGGGAGTGGCGATTTCCAGCGACAGGTTTTCGAGGATGGTGCGGATGCGCGTGACCTGGTCGGCGTTGCCCTGAGCGAGCTGGCCGCGGCCGAGCCATAAAGAGTCCTCAAGGCCGACCCGCACATTGCCGCCCATGGTCGCGCCCATCGTCACAAACGGCATCTGGTGCCGCCCGGCGGCGAGGATCGACCAGGCATAGTCGTCGCCGAACAGTTTATCGGCGATGCGCTTCATGTGCACCAGGTTCTCATGGTCGGCGCCGATACCGCCGAGAATGCCGAAGATCGTCTGGATGAAGAAGGGCGGTTTCAGCAGGCCGCGATCGACGAAGTGCGCGAGGTTATAGAGGTGTCCGACATCGTAGCATTCGTGTTCGAACCGGGTGCCGCACTCCTCGCCCAGCCGCTTCAGCACCTTTTCGATGTCCGCGAAGGTATTGCGGAAGATGAAGTCGCGGGTCATCTCCAGCGCCTTCGGCTCCCACTCGTATTTCCATTCCTTGTATCGGTCGAGCATCGGATAGAGCCCGAAATTCATCGAGCCCATATTCATCGAGCACATCTCGGGTTTGGCGCGCAGCGGAGCGGCCAGCCGCTCTTCGAGCGTCATGCCATGGCCGCCTCCGGTGGTGATGTTGACGACGGCGTTGGTCGCCTGCTTGATCCGCGGCAAAAATTGCATGAACACGTTGGGATCGGGCGTCGGCCGCCCGTCATTGGGGTCGCGGGCATGCAAATGCAGGATCGCCGCGCCGGCCTCGGCCGCAGCGATCGCGTCGCGCGCCACCTCGTCGGGGGTCAGCGGCAGATAAGGGCTCATCGTCGGGGTATGGATCGAGCCGGTCACCGCGCAGGTGATGATGACCTTGCTTTTCAAAGGCATAAACGCCCTCCCTGAGGTTCTTCGCTAGCGGTCAGCGCGGCGGCGTCGCCGCGACCCCACCGCGCAATTCATGGACGACGACCCCGAGCCGGCGCGGCGGCGGAGCCAACCATAGCGGGTGCGTCAGGCTGGTGCCGACGTCGCTTTCGCCAGCCTGCCAGCGACGCATCAACGCGGCAGACGAAAAATCTGCCATCTTCGCCGGCAGATCGGCTCCCGCACCCTCATGGACAAGGCGCAGGATCGTCATCGTCGCTTCGCTCGCCTCGGCGAGACATTTCTTGATCTCGGGATCGCGGCGCAGCCCGGCGGGCAGGCGTTCGCCAAGCAGCGCGATCATCCGGCGCAGATCGTGATTGCGGCGCATCGCGGCGATCTCACGCGCCGAGCGGCTGATCCCGCCGCGCGAGCCTGGTTGCGGGTCATAGCCATCGATGACGAAACACAGCGTATCGGCAGGGCGGGCATCGTCGAGGGGGGCGACCGACACAGCGCCACCGCCGTAGCGCTGCGCGTCGATCGTCACCGGCGCCAGCCCAGGCAAGGCGGTACTGGCGAGCACATGCTCCATGCCCAGCACATGGCGGTCGTTGTCGAAAAAGGTTTCGGCGCCGGTGTCGAGATTGGTCGCGCCAAGCACGACGCGAACATTGCCCGAGTTGACCCGCTCGAAATCGACGACCTCCGCGACCAGCGCGCGCAATTCGTCCGTGGGAATCACGGAACTCTCGCGCGGCGGAAGTCCGCCCGGTCGGCGCAACGGCGCGACCGCACGCCCGATCAGGCCGCGCAGCCTCTGATGAAGCCCCACTGTGTGGTTGATCGCGGCGCGTCGGCTCAGCTCGCGCCAGAATTGACGCAGCCGGAACGCGCGCTCATGCGGCAGATTGCCGGCGATGATGACGGCATTGACCGCGCCAATCGCACTGCCGGCGATCCAGTTTGGCCTGATCCCGGAATTCTCCAGCGCCGCGTAAGCCCCGGCCTGGTAGGCGCCGAGCGCGCCGCCGCCCGACAGCACCAGCGCGACCCGGTCGAAACGGGCCAAATTCTTCTCGGATCGCGCGCGCGCCAAAACCCGCTCCTGCCTTCACCGACCCCATCATGCGAAACGGCAAACCGAGCGTCCAGTGCCGAAACAGCAGAACGATTAGCTGTTTTTGCCAAATGACTTAGCTGGCAGCGACTTGAGGTAGGCGGCGATCGCACGACGATCGTCGTCGGTGAGGCGCGCGGTATTGCGCACGATTTCCGCCATGGTCCCGCCGAGGACATCGAAATCCGGCGTCTCGCCGGTTTTGAGCGAAGTGGCGATTTCCTCGATACTCCAATTCCCAATCCCCGTTTTTGTATCGGGGGTGATATTGGGTCCTTTCTTGCCATTAAACCATCCGGTCGACCCGGCGAACTCGCGGTCGAGATCGGGTGCGCCGAGCCAGGTTCGCGGCGTATGACAATCGCCGCAATACCCGACCGCGACGGCGAGATAGGCGCCGCGCGCAACTGTCGGGTCGCTCGGCGCCAGGGATGGGGCCGAAATAGCGCCGATCGCCGCGCCGATCGCGTCGCGCGCCCGTGCCAGCAGCGCCAGCGAGTCGGCCTTCCCCAAGCCTGGCCGAGACACTGGCGCGAGGCTGTCGAGAAACGCCTTCAAATCGGCGAGGTCGCTGTCTCTCAGCTGGCGGGAATACGGAAACGGAAACGCGGTGACGTAGTGCGTTCCATCCGGCGCGATGCCCCAACGCATCGCGCGGACGAAATCGTCGAAGCTCTAGCTGCCGATTCCGGTTGCCTTGTCGGGCGTGACGTTGGGCGTCGTGATCGTACCGAACTCAGTGGCAAGACGGCGTCCTCCCGCATAAGGCAGGCCGCCATTCGTGGTATCGGTATGGCATTGGTCGCAGCCCGCCGCCGCCGCGAGATAGGCACCGCGGGCAATCGTGGCATCGTCGGCAACCGCCGGCAGGATTGGCAGAGCCGCGAACGCCAGGGCGAGGCCGGCGACAGCCGGCCGCAACAAGCGCGTTACGATGGCTTCTTTTGGGTGAACGATTGGTGGCACCCGCCGCATGCGCCCGGGTTTTGGCTGGTGAGGCCCCAAAAATCTCTCGTCATATTACCAAACGCAGCGGTGATGGCAGCCTTATCACCCCCCTTGAGCGCCGTATTGAGGGCATCGGTAGCAGCCAATGCGCTCTTGTCGGCGGCGAGGAACTTGTCGTTGTCTGTCCATATCGCCGGTTTGGCATAAGATTTGTCCGGGTATGCATCCATTCCCGTTCCCTTTGGGAACATGTCGGGAATTTTCGGAATCCGTGTAAGCAAATCCGCACCCGCCGCCTGCGCAGCGGCAAGGTCACCCTTGTCCTCGGTAAAGGCCTTGATGGCGCCCAGATCCTTGCTTTGGGCCTTCATGAACGCCTGCCGATCCTCAATGATCTTCGCGTCATCCGAGCGGGCGTTACCCGCATACAATCCTACCGCTAACACCGTCGCGGACAGAGTGACCCATTTAGCCGATGTGCTCATACCCCCTCCCTCTCAGCTCCCTTTCTTGGCGCATCGAGACTAAAGTCGCCTGAGCCTCGCGATCCACTCACCATCACGTGAACGCAAGAGATGTTCGCTTCGAACATTCCCAGTCGTGGAAACACTCCGCTCGGCTCCCCGATCTCAACCGGCCCCTCACACTGACTTGAGTTTCGCATATATCCTTCGCTCGATAGGTTTGGCGTTGCATCTTCGGTCCGCGATCTCTCGATAGTCGCACTGCCGCAAGACGCCGGACGAGGGAGGGTGCGGCGTGACCGTGTCAGCAGTGTCATCGGGGAGCGGCTGGTGGCCGAGGCTCACTCGACGCGGGCCGTCGATCGTGCGCCGGCTCCGGCTCGTGACCGGGCTCACTTTATTCATTTACGTGTTCCTGCATTATTCATTTACGTGTTCCTGCATTTTCTCAATCACAGCCTGGGCAACCTCTCTTTCGAGGCGATGGAGGCAGGCGCCCAGGTGCAGGAATGGATTTGGCGCAGCGCGATCGGCACCGTCGCGCTTTACGGCGCATTCGCTATCCATTTCTCGCTTGCGTTCTGGGCGCTCTACATCCGCCGCAGCATTCGGATGGGCTGGATCGAGGCGCTTCGGCTCACCTTGGGTTTCGCGATACCGCTCGTATTGCTGCAACATGCGCTCGCTTGGCGCTTCGCCTACTCGTATTTCGACATTCATCTACTCTATCGTCACGCCCTTCTCTTCTATTTCACGCTGAATCCGACTGCCGGGATAATCCAGCTTACTCTGTTCTTCATCGCCTGGACGCACGGCTGCATCGGCCTGTACCTGTGGCTTCGGGTCAAACGCCACTTTCAGCGGGTCGCGCCACTCCTTCTCATCCTCGCCGTTCTGCTGCCAACCACCGCCTTGCTCGGTGTCTTCCAGGGCGCGCGTCAAGTCGCCGAGAAGGCCCGCAGCGATCCGACCTTTACCACCGACCTGCGGCAGACGGGGATGCGTGGTCATCCGGCCGCCCTAGCGGCAATCTATTCGATCGAGAATTGGTCCCTACTCGGATACGCCGGTGCTTTCGCCTTGCTCTTCCTCGCGCGCGGCGCCCGTACGCTCGTCGAGCGTCGCGGCGGCAGAGTGAGGATCGCCTATCCCGACGGGCGCAGTGTGCTAATACCAAAGGGGCTGAGCGTACTCGACGCCAGCCGTCGCGCTGGTATCCCCCATGCTTCGATCTGCGGCGGTAGGGCGCGCTGCACGACCTGCCGCGTGCGCGTGTTGCTCGGATCCGAAAGCCTGGAGCCGCCATCGCCCGCCGAAACCCGGGTACTAGCCCCGCTCGGCGCGGATCGCGCGGTCCGCCTCGCCTGTCAGCTCAAGCCGGGAGCCGATATCAGCGTCTGGCCGCTATTGCCGCCCGAAATCACCGTGCGCGACCACGACCGCCTGAACACGGTTGAGACCGGGGCGGAGCGCTTTGTCGCGATCCTGTTCGTCGACATTCGCTCGTCAACGCAGCTGGTGGAGAACCGGCTGCCTTATGACGTCGTGTTCATCCTCAACCGCTTCTTCGAGGCAGTTGGCAGCGCCATCATCGCCGCCGGCGGTAACCCCAATCAATTCATCGGCGACGGCATGATGGCGATCTTCGGCAGCGAAACGGATGCCGCCGACGCCTGCCGCCGGGCGCTGGAGGGGGCTCGTCTGATCGACTGGCACCTCGCCGAGATGAACCGCGCTCTAGCAAACGAGTTGCAACAACCCATCGGCTTCGGCGTCGGTATCCACGCTGGTGAGGTCATCATCGGCACGATGGGTTATCGCGAACATGCGCAGATGACCGCTATTGGTGAGGCCGTCCACATCGCTTCGCGGCTTCAAGAGCTCACCAAGGAATATCGCTGCCAGCTAGTGGTTTCAGAGGTCGTCGGGACAGTAGCCGGGGTTTCCCTCAGCGCCTTCCCCGCGCATGATGTGCAGGTGCGCGGTCTCAGCGCACCGCTGGCGATCCGTGCGGTCGACAGCGCCGCGATGCTGGCGGTTTACGACAGTTCCGGCTCGGAGAGGGAAGCCCTGCTCAGCGTCAAGTGATCGGCATGACGATGTGCGCCTTGAACGCCGGCCGGTCGCAGAATCTCTCATACCAGGCTTTGAGACGGGGCAGACTCGGCCGCTCGAGCGGGTAGTTGAACCAGCGGTAAATATGCGTCCCGAGAGCCACCTCGGCGAGCGACAGCGAGTTGCCACCAAGATAGGGCTGGTTTGCAACGGCATCGTCGACGATCTCCCAGGCGGTGATCGCCCGCCGCCGAGCTGCCTCGATCGCCGCCGCGTCGCGGGTCTCTGGGTTCGAGCGTATCAATCCCTGCAGCAATGCCCCCATCGGCGCCCCGATCACCGAGAGCTGCCAGTCCATCCAGCGCTCGACATGGGTGCGGGCCGCCGGATCGCGAGGATAAAGACTCTCGCCGTTGCGCGTCGTGCAGAGGTAGCGACAGATCGTATTCGACTCCCACATCACCAGATCGCCGTCGATGACGGTCGGCACCAACCCGTTGGGGTTGAGCTTCAAATATTCGGGATCGCGGTTGCCGCCGAACGGTCCGCCATGATCGACCCGGCTGTATTCGATGTTCAGTTCGGCGCACGTCCACAGCACTTTCTGCACGTTCGACGACGTGGTGCGGCCCCAAATCTTCAGCATTTGATCCTCCGCGTTGGCGCTTTCGGCCATGGAGCCTCAGAATCCGGAGGCGCGCAACCGCCCGTCTCGGTATATAGTCGGTGCATTAGGGACGATGGCCTTTGGGCAAAGCCGTAATGTTTCGTCAGTTCGGCGCCGTGGTTTTCGCTCTTACCGCCTTGATGCCGGCGGTCGGCCTCGCTGATGGTCAGGGCCAGCAGATTATGAAGAGATGGGTCGGGTCGGATCGCTGTTCGCAACAGGCCTACCGGGCCTTTCCTGACTACACTGCTGAATCGTTGGCCAAGCGCGACCTGGCCTTCCAGCAATGCCTGGCGGGCGGCGGCCTGCCGCCGCGCGACATCCCGCCGCCCAACAATCCTTAAGCAAGTTCAGCCGGTCTTCGGCAGCTGCAAGAGCTGCCAGACATTCGTGATAGCCGTGACCAGCGCGTCGACATCCTCGTCGCTGTGCAGCGGCGTCGGCGTCACGCGCAGTCGCTCGGTGCCACGCGGCACCGTCGGGTAGTTGATCGGCTGCACATAGACTTGGTGGTCGCGCAATAGGAGGTCGGACGCGGTCCGGCACATCGCCGCGTCGCCCACCATCACCGGAACGATGTGGCTGTCGTTCGCCATGACCGGGATCGACGCCTCGGCGAGGCGGCGCTTGACGGTCGCGACCCGTTCCTGGTGGCGGGCCCGCTCGGCTTGGCTCTCCTTGAGGTGCCGCACCGCTGCGAGCGCGCCGGCGGCCAATAGCGGTGGTAGCGACGAGGTGAAAATGAACCCCGGGGCGTGGCCGCGAAGGAAATCGACCATCAGCGACGAGCCGGCGACATAGCCGCCCATCGTGCCAAACGCCTTCGCCAGCGTTCCTTGGATCACCGTCAGCCGCGCCGAGACGCCGTCCCGCTCGGCAACGCCGCCGCCGCGCGGTCCGTACAACCCGACCGCATGCACCTCATCGAGATAGGTCATCGCGCCGGAGCGCTCGGCGACGTCGCAAATGTCAGCGAGCGGGGCGATGTCGCCGTCCATCGAATAGACCGACTCGAAGCACACCAGCTTCGGCCGCTCGGGGGGCAGTCCGGCCAAGAGCTCGCCGAGATGCGCGACATCGTTGTGCCGGAAGATGACGCGCTCAGCCCGGCTGTTGCGGATGCCGGCGATCATCGAAGCATGATTCATCGCGTCGGACAGCACGACCATCCCGGGCATGCTGCCGGCTAGGGTCGATAATGCCGCCTCGTTGGCGACAAAGCCCGAGGTAAAGACCAGTGCCGCTTCACGCTGATGCAGATCGGCGAGCTCGCGTTCCAGCAGCACGTGGGCGTGGCTGGTGCCAGAGATGTTGCGCGTGCCGCCGGCGCCAGCGCCTGTCCTGCGCATCTCGGCTTCCATCGCTGCCAGCACCGCCGGGTGCTGACCCATGCCGAGATAGTCGTTCGAGCACCAGACCGTGACCTCGGCGCCGAGTCGATGATCGTATGCGCGCGGGAACCGGCCGCGGCGCCGCTCCAGATCGGCGAAGACGCGGTAGCGTCCTTCGCTGTGGAGCGCGTCGAGCCGCTCTTTGAAAAAGGTGTCGAAGTCCATCGCCGCGACAATCACCGAAAACGCTGAAGGATATCATACCGCCGGCGCAGCGCCATTGGGCGCTCTGTCGCGGCGCGATGTAATGCCTATTTCTTCGGCGTACACACAAAAGTGATGCGAGCCGGCACCGCTAGAGGGCAGACGTCGAGCCAGTAATCGTTGCCGGTGACCTGTTCGGCGACGGTATTGCCCAGGCACTGCGCCTGCGCCGCTTGCTGAGCCTGTTCGGGACTTGTCTTCAGCGGGTTGACGCAAATTGCCACGCGTGGACGCGGATCCACGACCCCTTTTGGCGCGTTCGCCGGCATGGTCGCAAAGGGCGTGAGGGCGCTGCAACCGCAGGCGAAACCACCCGCCAAAACGACCAGCAAACGCAGAGCCGTCATGCCGCGGCCACCGCTCGTTCGGCGAACAGTGCGGCTTCCATCAGCCGCGCATCCTGGCCGATAGGGCCGACAAGCTGGATACCGACCGGCAAGCCTTTAACGCCGCGCCCGGCCGAGATGGTGACGCAGGGAACCCCGAGCGCCGTCCACATGCGGTTGAAGATGGGGCTGCCGGTGCTGCCGAGCCCTTCCGGTGCTTCGCCCGGCGCCGCCGGCACGATGACCGCGGCGCAATCGCCGAAGAAGCGATCGAGCCGCCCCCGCGCTATCGCGACAGCGGCGCGCGCCGCGTCATATTCACCGGCGGGGATCGTCATCCCATAATCGAGCATCTGCGCCAGCACCGGCGAAATCAGGTCGGCGCGCTCGACCCGTTCCCAAGCGAGTGAGCGCGCCATCTCGAAGCGCATGATCTTATCTTGCGCGTCGGCGAGACCGCGATGCTCGTCCGGAACCGCGACATCATCGACCCGCGCCCCGGCCGCCAATAGCGCCGCGCGGGCTCGGTCGAGCGCCGCGATCGTCGCCGGCTCGGCCTCGTCCCACATCGGCGTTTGGCACAGCCCAAACCGCGGCGGAGGCGGAACGCTGATCTCGCGCAGGTCGCGCCGGTCGGTCAGGACGCCGATAAAGAACGCCGCGTCTTCGACCCGGCGCGCCATGCATCCGACCGTATCGAGGCTATCTGCGAGTGCCTTGACCCCAGCGCGCGCGACCAAGGCGAAACTCGGCTTGTAGCCGACCACGCCGCAATAGGCTGCCGGACGGATGATCGAGCCGGCGGTTTGTGTCCCGAACGCCAGCGGCGCCATTCCGGCGGCGACGGCCGCCGCGGAGCCGCTCGACGAGCCGCCAGGCGTATGCGCCGGATTATGCGGGTTCGCGGTTTTGCCGGGAAAGAACGCGGCGAATTCGGTGGTAACAGTCTTGCCCAGCACCACGGCGCCCGCCGCTCGCGCCAGCGCGACGCAGGACGCGTCGGCCGCTGGCTGATGCCCATCGTAGATCGGCGAGCCGTAGCCGGTGGGCATGTCGACGGTATCGATCAGATCCTTGACCGCGATGGCGATCCCATGCAGCGGGCCGCCCGACCCCTCCCGATCGCGCTGCCTCGCCGCCGCCAAGGCCTGCTCGCGGTCGAAGTGCCGCCAGGCGCCGACCACCGCCTCCTCAGCGTCAATCAGTTCCAGCCAGGCGGCGGTGTAGTCTTCGGCGGAGAGCCGGCGCTCCGCGATCTCGCGCGCCGCCTCGCGTACGCTCAACAAAGTCGGATCGGGCAATGTCCCCTCCCCGCGCTTCCCACGGTGCGGCCAACCTACCCTGGCCTCGCCGTGCGCGGGAAGAGACATCGAACCCTTGCCGCAACGGTATTCGCCCGGCAGTGTGCACCGCATGGCGGACAACCGCGATGACGATGACGGCGGCACCAGCCGGCGCGCGGCTTTGGCCGGACTGATCATCACGCTGTTGATCGTCGTCGCCGGCTACTACCTGATGACCGCTTTGCGCGATCAGGGAAAAGTCGAGGATTGCCTGATGTCGGGCCGCACCAACTGTGCGCCGCTCGACATCCCGACGCACAAATAGCTGCGCGCCTTCGCGCCAATCCGCGCAATACCCATGACGAGATCAGGGGCGACATCCGCGGCCGGCAGCCTTATATATGACAGAACGTATCGCTCTAGCTGAGCGTTGAGCATTCATGATCGACCCGTTCGGACGCACCATCTCCTATCTGCGCGTATCGGTCACCGACCGCTGCGATTTCCGCTGTGTCTATTGCATGGCAGAAGAAATGAGTTTCCTTCCCAAGCGTGAGCTGTTGACGCTTGAGGAACTCGATCGCGTGTGCGGCGCGTTTGTCCGCCTCGGCGTCAAGAAACTGCGCCTGACTGGCGGCGAGCCGCTGGTGCGCCGCGACATCATGACCCTGTTCCGCTCGTTGGGCCGACATCTGAAATCGGGCGCGCTCGACGAGTTGACCCTGACCACGAACGGCAGCCAACTCGCCCGCTATGCCGAAGAACTGCGTGGATGCGGGGTCGAGCGGGTCAACGTCTCGCTCGACACGCTCGATCCAGAGAAATTCGCCGAAATCACACGGCGCGGCCGCCTCGATCAGGTGCTCGCCGGGCTCGACGCCGCCAAGCGCGCCGGGCTCCAGGTCAAGATCAACACCGTCGCCCTACGCGGCGTCAACGAGGACGAGATCGATGATCTGGTCCAATGGTGCGGCGACCAAGGCCACGATCTGGTGCTGATCGAGGTCATGCCGATGGGCGATATCGGCGGCGAGACCCGGCTCGAGCAGTATCTGCCGCTGTCGTTGGTGCGAGCGCGCTTGGAGCGGCGCTGGACGTTGGACGAAACCGACTACCGCACCGGCGGACCGGCGCGCTACGCGACGGTGCGCGAAACCGGGCGGCGGCTCGGCTTCATCACCCCGCTCACCCACAATTTCTGCGAGGCCTGCAACCGCGTGCGGCTTACATGCACCGGCACGCTGTTCATGTGCCTGGGCCAGGAGGACGCTGCCGATCTGCGCACCCCGGTGCGCCAGTCGGAAAGCGATGAGCCACTGGAGCGGGCGATCCGCGAGGCCATTCTCCGCAAGCCCAAGGGACACGATTTCATCATCGACCGGCGCCACAAGCGGCCGGCCGTCGCCCGCCACATGAGCGTGACCGGCGGGTGAGCCCCTTCGGTGAGTAGCGCGCTGGCGAAGCGCGTTGCCTTCGTCGCTTCCGACGCCGAAGCCGCGCAACAAGCCCTCGCCGAGTTGCGCCACGAATACGGCGTTATTGAACCTGAAAATGCAGAGATTGTCGTTCCGCTCGGCGGCGATGGTTTCATGCTCGAAACCCTGCATCGCTTCTACGAGAAGGGCGTGCCGATCTTTGGCATGCATCGCGGCAGCGTCGGCTTCCTGATGAACCCGTATCGGCTCGAGGGATTGGGCGAGCGCCTTGCCACGGCCCAGCCGGTAACCTTCTATCCGCTCGAAATGACGACAACCGACGAACAGGGCGCGACCCAGACCGCGATCGCTTTCAACGAAGTGTCGCTGCTGCGCGAAACCCGGCAGGGCGCCAAACTCAGGATCACGGTCGACGGGGTCGTGCGCCTGGAAGAGTTGATGGCCGACGGCATCCTCTTATCCACGCCGGTCGGCAGCACCGCCTACAATCTGTCGGCGCACGGGCCGATCATTCCGCTCGACGCCGAGATTTTGGCGCTGACCCCGATCAGCGCGTTCCGCCCGCGGCGCTGGCGCGGCGCGCTGCTGTCGCATCGCGCCAAGGTGCGCATCGACTGCCTGGAGACCGACAAGCGTCCGGTGAGCGCCGTCGCCGACTTCACCGAGGTGCGCGACGTCACCGTGGTCGAGATTTACGAAAAACGCGACGTCTCGGTGACGATGCTGTTCGACCGCGAGGCCAACCTTCAGGAACGCGTGTTCAAAGAACAGTTCCTGACCTAGGGCCCCTCGGCAAACGATCTCAACGTTACCAATAAACCTCCGTTATATTGGAGGCGGCAGCTTCGAAGTACGCGGAGAACTGTGCCGCCCCGCCCGCCGCCGCCTTTTTCGTGTTGCCCTGCTCGTATTGGCCGTCGTGTTCATCGCGAGCCCGATCGGCGCACCGACAAACGCCAAGACCGCCTATTGCTGGATCGATGCGCAGACAGGACAATACTTCCAACCGCGCCTGCCAGCGGCGCAAACAATTTCCCAGCCCAAACCACCAATGGAGCCGGTGCTGCGCAATTCGATCAATTAAATCCCAACAGGGCGACTAATGCGAAGACGGGACAAACCTTTATCCGCGTCCCTTGTCCCACGCCACCGCCGGCGCAACCGGTCGAGATGGCCCCATCGCCGTCGCCCGTGCCCTTCGTGCCTAGCTTCGGCTTCGGCTTTGGACGCGAGGACCGACCCGACCGCCACTAAACGCAAGGCGCCGCAAAAGCATCGTCATGGCCGGGTTAATCCCGGCCATCCACGTGGATCCCCCGGGACAAGCCCGGGGATGACGAAACAATGGAGGGCGGGATCAGGCTAGTTTCAGCGCCTCGCCCGCTAGATCCTCGGCGCGCTCGATCGCGATCAGCACCGCGTAGCCCTTTTTGTCCGGGTCGCGGTCTTTTTCCGGCTGCACCAGCCGGCGCCACACTTCCTCGTAAACCGGGCCGGATTTGTAGATCTTCGCGGTGCCGTAAAACCGCGCGATGCCGCCCAGCGGCAGGACGCCTTCCTCGCGCAACGACGGCTTGCGGAAATAGATCGTCAGCTTTGTGCCATCCTGCATGGCGGCGGCTGAGCTGCCGCGGCCGCGCTCCCACAGGCCGATATGCTCGTCGTCGTAGACCATCGTGCCGCCGCGCGGGGTCACTTGCGCGAAGCCGTTGGGCAGCGCCGATCCGAGCAAACAGACATTCGCCGGGAACGCCGTGTTGATGTGCTCGTGCAGGACTTTCGGAATCTTCGCCATCGTTGATCCTCCCTGATTTCAAGCCACCTGGTCGAGCGTCGAAGCGACGTCGCGGGTCGTCACCCGCCGCAGGTCGCGCACCCTTGTCTCGTCGTAATGCCGGCCGCGATGCATGGTCGCGCGGTTGTCCCAGATCACCAGATCGCCGACCCGCCATTCATGACGGTAGACGAACTCGCGCTGGGTCGCGTGCTCGATCAGCTCGCGCAACAGCAAGCGGCCTTCCGGCACCGGCATGCCGACGATTTCCGAGGCGTGCGCGGCGACGTAGAGCACCTTGCGCTTTGAACCGGGGTGCATGCGTACGACGCGCTGCGGCACCGGCGGCAGCACCTGCTTCTCGCCGAACAGCAGCTCGCTGAAGCCGAGTTGGCCGCGCGACCAGGCGATGTCGTGCAGCGCAACGAGATCGGCGATGTCTGCCTTCTGCTGCTCGCTGAGCGCGTCATAGGCGGCACGCATGTCGGCGAATTCGGTCTCGCCGTTGCCCTTGGGGCTCGGCCCCGGCACCCGATGCGCGTAGAGCATCGATAGCGCAGCCGGTATACGGCGAAACGACCCGTCGGTATGCCACAGCCGGTTGCCGAGCTGGTCGAAGCGGCGCGGGTCGTCGCGCCCGCGCACCTGGTTCTCCGCGTCGAGGTTTGAGATGTCGGCGATCTCGGGACGCAGCCGGCGCTTGACGTTGGCGGCGCCGCTGCGCGGCAGCTCAAGCTCGCCGAAATAGCGCGCGAACGCCATCTGCCGCTCGTCGTCGAGGGCCTGCCCGGGAAACACCAGCACCGCGTAGCGGTCAATCGCTGCGTTGAGCGCCGCCACCATCGCGAGGTCGAGCGGCTTGCCGACGTCGATTCCGGACACTTCGCCGACGAACAGCGGATGCAGCTGACGGATCGAGAGTTCCACGCCGCCTCCTAGATTTGCGCCCGTACGAATTCGCGCAGCGCGGAGAACAGCCGCGTCAGATCGTCCTGCAACGCGTCGAAGTGCGGCAGCTTTTCGAGGGTGCGCTGGTCCATGTAAAGCGAGCGATCGACCTCGATCTGCAAACTGTGGCGACGCTCGTGCGGGCGCCCTTGGCGGCGCACTAGCTCGACCCCTTTGTAACCGTCGTTGACATGCACCTCGTAACCCATGCCGCGCAGCGTCATCGCGACGAAGTCGGTGAATTCCGCCGCGCAGGTCGTGCCGTCGCGGTCGCCGATGACGAAATCGCCGTGCTCGCCCTTGCGTCCGTGCTTGCGGCTGCCGGTTGACGGCATCGAATGACAGTTGACGTGCCACACCGCGCCAAATTGGCCGTGCAATCGGTCGCAGGCATCGTCGAGGACTTGGTGATATGGCGCGTGATAGCGCTCGACCCGCGCCAGCACCTCATCCGGATGGAGCTTGCGGTCATAGATCGGCATGCCGGCCTGGGCATAGCGGCGCACCAACCCGACCCTCGTCGCGGGCCGCAGCGGCAAATGCTTCGGCCATGCCGTTGACAAGAGACTCGGGTCGAGGTCGTCGGCGGCGCGATTGACGTCGAGATAGCTGCGCGGAAACATCGCCGCGATCATCGTGGCGCCGTGAGCGGGCGCGGCCTCGAACAACTCATCGACATACGCGTCCTCGGCCCGCCGCAGCACCTCCAGCGGACAGCAAAAGCTGAAATCCTCGGGATAGAGCGTACCGCTATGCGGCGAATCGACGACCAACGGCAGCACTTCGCCGCTGGGATCGCGGCGCCACAGCACCCCGGGAATCTCATGACCGACCGAAAAGCCGTTCATTCACGCGCTCGTTGATTGCGACTTTGTTCCATCGCACAACGCGCCCGCGCAGGAAAGAGGCTCGTCAGCCGCCGAACCGCCTGGAGCGCGGCGAAAGCGGGGGACATCTCCGGATTGCAGCCGCAAAGCGCTGGTCATGCAATGGGGTTACAGCCTATCGTGACGAGCGTAAACGTTTTGTCATATGGGTGAATTATTGGCTTCGTCGGCGATTGGTTACCAAGAAATGGTGACGCGGCTCGTGGCCTTCGACACGACTAGCCGCAACTCGAATTTGGCGCTCATCGAGTTCGTCCGCGACTATCTCGACGCCCATAAAGTGGCAAGCGAACTGGTCTTCGCCGAAGACGGCAACAAGGCCAATCTCTACGCCACGATCGGCCCGCAGGACCAAGGCGGCATCATGCTGTCCGGCCACACCGACGTGGTACCAATCGACGACCAGGATTGGCACAGCGACCCGTTCACGATTCTCGAAAAGGGCAACCGGCTTTACGGCCGCGGCAGCTCCGATATGAAGAGCTTCATCGCGGTCGTATTGACACTGGTGCCGGAGCTGGTCCGGCGGCGACTACGCTCCCCGATCCATTTGTCGTTTTCTTATGACGAGGAGGTCGGTTGCATCGGCGTTCGGCGCCTGATCAGCGTGCTTGCGACACGACCCAATCGGCCGCGCCTTGCCATCGTCGGCGAGCCAACCGCGATGCAAGTCGGCGTCGGGCACAAGGGCAAGCACACGCTGCGGTGCCATGTTCATGGCCACGAGGCGCATTCGTCGCAGGTCAACTACGGCGTCAACGCGATCGAGGCGGCAGCCGAGATTATCGCCCGCCTCAAGGAAATGGCACGGCGCAAGCGCGATCAGGGCCCATTCGATCCGGATTTCGACCCACCCTACTCGTCGATCCACACCGGGCTTATCCACGGCGGCACAGCGCTCAACATCGTTCCTAAGGATTGCGAGTTCGATTTCGAGATCAGACCGCTGCCCGGCGACGATGTCGGGGGACTGATCGCCGAATTGCGTGACTTCGCAGCGAAACGCGTCCTGCCGGAAATGCGTGCGGTGCGGCCGGAGACCGATATCGTCATCGAGGAATTGTCGTCGGCGCCGGCGCTCAACACCCCCGTGGACGCCGAGGTGACCCAGCTATGCGCCGCCCTGACCGGCGAGAACGGGACGACCAAAGTCGCCTTCGGCACCGAGGGCGGATTGTTCTCGGCCGCCGGCATCCCGACCATCATCTGCGGCCCCGGCTCGATCGATCAGGCGCACAAACCCGACGAATATATCGAGATCGACCAGATCGCCCGCTGCGAGCGCTTCCTCAAGCGGCTGATCGACCGCGTCTCGCAACGGTAGCAACGGTCGGGGCGCGACGCCATAATTGTGGGTCTCGCCCCAGGGGAAGCCGCGTGTCCGATTTGAGATACAACATCGAGCTGACGCCGCCCGATATTTCGGCCTATCGCGCCGGAAACACCGGGATCGAGTACGTCACCACGCTTATCGCGCGCGAAGCGGGGCCGCATGTCGTAGTAATGGGCCTCACGCACGGCAACGAGATCTGCGGCGCGATCGCGATCGACAAGTTGTTCCGCGCCAACATTCAGCCGCGAAAGGGCAAGCTGACGCTCGCCTTCAATAATGTCGCGGCGTATTCGGAGTTCGACACGCGCTACCCGATCGCCTCACGCTATGTCGATGAGGATTTCAACCGGCTGTGGTCTCCAGCGACGCTCGACGGGCCGCGGCGCTCGTCGGAACTTGAGCGCGCCCGCGCGTTGCGCCCGATCGTCAATGCCGCCGACTACCTGCTCGACCTGCACTCGATGCAACACGCGACGGCGCCGCTGATGCTGGCGGGGTTGCTGCCGCGATCGCGCGAACTCGCGCGCCGGGTTGGCATCCCCGAGCTGATCATGTGCGATGCCGGGCACGCCGCTGGGCCCCGGATGCGCGACTACGGCGGGTTCGTCGATCCCGCCTCCACCAAGACCGCGCTTCTGATCGAGGCCGGCCAGCACTGGGAGAAACGCGCAGCCGAGGTCGCGACCGACGTGACGCTGCAGTTCCTCATCGCGGTCGGCGCCGTCGAGCGCGACGACGTCGCGCCGCTGGGCGGGCCTGATTTCACCGCGACGCCCAAGCAGCGTGTGATCGAGGTGACCGAGGCGGTGACCATCACCGGCGACCGCTTTGAGTTTGCCGAGCCATTCATGGGCCTAGAGGTCCTCGACAAAAAAGGCAGCCTGATCGGCCATGACGGCGACCAGGAAGTCCGCGCGCCCTATGATAATTGTGTGCTGATCATGCCGTCGCGCCGGCTGGTGCGCGGCCAAACCGCGGTGCGCCTCGGACGTTACCTCGACTGACCGTCCTCCCAGCAAACCCCGCGAAGCGCAGTTTCCCGCCGGTCGTCGGTCCCAATCCACGCGTGCTCGTGCTCGGCACCTTGCCGGGAGAGGAGTCGCTGCGACGGGTGGAGTATTACGCCCATCCTCGCAATCTGTTCTGGCCGATCGTCTTTGGCCTATTCGACGAGGCGCTCAGCCCAGTTTATGCGGACCGGCTGGCTTTTGTTAGGGCACGGAACATTGCGCTCTGGGACGTATGCGCGATGGCCGAGCGGCGGGCCAGCCTCGATTCCGAAATCAAGGGCGAGGTGCCAAATTCGCTGCATAAGCTGCTCGACGCCAATCCGACCATCGCAACCGTCGCCTTCAACGGCGGAGGCGCCCGGCGTCTTTACGACCGACATTTTCGATGTCGACCCAGCCTCACCTATCTGCATCTGCCCTCGACCAGCCCCGCATATGCCAGCCTGGGCTTCGCGGAGAAACTGGCGCGCTGGCAGGCACTGCGCCGGGAGATCAAAGCTTAGCCGCTCGCTAACGCCTGGGATTTGTCGGCGAATTCAGCCAACGCCGCATCGAGCCGGGCCAGCTCGTCACCGAGCCGTTGCACTAGGCCGCTGCCCTGTTCGCGCAGTTCCTGCGCGCCAACCTCACGCAGCGACAGCAGTACCTCGCACAGCCTTGTCCCGCCGAGATTGGCGGCGCAGCTTCTGAGCGCGTGCAGCCCACGGGCAAATCCCGCGCTGTCCGCCGCGGCGGCGGAACGTACCAGACGCTGCATGATTTCCCGGGCGTCGGCACGGAAACTGTCGATCACCTCGCCGAGAAATTCGTCACCGCCGCCGAGCCCGCGGAGCGCCGCGACCGCGCGCGGATCGACGATCGGCGCCTCGGCGGCGAAGCGCGGATGGGTCGCGATCGGCGTGACTTGAGGGACCGGGGTCGCAACGTCGGCCGGGTCGAACAAGGGCGGCGGCTCTGGCGGCAGTGCTTCCTGGATCGAGACGATCACCGGCCGCGCCGGTGCGCCGTGCCATAGCGGGAGCGCATGCAGCGCATTAGCAAAGAGCTGGTTATCGAGCGGCGCGGGGAGCACGGCGTCCAGCTCATCGTCGGCAAGCTCGACCAGTCCGCCGATCTGTGTGCGATCGGCTATGAACAGCACGAAAGACGGCGGCGCCTCGCTTGTCACCGCGCGATGCGCGAAGCTCAGCGCCGCGAGCTTGCGCTGCCGCCCGTCGACGATCAGCACGCTGCAGGCACGCGCGTCGCGCCGGTCGACGAAGCCTAATGTCTTTTCGAAGCTGTCGATCCAGCGCGGGTCGGCGTTCCAAGCGTTCAGCGGTTCGGCAATCTCACTGGCGAACTGACTGTCTTCGGTGGCGATCAGCACCAAGCAGCGCTCGAGGTCGAGGGAAGCGTCCACCGGCGGTTCGTCGAACTCCAGCGGCACAGTGACGGTGATCGTGCCGCCCGCTCCCGGCACGCCGCCGCTAGCGATTTCGCCGCCCATCAGCTCGACCAAGCGCCGAACCACGGCAAGCCCGAATGCGCCGTGGTCGCCGGCGGCACGCCCGCCGACCCGCGTCGCGAATGGGTCGAACAATGACGCCGCCTCGGGAGGTGCGATGGGCTCGCCCTTGTCGCGCACGGTCAGGGAGAGCCGCACCCGCCGGTGATCGCCGCCCGCGGCATCGACCGACACCCCGACCGCGCCTTCCCCGCTCACCTCGATCGCGCGTCCGACCAGATAGTCGGTGATTTGAGCCAGCTGCTGCGGCCAACCGCGCAGCCGATAGGGCAGTCTTGGATCGATGTGACTGCGTAGCCGCAATCCTTTGGCAGCCGCCTCGGTGCGGCGGTCCGCCAGAGTGTCCTGGATCACACGATGCAGATCGAAGGACTCGGTTACCGGCACGAAGGCGCCGGTTTCGATCGCCGTGAAATCGAGGATGTTACTGACCTGTGAGAGCAGCGCCCGCGTTGACGGCGCGGCCGTGGCAGACTCGGGTTCGTGCATCTGCGTACCGCCGCGGCCGACGATGTTATCGAGCGGCGCGCGCAACGCTTCGCTCACCACCATCATAACGCGGGTGCGCGCCGCTTGAGCCGATGCAGCCGTCTCTCGCAACGCGGCAAGCTCGTGCACCGCGCGGGCAAGGCAGGCCGGCAGCGCAACCAGCGCGGCCAGCAGGCCGCCCGCAAGCAACGGCTGTTCCCGCCAATACGGCGTTGTCGCGACGACCACACCGAAGCCAGCGAAATTGAGGGCGGTCGATGCCGCGAGCGTCACGATCCCACGGCTCAGCCCGATTTGGTACGTCGCGAGCAGATAGAGCGGCATCCACGGCGCGGTCAGCTCACCGCCGAAATGCAGGAACGCGGAAATCAGCGATGCATCAAGCAACATTGCCAAGTATAGTCGCAGCGGCGAAGTCGCCGGATCGGCGAGTGCGCACAGCAGCAACATCCAGCCGCCGGCCAGCCCAAGCGAGGCGACGATCACCGCGGCCGGCCGCAGTCCGTCCGGCATCGCGATCGTCATCGCCGCGCAGTAGCCGACAGCGATTGCGGCAATGACGACGCGCAATCCCGCCCGGACATGCTCGCCGTCGTCGCGATTGCAGCAGTTGTCCCGTAACCGCTCCAACCCGAGCAGCGCCGTGGCTAGCGCCACCAGCGCTGTGATCAGGATCAACAGCGCGGTCAGCGCGATCGCGATCGGGACGCCGCCGATCCGGCCGAGATCGCCAGGTTTGATGATAAGCACTAGTGGCGGCAGGATCGCGGCGGCCCCGAGCGCGGCGACAGCATAACGCGATGGCCAACGCGGCATCCCACCTCCGGATTGGGCCGCGGCTGGAAGAGGCATCGAGCGGGCCAATTTGCTGCTGGTGGGGGCCATGGCCACTCCTTGTCTACGTGGCGTCGTCATGCCGTGCTACCCAGCCGAGCGCGTTTCGGTCGCGGCACCCACCATCCCCTCGGATCGCAAGGGTGGGAAGGCGACTGTAACCGTCGTCCCAACGCCTTTGAGGCTTTGGATCGTGAGCGTGCCGCCGTGCAGTTCCGTGAGGCCAATCGCCAGCGGCAGGCCAAGTCCGGTCCCGGCGTGTTGGCGCGCCCAGGGACCTGTCACCTGGCCGAAATGCGCCATCGCCAGCTCGACCTCTTTTGGATCCATGCCGATACCGCGGTCTGTCACGGCGATCGTTACCCCACCCCCGTCGCTCTTCAGCACAATGTCGACCTCACCGCCCGGGCGGCTGAACTTGATTGCATTGGTTAGGAGGTTCAGGATGATCTGTTTCACCTTGCGCGGATCGCCGCGCAAGCGCGGGACCTCGCCCTCACGCCGCACAACGACGCGGACCTCGGCGGCCCGTGCCTTGCTTTCGACAAGCTGGATCAGATCTGCGATCGCCTTCGGTGCGTCGATCGACTCTTCGATGAGATCGAGCTTGCCGGTCTCGAGCCGGGAAACATCGAGGATGTCGTTGATGATGCCGAGCAGGTGCTCAGCGCTGCCGAGGATGTCGCGGGCATAGCCGACATAGCGCTGCGTCGCGATGGGGCCCAGCATTTCGCCGGCCATGACCTGCGAGAAACCGATGATCGCATTCAACGGCGTGCGCAGCTCGTGGCTCATATTGGCGAGGAATTCGGTCTTGCTCCGATTGGCGATCTCGGCCTGCTCCTTGACCGCGAGCAGGTCGAGTTCGGCGCGCTTGCGCGCGGTGATGTCGATCGAGACGGTGACGACCATCGCGTCATCGCCGTCATTGCCGCGATAGACCGCCTTGGTGGTCAACAGATCGCAGCGTTTGCCCTCCCGGTCGACGATCCGTTCCTCGAAAGAGGTAGGTACATCATCGCCGGCGAGCATCCGGTGATCCAAGTCGTTGAGACTGCGGGCCAGCGGATCGTCATGCGCCTCCAGCGGCTGGCGGCCGATCAACCGGCTGGCGCGCATTCCGACAAACTCGGCGAAACGCAGGTTGCAAAAGATGTAGCGGCCGTCGCGATCGGTCGCGCAAACCAGGGCCGGCACGGCGTCCATTACCCGCAGCAGGCGCTCATGCGCGCGGCCCAAATTCCCCGCTTCGCTAGGCATCGGCAGCGGTTGCGGCGGCATTGCCTGGAGCGGTGCGATGGTCGGCCCGTTTGCCTGATCATAGCCACGCAGCCGCAGCAAGTTGCTCACCCGCGTCTGGAATTCGCGATGATCGACAGGGCTGAGCAGATGATCGGCCGCCCCAGCGGCAAGCGCACGCTCGATGCAATCGCGCTCCTCGAACGCGGCGACGACGATCGCCGGCACCTCCATGCAGCCAGG
>DASYXG010000285.1:0-26188 GCA_035935235.1 Allostellaceae bacterium
GTTGCGGTTGACCTCAACCAAGGCCTGGTCGCGATAGGTGTCGAAAAATGCCTGCACGACCGCCTGAAAAACCGTCGTCTCAACCGCCAGAGTTTGAGCGCGCGTTGACTCGACGGTATTGACCGCCTGCTTGGTCTGCGCCTCGGTGCGGCCGCCGTTGTAGACCGGCTGGGTGATCTTGAGATCGAGCTGGCGCGCCGTGAAGCTCGAAAACTGGGTTGGGCCAACCGTTTGGAAACCTGCCCGCTCTTCCCCGGCCTGGCCGGTGAAATTGACCGTCGGGCGCCATCCCGACAGCGCTTGGGGCACCTGCTCATCCGTGGCGCGCAACAACGCGCGCTGTGCAAGCAGCTGCGGATTGTTGTTGTAGGCATAGGACAGCGCTTCGGTCAGTGTCTGCGCCATTGCCGGCGCCCCGGAAATGCACAGTGCTGTGCCGAGGACAACCAACGCCAAGCTCGCCCATCGAGCCAACATAGCGGAAAGCTGGCGGGCCGGCTCGAGCATCAACCCCTCAAAACACAAAGGCCGGCTTACGGGCAAACCCCGGAAGTAGCGGCGTTGCAGCGTCAAAGATAACGCGATGCGCTAATACTCCGCCAGTCCGGGTTACCAGAGTTGCGCGCCCGACGCCGTCTGCCGGTCTGACGACAGCAGCCAGGCGCCCGCCTTCGGCGAGTTGCGCGGCGATTTCCGCGGGGATCTCGGCGACCGCACCCGCGAACAAAATCGCGTCATAGGAGGACCGTGCCCGGCCCCCTTGGGCGGCTGGCTCCTCGACATACTTGACCGTGGCGATGCGGTGCTCGACGAGCGCGTCGCGCCCCAGCCGGGCAAGCCCCGCATCGTCTTCAAGCGCGACGACGCTGCGGGCGAGCTGGGCGATCACGGCCGCTTCGTAACCCACGCCAGCACCAACCACGAGCCCAGCGTCGGTACGCTTCACTTCGAGGGCTTGCACTAGCCGGGCCGCGACCATCGGAGCCATCAGATACCGGCCGCCACCAAGCGGCAGCTCTCTATCGACATACGCAATCCCGTGGAGCTTGTCGGGCACGAACAGCTCTCGCCGCAGGGCCCAAAACGCGGCGATCACCCGCTCGTCGGTCACCGTGTTGGGCCGTAGTTGGCCATCGATCATATTGGCGCGAGCTGCTTCGTAGCCAGACATCGCCTTACCGGAAACAAGGGAACGGCAACCGGCGACCGCCGATGCCAAGCCGGTTATATCGGCCTCGCTCCGCAATCACAATTGCTTGCAGGCAGATGTCGCGCTGCCGGCCGAATTCGGGCGGTCGCGCGCTTCAGCCATCCAGCCGCACGACGACTTGGCCGGGTGGCAACAAACGGTCGAGCAACCCAACAGCAGACAGATCGAAGCGGGGGTGACGCCAGCCGGGCGCAACCTCCCGCAACGGCTCCAGCACAAAGCGACGCAAATGCATTCGCGGGTGCGGCAAAATCAATGTCGGCGTATCGATGAGCAGGGCATCATAGTCGAGCAGGTCGAGATCGAGGGTGCGCGAAGCGTTCGGGACGCCGCGAATTCGCCCGAACTCGGTCTCGAGATCCAGCATTCGGCTCAGCAACGTCTCCGGGTTCAACGCAGTCGCCACGATGGCCACCCCATTCACGAACCATGGCTGATCGGAGGCCGGCACCGGCTCCGACGCGTACCAGCTCGACTGCGCGACGACGCAAACGCCAATCCTAGGCAGTGCCGCAACCGCCGCCGCGGCCGTCTCGCGCGGCGACGCAGCGGGGGGATGAGGGAGATTGCTGCCGATACCGAGCAAAATCACGGGTATTGGTCCAGCACAGACTTACCTTGACGCAATTTTGACGGCAGATAA
This sequence comes from Allostellaceae bacterium, assembly GCA_035935235.1. GTDB lineage: Bacteria > Pseudomonadota > Alphaproteobacteria > ATCC43930 > CGMCC-115725 > DATARH01. The sequence goes on from DASYXG010000285.1 coordinate 1,854, forward strand.
CACTTGTATGTTCTTTTCCAAGATTTCCGGAGTTCGCGATGATTTTTTATCCACAAGAGCGAATTGCCATATTCATCGACGGTGCCAATCTCTACTCCGCCGCACGAGGACTCGGCTTCGATATCGACTATAAACGCCTGCTGGACCTGTTTCGGTCGAAGGGAAGATTGATCCGCGCCTTCTATTACACAGCACTGATGGAAGACCAGGAGTATTCACCGATCAGACCATTGGTCGATTGGCTCGACTATAACGGATACACCATGGTCACCAAGCCGACAAAAGAGTTCACCGACGCGATGGGCCGCCGCCGGATCAAAGGCAACATGGATATAGAGCTGGCGATCGACATGCTCGAGATGGCCCAATACATCGACCACGCCGTCCTATTCTCGGGCGACGGCGATTTCCGCCGATTGGTCGAGGCCGTGCAACGGCGCGGGGTCCGCGTCTCAGTGGTGTCGACCATCCGCTCAAGCCCGCCAATGGCCTCGGACGATTTGCGGCGCCAAGCCGACAGTTTCGTCGAGTTGCAGGAATTGGCGCCCAGCATTTCACGCGCCCACACCCCACGCGACGACCTAGCGCGGATGCGGCCCGAGGCGGTCGACGACGAAGAGTGAGCAACGCGACGCCTTTTGCGCTACCCGACCGCGACTGCTCGTTCTGTCCACGCCTCGCCGGGTTTCGCGAGACCCAGCGCGCGGCGCATCCCGATTGGCACAATGCGCCGGTGCCGCCGTTTGGCGACCCTACCGCCGTGTTGCTGATTGTCGGGCTGGCGCCGGGGCTGAGAGGCGCCAATCGCACTGGCCGTCCGTTCACCGGCGACTACGCCGGCGACTTGCTCTACGCGACGCTCGCCAAGTTCGGATACACGACCGGCCAATACGCTGGTCATCGCGGCGACGGATTTGCGCTGCGCGGCGTCCGCATCACCAACGCGGTACGCTGCGTCCCGCCACAGAACCGGCCCGAACCACGCGAGATCGCGGCATGCGGTCGGTTTCTCGCCGCCGAGCTTGCCGTGTCGTCACACGTGCGCGCGATCCTCGCACTAGGTGCGATCGCCCACAACGCGGTGCTCGCCGCTAAAGGACTTCGGCGCGCCGCCTATCCCTTCGCTCACGCTGCGCTGTACGAATTGCCCGGCGGGATGCTACTCGCCGACAGCTACCATTGCTCGCGGCTCAACACCAACACCGGCACCCTCACTCCGGCGATGTTCGAAGCGGTGTTCGCGACCTTGCGTCAGCGGCTTAGCCCCGCGCCCGCATAATGCGGGCCTTGTCGCGCTGCCAGTCGCGGTCCTTCTCGGCCTGACGTTTGTCGGCCATTTTCTTGCCTTTGGCGAGACCAAGCTCAACCTTGGCGCGGCCGCGTTCGTTGAAGTAGATCGACAAGGGCACGATCGTCACGCCCTCGCGACGGATCGCACCGAGTAGCCGCGTCATCTCCTTGCGGTGCAACAACAGCTTTCGTGGCCGGCGCGGCGCGTGGCTGAAGCGATTGGCGGCGCGGTATTCGGGGATGTTGGCGTTGACCAGGAACAGTTCGCCGCCGGTCTCGTCAGCATAGGCCTCGTTGATGCTTGCCTGGCCCTGGCGCAGTACCTTTACCTCACTGCCCTGTAAAACCAACCCGGCTTCGAGTTTCTCCTCGATCAGATAATCGTGGCGCGCGCGCCGGTTTTGCGCGGCGTAGCGATCGCCAGCGCGCATCTATGCCGACCGGTAATTGATGGGCTGCGTCAGTTGATTAGGCCGGCGCCGCGCATCGCGCGATGCACCTTCTCCTGCGTCGCCGGCGTGGTTTCCCACAGCGGCAGGCGCACTTCGGCAGTACAGCGACCGAGCAGCGAGGCGGCGTATTTGACCGGCGCCGGGCTTGTCTCGACGAAAAGCGCCTCGTGCAATGGCATCAGCCGCTCGTTGATGCGCCGCACCGTCGCGACATCGCCCTTTTGCCACGCGTTATGCATCTCCGATAGCAGCGCCGGCGCGACGTTGGCGGTCACCGAGATGCAGCCATCGCCGCTCTGTGCGAGAAAGCCGACCGCGGTGCCATCCTCACCCGACAGCATCGAAAACTCCTCGCCGACCTCGATACGTAGCTTGGTCACGCGCGATAGGTCGTTCGTCGAGTCCTTGACGCCGATGATGTTCGGCAGTTTCGCCAGCCGCGCCAATGTCGCGTTCGACATGTCGACTGAAGTACGGCCGGGGATGTTGTAGATGACGATCGGCAGATCGACTGCGTCGTGCACGGCCTTGAAGTGCTGGTACAGCCCTTCCTGGGTCGGCTTGTTGTAATAGGGACAGACGACCAGGGCTGCGTCGGCGCCGGCTTTTTTCGCCGCTTTCGTCGCGTGGATTGTATGTGTGGTTGAATTGAATCCGGTGCCGGGAATGACCGGTGCGCGGCCCTTGGCGACTTCGACAGTCAGCGAGATCAGGCGTTCCTGCTCGTGGTCCTCAAGCGCAGGGCACTCGCCCGTCGTACCGATCGGCACTAGGCCGTGTGTCCCCTGCCCGAGCTGCCAGGCGACATGCTCCTGAAAGGCCGTTTCGTCCACCTTGCCGTTCCGGAACGGAGTGATCAGCGCGACGAATGATCCTTTGAACATGACATCCCTCCCGGTCCGAATCGGGTCCCTCGCCAGCAACGATAGTCTTCGCCAGTCGATGCATCAACAACACCGTGCGGCGAAGGACATATCTGCTCTTCGCCTTGCGGCCCGGCAAAAAATCCGAAACAGTGACATCTCATCCTCGATAAGACAGGAGCAGCCGGCGTTGGCTCCGGTATTTCGTCTGCTATTGCTGCTCGCCGTCGCGCTTACCGCTCTGCCAGCCGCTCGCGCCCAAGATTTGACCGACGACGATAAGGCGTCCGCGATCGCTGCGATTTCCGCGGCGCGCACCGGCGATTGGCCGCAGGCTTACGCAGCGGCCGCCCGTAGCACCAATCCGCTGCCGGCGAAGATCGTCCGCTGGCTCGACTTCACGCGCTCCAGCGCCACCGGCCGCTTTTCCGATATCTCCTTTTTCATCGAGCAAAACCCTGACTGGCCCGGACAGAAAATACTGCGCCGTCAGGCCGAGCTAGCCCTTGCCGCCGAGGGCGACGATGTCGCCGCGGCCTGGTTTGCCAAATTCCCGCCGGTCAGCCCACTGGGCAAGGCGCGCCTGGCGGCGATCACGATAGCGCACGGCCAGGCCGATGCCGGGCTCGCTGCTCTGCGTCAGGCGTGGATCGACGGCGATTTCACGCCCATCGACGAGCGCGATTTCTGGACCCGGTACAGCGCCAACATCCGGCCCGAGGATAACATCCAGCGGCTCGACCGCCTGCTCTGGGATCGCGTTGGCGACGCGGCGCAGCGAATGCTGCCGACGGTGCCGCCGGACTATCGCGCCGAGGCAGAAGCGCGGCTTGCGCTGGTCAGCCGCGCCGGCAACGCCAATACGCTGCTCGCTCGTGTACCCGACGCGCGAAAGTCGGACCCGGGTCTGATTTTCGACATCGTCCATTGGGAACGACACAACGATCAAAACGAGGCGGCGGCACAGCTTCTTCTCGCACATCCGGACAACCCCGTGCGTCCGGCGGCTTGGGCGGGCGAGCGCCAGATCGTGGCGCGCCGTCTGCTCGCCGCTGGCAACGCCGACCTCGCCTACAAGGTCGTACAGCAAAATTCGCTCAGCGACGGCAATGCCTACGCCGAGGCCGAATTCCTCTCCGGGTACATCGCGCTGCGCTTCTTGAAGAACCCGACCCTGGCGTTCGACCATTTTTCGAAGGTATTGGCGCGGGTGACGACACCAGCAGGCAAGGCGCGCGCCGCTTATTGGAGCGGCCGCGCCGCGGCAGCCCAAGGCAAGACCGATCTCGCGGCCAAATGGTACGCCGTCGGCGCCGAGCACATGATCACCTTCTACGGCCAACTCGCCGCACATCAGCTCGGCAACGACGCACCGCCGCGGCCGCAGCCGGAGCCTCGTCCCAGCGCTACCGAAATCGTCGAGTTCGATGCCCGCGAACTGGTCAAGGCGGCAGAGCTATTCGCCGCTGCGGGCGACCGGGACCACGTCAAGGTATTCTTGCTGCAACAGGCCGATCTCGCCAAAAAGCCGATCGATTTCGCGATGATCGCCGCCTTCGCCGAGCAGCATGGCCGGGTCGACGTCGCCATAACCGTCGCCCGCCGCGCCATTGACGCCGGGATGCCGCTGATGATCCATGGCTACCCGGTTACCACGCTGCCGGACGGCGCTGGGCCTGAACACGCGCTACTGTTCGCGATCGTGCGCACTGAGAGCGCCTTCGACCAAGAGGCAGTCAGCGGCGCCGGCGCGCGCGGCCTGATGCAGCTGATGCCAGGAACTGCATCGTTGATCGCGAAGCAGAACCAGCTCCCCTATTCGCTCGACCGCCTGACTGGCGACGGCGTCTACAATCTGATGCTGGGCCGCGCCTATATCGAGAAGTTGCTCGAGGATTTCGGTGGGTCCTACCCGCTCGCAATCGCCTCGTACAATGCCGGGCCCGGGCGCATCCGCCAGTGGTTGCACGACTATGGCGACCCGCGCGGCCACGAAATAGACATGGTCGATTGGATCGAGGCGATCCCGTTCAACGAGACGCGTCTCTATACCCAGCGCGTGCTGGAAAGCCTGCAGATCTATCGCGGGCAGGACACCGCCAACGCCGCAGCGTTCTCGCTCGCCGCGGACCTAGCGAGGTAGCCTGGCCGATACGATGAATTAGTTATGCGCGGCGACCGGAACCGTCATTGCCGGTACGTAGCGCGACAGGTTGAAGAACTTCTCGGGATCCTGCGGCTCGCCGTTGACAACGACCTCATAGTGCACGTGGGGGCCGGTGGCTCGGCCGGTCGAACCCAAATAACCGACCTGCTGGTGCACGCCGACGCGCTGCCCCACCGACACGGTGAACGCGTGCAGATGGGCGTAGCGGGTCGCGATGCCATTCCCATGGTCGATTTCGACGATCTTGCCGTAATCGTCGCGCCAACCCGCGAACGTCACGGTGCCAGGTGCGGTCGAATAGACTGGACTATCGTACGGCGCCGTCAGGTCGATGCCTGTATGGAAACCGGTATGGCCGTTTTCCGGATCGCCGCGCACGCCGAATGGGCTACTGACATCGAAATCCGTCAGGGGCGCGGCTACCGGCAGTGTTCTGATCATCGCCTTCAGCGCGGCAAGCTTGTCGGAGCTCAATGTCGGGTTCGGGGCTGGGCCGCGCACCGGGATGAAGGGGCCGCCCGCCGCCTGATTGACGCCAAATTGAGCAAAGAGTTGCCGCACATCGACGCCGGCGGAGGCCAGCACGCGGGCGAACTGATCGATTGTGCCATGCCCGACCTGTGTCGTAGGCGCAACGGCCGCCGCCGGTTGGGCCGCCGCCGCTGCTTGCGGCGCGGGGACGTTGAGCACGCCGGCGACACGCGCCGGCGGGGTCTGCGTTTCAGTTGGCGTCGCCGGCGCGGGAGCTGGTTGCGCGGCGGCAACGGCCTGCGTCGCGTGGCGCAACGCCGATTGTTTCTCGAGGTCGGTGACCCGCGCCTTCAGCTTGTCGCGGTCCGAGGAAAGCTGCTCCAGTCGCTTTTGCCACTGATCGATTTGCCCCAGTAGTTCGTTTTGCCGCGCCTGTTGATCGGCAAGATCGGCTTCTGCCTTGCTGAGTCGCGCCGCCAGCGTGGCCCGCTGCGCCTCTGCTTGATGCAACGCCGTGCTAAGCTGCGTGACCTTGTCACCCTTCGTTCCAATTTGGTCGGTCGCGGTGACCTGGCGTGCATCTTGTTGAAGCTTGGCCCGCATCTCCTCAGTGAGCGCTGTCACCTGAGCCTGCGCGGCGCTCAAATCGCGACTAGACGCCGCCACCTTGTCACGGAGACTGGCGAGCTGGTCCTGCAAATCAATATTGGCGGACTCGATACGGCTTGCCGCCAGCTGCGCGTCGACAGCGTGGTCGGCGTGGCGAAGGTAGACCACGCCCGCGAAGGCAACGGCCGCCATCGCGATCCCCAAAGCGGACACGCTGATGGCGTTGAGGCGGCCCCCCAATCCAAGAGCCGTACCCGCGGCCTGGACAATCGATGGAGCACTAGGAAACCCCGCGGTCCCCTTCTGCCATAGATCGCCGATCATTCTCCCCCGCGTCGCTGAGGCCCCGAATGGGGTCTTCCCGACAAGCAAGACGCGAGCACCGCCTCACCCCCAAGGTTCGGCTAACGCTCGGTATTAGGAAAACCGTAACCAAGCGATTCAGGTAATGCAACAGCAAATCGTCCGGGCGCGTCAGGCAAACCGACTATATCTGGCAAGGCAGGGCAGCTCGCTTGATTATCCACAAACAATCCACAGTGGCACCAGAAACACAGAAATACCGTCGTCACGCGGTATCTAGCCAAGTCACGCAATGTTTACCGGTATTGCAGGCTAGTACTGGGAAAACGGAGGTACCAGTCTCGAAAATTCGGCCGCTCTCGTCGCAATTTCTCTGACCGCCGCGACATCCGCGCAACAACTGTGGCAGATTGGCAACTAGTCGCTACGCCGACAGCGGCACCACTTCCGGCTTCGTGGCATCATCGAAAAACTGGGTACGATAGTACTCTGCAAACACGCCATTGCGGCGCAGGAGCTCGGGCAACGTACCCTGTTCGGCGATACCACCGTCACGCAGCACGATGATTCGATCGCAGCCCCTAACCGTCGATAGGCGATGGGCGATGATGAACGTGGTGCGTCCCTGCATCAGCCGCTCGATCGCCGCCATCACCAGCGCCTCGGTCTCGACATCGAGCGCCGAAGTCGGCTCGTCGAGAATGAGGATCGGTGCATCGCGCAAGAGGGCGCGGGCGATGGTGATGCGCTGCTTCTCCCCTTCCGAGAGCGCCACCCCGGACTCGCCAACCAGGGTCTCGTAGCCTTCGGGCAATTCCATGATGCGCTCGTGAATGCGCGCCCCACGCGCCGCCGCTTCGATCGCAGCGTCGTCTGCGCCGGGCTTGCCGTAGGCAATGTTGTCGCGGACCGAGAGCGGGAAGATCAGCGGCGGCTGCAGCACCATGCTGATCTGGCCACGCAGCGATTTGAGGTCGTACTCACGGGCGTCGACGCCATCGATCTCGACCCGCCCCTCGCTCGGGTCGAAGAAGCGCGGCAACAGGCCGAGCAGCGTCGACTTGCCAGCGCCGGTCGGGCCGACCACCGCGACCTTCATCCCCGGCGCCACCGCAAGATCAATATTTGCCAAAACCGGCGTCTCGGGAAGATAGCGGAAACCAACACCGTGCCAGACAATCTCGCCACGCGCGCCTTGTGGCGGGAACAACCGGGTCCCGCTCGCCAGATCGGCCTCGGTGTCGAGCACCTCGAACACCCGCCGGGCGCCGACCCGGGCCCCGGCGATCATCCCCCAGCTTTGGGTGATCTGGTTGATCGGTGTGTAGAGCTGCGCCAGGTAGGAGATAAACACAAGCAGCTGGCCGAGCGACAGGGTTCCGGTCATCACCGCGCGCGCTCCGGCATAGATAACCGTCGCCGTGCCGCCGGCGATGATCAAATTGACCGCGCCGGAATAGAGCGTTTGCCAGGTGTAGAGCTTAAGCGACGCCCTCAGGCTCTCGCGGCTCGCGCCCATGAAACGCCGGTGCTCATCATCCTCCTTGGTGAAAGCCTGGACCAGCTTGATCGCACTCATTGACCACTGGACGAGCGAGTAGACCCGGCTCTCGCGCTCGCGCACCTCGGTCGAGATTTCAACGATCTTCCTGTTGAAGCTTGAGATCAGCACGAACAGCACCGGCACGATACTGAGCGCCAGAATGGTCAGAAACGGGTCGAGCGGCAGCAGCACGAACAACATTCCGACCAGCAGGATCACCGCCGAGAGGATCGGCAACAACCCGTTCATGATCATCGTTTGCACCGCGAAACTGTCGGCGGTGATGCGGTAGAGGAGGTCGCCAACGCGCTGGCGACCGTGATAGGCCAGCGACTGGTGTTGGAGATGCGCATAGAGCGCACCGCGCAGATCGTTGACCATGCTCTGCCCGACGCGGATCGTCGTGTAGTAATGCAGTTGGGTAAGACCGCCGCTACCGAGCGTGATGACAACGACGCCGATGCAGGCGAGCAGCAGCAACTGGCCGGGCGGCCATAACAAAACGTCTCCGACGAATCCGCCGATCGCCGGCTTCTTGCCGCCGAGTACATTGTCGATGACGATTTGCAGCGGCCACGGCTTCAGCAGCTCGAAGCCGGCGATGAGAAATACCTGGGCAAGCGCCCAGACGACTTGCCAGCGGTAGGTCCGCAGATACGGCCAGATCTTGGGGAACACGCCCATCGCAGTTACGCCGTCCGCGGCGGGCTAACCGGTTGCGCCTGGCGCGCTATTAGATTCACCGGGGTGAGTCCTACCTCGCGTGCCGCCGCCTCGATCAGCCGGTGGATGCGACCGCCGAACACCACCGCCTGCCAGCAGAACAAGCCACCGGCGCCGATCACCGCGAGGATGCAGAGCGCCAAACCGGCGCGACTGTGACCGAGCAGGCTCGCCAAAGCCAGCGCCGCGAGCCCTGCAAACACCCAACGCGTCAGCAAGGTGGGACGCAACGCGCTCCGCACGCGCAGCAGACGTTTATCTGCACCGTGGTTCTCATCCGCGATAGTGACCCGGGCTGTCGCTGCGAGGTTGCCCTCGATGGCGATGTCCCAGTCGCTCCACCCGGTGTCGAGGGCGAGCGGAAGTTTGGCGGCGGCGAGCCTGCGCATCAGCGCACCGATGACCGCCTCTTTCTCGGTTCCGGTCTCGCTCCAATACGACAGCACGAACCCCCGCCGGCGCCAGTCGGGGCGACCGCGCTGTTCGGGCTGAGCAGGGTCCGGCCCCAGCAATGGCGGCAGACCTTTCACCCGCCATCTGATGCGCTCCCAGCCGCGCAGCAACGGGCCCAGATAGATCAGTAAGGCGACCAGGGCGCGGGCCTTCAGGCTGTCGAACCGCTCGTCGATCGGCGCCGACAACCCGCCCTTGACGCACATCGCCCAGGTCAGCAACAGCGGCAAGGTCAGCAGCCACCACCCGCGTCCGGCGGCGACGCCGATCAGCGCCAGCGGGATCGAGGCGACCATCCACTCGAACGTCAGCGGGAGATACTGCAACTCTCCGGCGGGCGGTTGGTAGAGCGTCTGAAACAGGCCGCGGCCGAAGGTTCCGGCATAGATTGCCGGGCGGCGCCACAGAAGCATCGACGACGACAAATCGCCGTAGATGCGGCCGCTCCATTTCGCCTGACCGAAGGCGTTGAACCGCGCCGGGTGCTTGGCCGACACCAGCGCCTCGGCCTTCCCATAGCCCTTCTGCTGGCCGATATAGGCTTTCACCGTATTGCGGCGGAAATGCCAGACGAAGGCCGCCGCGCTATAGCCGATGACGTGGCCGGCATCCCGCAGCCGCCAGCAGATGTCGACATCGTCACCGGCGGCGCGGAAAACCGAATCGAACCCGCCGATCCCGAGCAGCACCTCTCGCCGGAATGCCATATTGCAGCCGGCGATATGCTCGGCGATCTCATCGTCAAGCAGCACGTGGCACGGCGCTCCGGGCGACACCGCCACCGCCTCGGGCACAAGCTCGTCTTCGGGCGGCGGGAAATTCGGGCCGCCGCAGGCGACAAGCCCCTTCGTCTCCATCGTACCGACGAGATAATTCAGCCAATCCGGGTCAGCGACGCAATCGCTGTCGGTATAGGCCACGATCTCGCCCGTTGCGGCCTCGGCGCCGACATTGCGGGCGACGCTGAGCCCTTTGTTCTCCTGGCTGATGATCCGGCAATTGGGATAGCTCTCCGAGATCGTCAGCGTGCGGTCCTTCGAGCCGTCATTGACGACGATGACCTCGTAATCCGGGTAGTTGAGATGCTCAAGCGAGGCGAGACACTTGTCCATCGTCCGCTCGGCGTTATAGGCGCAAACCACCACCGAGACACGCGGATAGCGCTTTAGCGGCGGCGGTAATGGGCCGAGGTATTGCGCCTTGACCTCAGTGAAGGCCGGCTTCGGCTTTCGTTGGCGATCGACCAGACCGAAATCCCAATCCTCGATCGGATGACCGCCAGTGAACCATTCGTCGGTCCAAGCGAAAACGAAGGTGCCGGCTGCGCCGCCCGCGAACGCCGCCTTGATGTGCCAGGACAGGATGTCCCGCTGCTCCTCCTTGCTGCTGCGCAACGAGTCGGCGCCGAACTCGGTGAGTACGAGCGGCTTGGTAACCGTGAGGTTCTGCAGCCGCGCGATGTAACGGCGGAACGCGGTTTCGTCGTGCAGATAAACATTGAAGCAGAGGAAGTCGCAAGACGACGCAACATCGAGGTATTCGGTCGACGGAAAATTGGCGTAGCTGACGAGAGCGCCTGGATGCTCGCGTTTGACGAGTTCGACGAGCCCCTTGACGAAGTTCTCGATCCGCTTTGGCCCATGCCAGCGGATGATGTCGGGCGGGATCTCGTTGCCGACGAGATAGGCGAAGACGGCCTTGTGCCGCGCGCACGCACGCACGCCGCCGGCGACCGCGTCGCGGATGCCGGCTTGCACCGTGGTGTCGTCGAGAAACGTCACATGCTCCGACCACGGCAGGCCGACCAGCACCTTCAAGCCGTGCGCAGCCGCAGTGTCGAGCAGCCAGACGGGCGGCACCGTGAACACCCGTACGGTGTTGATGCCGGCGGTCAACATCATCGCGAAATCGCGGTCGACGGTTTCGGCTTCGGGAAATTGCGCGCCGTGGCTCCCCGGTGCGAATGGGCCGTAGGTCACGCCCTTGACAAAATGCTTGGCCGCCTGAGCGCCGAAACCGGCGCGGAAGAATTTGCCGTCGACGCGGATTGGCGGTTCCGAGCCCGGTATCGCGGCGACAGTTGGCTCGAGCGTATCCTTAACCAGCGTGTCCATCAGGCTCTCTTTGGGGTTCTTTCGGCGCGGCACAGCGGACGCCGCGTTTGACGGTGGCGGTCGCACAACGAGAGGCGCCGGCCTTCATTCCCGGACGGGGGCGACGGCATCGTGCTGCCGCATCTCCCAGGCCAGCGCGGTTTTGATGATCGTGTTGAGGTCGGAGCATCCGGCGCGCCAACCCAAAACCTCAGCGGCGAGGCTCGGATCGGCTACCAGCGCCGGCGGGTCGCCGGCTCGGCGCGGCGCCTCGCGATGCGGAACCGCGTCGCCCACCGCCTTGGTCACGGCGGCGATGATCTGCCGCACCGAATAACCGTTGCCGGTAGCGAGGTTCACCGCCGTGCTGTCTCCGCCCGCCGCCAGATACTGCAATGCGCGAACATGCGCCGCCGCAAGGTCGTCGACATGAATGTAGTCGCGAATCGCGGTGCCGTCCGGGGTCGGATAATCGGTGCCTAAGACCTGAACCGGCGGCGCCGTCCCGAGCGCCGCGCGCAGGACAAGCGGGATAAGGTGGGTTTCGGGGTCGTGCTCCTCGCCGATCTCACCACCGCGGTCGCAACCGGCCGCGTTGAAATAGCGCAGCGCCACGGAGCGCAGGCCGTAGGCTGGACGGTACCAGCGCAGCACCCGCTCAATCGCCAGCTTGGTCTCGCCGTAAGGGTTGACCGGCAACTGCGGCACGGTCTCGCGGATCGGTACCGAATCCGGCAAGCCATAAGTGGCGCAACTCGACGAGAATACGATCCTGTCAACCTCTACTGCCCGCATCGCGTCCAACAGCGAAAGTGTTCCGCTAACATTATTGCGGTAATAAAGGGCAGGATCGGTGCCCGACTCGCCGACATAGGCAAAGGCAGCGAAGTGCATGACCGAAGTAATGCGGTGGGTCTTGAGCGTTGCCGAGATAGTGGCTTGGTCGGCGATGTCGCCCTCGACCAGCGGGCCCCAGCGCACGGCGTGCCGATGACCGCGCGACAAATTGTCATAGGTAACCGGGATATAGCCCGCAGCGGCCAGCGCCTTGCAAGCGTGGCTGCCGATATAGCCGGCACCGCCCGTAACCAGTACAGCTTCAGCCATAATGAAGAACCAGGCCTCGATTTGAAGGGTGCAGGCACAACGGCGCGCGACCCCGTCGTGTTCCCTCAGTTTCCTCCATCATATCGCAGTGCAGCGACAGGTAGCGGAATAACCCTGCTGCCGGCCCGTTTTGGGCTGCGGTCGCCAAGCGATCTAAAGGGACGTAACACATGCGTATAGCGATGATCGGCACGGGGTATGTTGGACTCGTCTCCGGAGCTTGCTTCTCCGAATTCGGCGTGTCGGTCACCTGCGTCGATAAGGACGTAGAGAAGATCGCGCGCCTGCAGCGCGGCGAGATGCCGATCTTCGAGCCTGGCCTCGATCAGCTCGTCTCGGTCAACGCGGCGGCAGGGCGGCTGAGCTTCACCACCGATCTGAAGACCGCACTCGACGGCGCCGATGCAGTGTTCATCGCGGTCGGCACCCCGTCGCGCCGCGGCGACGGTCACGCCGACCTCTCCTATGTCTTCGCCGCCGCCGCCGAGATCGCCGACACGCTGGCGCACCTTCCCGGCAACGGCCGCACCGTGGTCGTCACCAAGTCCACGGTCCCGGTCGGCACCGGCCGCCGGGTCGAGCGCATCCTGTCGATGCGTCTGCCGGCAGGCGGGTTTGATGTCGCCTCCAACCCCGAATTCTTGCGGGAAGGTTCGGCGATCCAGGATTTCATGCGACCGGACCGCGTCGTCATCGGCACCGATAGCGAACACGCGCGCTCGGTGCTGCGCGCGCTCTATCGCCCGCTCTATTTGCTCGAGACCCCGGTCGCGTTCACCACGATCGAGACAGCCGAGCTGATCAAATACGCGGCCAACGCGTTCCTCGCGACCAAGGTCACATTCATCAACCAGATCGCCGATCTTTGCGAGGCGGTCGGCGCCGATGTCCAGGACGTCGCGCATGGGATCGGGCTCGACGGCCGCATCGGCCGCAAATTCCTGCATGCCGGTCCCGGTTTCGGCGGTTCGTGCTTCCCGAAGGATTGTGCCGCCCTGGTGCGCACCGCCGCCGAGGTGGGTAAGCCGTTGACCATGGTCGAACGCGTGCTCGAGATTAACGACGAGCGCAAGCGCGCGATGGCCGATCGCATCGCCGAAGCCTGCGGCGGTAGTGCGGCGGGTAAGACGATCGCGGTGCTGGGTCTCACCTTCAAGCCCAACACCGATGACATGCGCGAAAGCCCGAGCCTGTCGATCCTGCCTCCCCTGGTCGAAGCTGGCGCGACGATCCGCGCCTTCGACCCTGAAGGGATGGACGAGGCAAAGAAGCTCATGCCGGACCTCGAATATTGCGACGACGCCTACCAGGCGATCGACGGCGCCGACGCGCTCGTGCTGCTGACCGAATGGAACGAGTTCCGCGGCCTCGATCTCGAGCGGATCAAGAGCCTGCTACGCGCGCCGGTCGTCGTTGATCTGCGCAACATCTACCAGCCGCAAGACATGGCCGATGCCGGTCTCGTCTATCACAGTATCGGTCGTAAGGCTGGAGCGCCTTTGCCCGGCAAAGCCAGCCTCAAGGCGATTGCCTAACCCCCAAACAACAAGCAAAACCCCGAGGATTCCCATGCGTACTTCGACCAAGCGGGTTCTCGTCACCGGCGGCGCCGGGTTCCTCGGCTCGCATCTGTGCGAGCGATTGATCGCCGATGGGCACAACGTGCTCTGCGTCGACAACTATTTCACCGGGCGCAAGGACAACATCGCGCATTTGCTCGACGACCCGCAGTTCGAGGCGATGCGCCACGACGTGACGCATCCGCTCTTCGTCGAGGTCGATGAGATCTTCAACCTCGCCTGCCCGGCCTCGCCGCCGCACTACCAGGCCGACCCAGTCCAGACGATGAAGACCAGCGTTTTGGGCGCCATCAACATGCTCGGGCTCGCCAAGCGGCTGAAGGCCAAGATTCTCCAGGCATCGACGTCGGAGGTCTACGGCGACCCGCTACTGCACCCGCAACCTGAATCCTATCGCGGCAACGTCAACCCCATCGGTCCGCGCGCCTGCTATGACGAGGGCAAGCGGGCGGCCGAGACGCTGTTCTTCGACTATTACCGCCAACACAATCTCCGCATCCGCGTGGTGCGCATCTTCAATACCTACGGACCGCGGATGCACCCGAACGATGGCCGCGTCGTCTCCAATTTCATCGTCCAAGCGCTCAAGGGCGAGCCGATCACTCTCTACGGCGACGGCAGCCAGACGCGCGCTTTCTGCTATGTCGACGATCTGATCGAAGGCTTCATCCGCATGATGGCTGCGCCGGACGACATCACTGGGCCGATGAACATCGGAAATCCGGTCGAGATGTCGGTCGCCGAGCTCGCCGAGTTGGTTGTCGATCTCACCGGCTCGGGATCGCGGATCGTGCATCGACCGCTGCCGGTCGACGATCCGATTCAGCGCTGCCCGGACATCAGCCAGGCGAGCGCGCTCCTCGATTGGAAACCGCGCACCCAGCTGCGCATGGGCCTGCAGCGCACAATCGCCTATTTCGATCGGCTGCTCGCCGAGCGCGGTGAAATCCCGGCCCGTCGCGCCTCGGCCGCGGCCTAACCCTACAGGACCGCGAAACGCTACGCGCGGGCCGGCAGCAAGTGAGAATTCAGGGACCGAGCAGCACCCGGTGGGGCGCGCAAGTGCCGGTCGCTTTCACCATCTGGCCTGGCGCGGCATCGGCGGTTGTGACCTGGCTGGGCTGATAGGACGTCGCGCAGATCTGGTCGGCCATCACCGCGTTGACACCCGGGTCATAATTATTGAACCCGGCATATTCGGGCGGGATATCGTCCTTTGGCGCCAGCGCGCTGGTGCCAAAATCGAGGCGCTCGGGGATATACGGCGTGCAGCCGGCGACAAATGGCGCGACGAGGATCAGGGCTAGCAACGATCGCATGGTGTCAACCGGCGGCAGGTAAGGCCGGGAGTTTGCCCGCGCCGCCGCGTCAGCGCAACCGCCGCGACAGCTCAGCTATCGCCGGCAATATTTGGCTCATTGTCTGGACGACTACCGCGGCGCCGCCGGCGCTGAGCCGCGCCGCATGGTCCTCGCGGCAATGGCTGCCGCCGGTGAAGCCGATCGCGGTCATCCCTGCCGCAGCTGCAGCCTCAATTCCCGGCAGGCTGTCTTCGATCACAATAGAGTGTGATGGCGCGGCGCCCATCCGTTCGGCGGCGTAGAGGAAGAGGTCGGGTGCGGGTTTGCCGCGCGTCACCATTGTCGCACTGAAGATGTGCGGCTCGAAGTGCCGATAAAGCCCGGTAACGCCAAGAGTGTGGCGCAGCCGTTCCGGCGAGCTACTCGAGGCGACGCAGACCCTGGCGGGCAGAGCGGCTAGCACCTCGGCGACGCCGGGCATCGCCCGAAGCCGCCGATCGAACACATCACGCACCCGAGCCGCGTGCCGGGTGGCAAAATCGTCGAGCGAGCGGCCAAATCTAGCCTCGAGATCGGTAATCATCGCCGTGGTACTGATCCCAACGTAACGCTCGATGATCTCATCGGCGGTGATCGCGATGCCGGCCTCGGCAAGTAGCGCCACCTCGACGTCAATCGTCAGCAACTCGCTGTCGATTAGCACTCCATCGCAATCGAAGATGACGAGGTCCCAGCCTGGCCCCGGTGCACCGGCCACGGCCTACCGATAGCGGTCGTAGTAATCGTCGTACCAGCCGCGCGCGACATGGCGTGGCGGCGGGACGATCATGCCCGGCGGCAGCTCCCAGGCGTGATACCGCGGCGGCCACCAATAGGGCGGGTAAGGTGCCGGCGGAGGCATCATGGCGAGACGCCTCATCGCCGGTCCCTTGGCGTGGTGACCAGAATGTGTCGCCATCGTCGGCGCGGCGCGGGCCAGTTTGCGGGGCTGCGCCGTCTCATGCACCCAGACGCCGCCGGCAAAACCGGCATGACCAGAAACAAGCGCGGCGTAGCGGCCGTTGTCGACAACGATCCGCCGGTTTGGCCAATCGATCGATCCCCAGCCCCAGATCGGTCCGAACAGGGCGACCTCGATCGCCGGATTGAAGCCGACGCTGGTACCCGGCGCGAGGGTAAATCCCGACGGCAGTGGAAAGGCCACCGGCGGATAGGCGGCGTCGGCCCAGTTCCCGTAGGCGATCGCCGGATTGTAGATCGGAATGCTCACCATCTCGGCTTCGGAAGGCTGAATCGAGATGATGTCGCCGCTGGTCTGAATGACGCAATGGCACTCCGGCGTCGCCTTGAGATTGCCCGCCGCCAGCGCCGCGTGACGCAGACGCTGCACCACCGCCATCACATCGTCCTGCTGCGCGCGGAACGCTTTGCCGAGCTGTTCGGTCCAGTCGAGCTTGTCGGCCATTGTCGCCAGCAGGCCGGGGAATGGCACTAGTGCCATCACGCTGGGATTCCAGCCTTTCGTCTTCAGCGCGCCAATCAGTGCATCCCCGCCGAGCGTCCGATTCGCCGGCACGCGCACCCAGCGCGCCGCCTCGCCGACTTCTTGCGGGTAGGTCGATGCCATCAGCACCTGCCCGAGCAGCGAATCGGGGTAGAGCGCGACGGGTGCGACGAGCTGATCGAGCTGCGCCTGCGTCGATTGCTGCGGCGCCGGTATCGAAGCGGTCGGCTTGACCGGCGCGTTGGGCTGCGCCGACGCGGGCGGCGTTGGTGCAGTGAGTGGCGCGGCGGATGACGGCGGAACTATGATCGGCGGCATGTCCTGCGCGTCGGACCCTCCAACGCCGCCCAAAACCAACCCCGTGCCCACGCTCACGGCTACCGCCCACTCCCTGAAACCCGGCATGACCCTCTCCCACCTCGCCCGAGCCTGCACAACGACTCGGCGTCGGCACTTCTTCCCGACGTCCCGATGCCTCAGCGCGACACAAAGAAACGAGTCAGTACCGTACTATTATACTGTTAGCGCCGGCCAATCCAAGTCGGTCGAGGGCCCCCGACCTAGTGGTGATGCCCGCCTCCGCCAGGTCCGCCGCCATGCGGCGCGCCACCGGGTCCACCGCCGCGCGGGACGCCTCCGCCCGGTCCATGGACAGCCGCCCCGGCGTGTGGACCACCGCCTGGAGAAAATTGGGCAGGTGCCGTGTGACCGCGGGCAATCTGTGGCCCAGCACCGTGCACAAATGCGTTATTGGCGCGAAAGGCTCCGGGACCGCCGTGCCCGACAAAGCTGCGTGAGGCTACTCCGGTATGGCCGACGAAGCCGCGCCCAGCGCCGCTAAAGGCCCCGACCGAGCGCGCCGAGCCGACCCCCGCCGGGGCGACGCCACGCCCGGCGAACGTGGTCGCCCCACGCGCAGCAGCCACATTAACCGCCGTCCGAGCGGAGCCGAAGCGCGTGGCGACTGCGGCGCTGGCGTAGGCTACGCCGCGCCGATGCGCCGGATCGTGGATCCAGGTGCCATTGGCGAAGGCAGCTTGGCTCGGGTCGAGGCGCCCCAAAGCCACATTGTCGACGACGACTCGCCCGCCACCCCAGTCGAACCAGCCCCAGCCCCAAAGCGGCCCGAACACCGCGACTTCGATCGGCGGTTCAAAGCCAATCCAAAACCCCGGCTCGTAGACGAACCCGACAGGCACCGGGAACATGATTGGCGGATAGTCCGGTTCCCACCAGGCGCCGTAGACATATCTCGGGTTGTAGACCGGGATGCAAACCACCTTTGGCTCTGACGGCAGGATCACGATCTGGTCGCCACTGGTTTGGATGATGCAGTGACATTCGGGCGTGGCCTTGAGATTGCCGGCGGCGAGCGCTGCGTGGCGCAGCCGCTGGACCGAAGCCATCACATCGCTTTGCTGTGCAAGAAAGGCGTTGCCGAGCTGCTCGGTCCATTGCACCCGATCGGCCATGATCGCGAGAACCCGCGGGAACGGCACCAGCGCCATGACGCTGGGGTCCCAATTCTGGGTCTTCAACGCGGCGGTCAACGCGTCGCCGGTCAGCGACCGATTGCCCGGCTCGCGAACCCAGCGTGCCGCCTCGACCACTTCCAACGGATAGGTCGAAGCCATCAGTACCTGGCTTAACAGCGGATCGGGATAAAGCGCGATCGGAGAGACCAGTTGGTCAAGCTGAGCGACGCTGAACTTCTGAGCGGCAGGCTCGGCCGGCGCGGGCTGGGTTGGTGCCGGCTGAGCGGACGCAGGCGGCGCAGCGGCCTGCGGTGGTGGCGTCGTCGGGTTCGGTGTCGGTTCGGCTTGCGCCGCCGGCGGCACGAGCTGGGCTTGGGGCATGTCTTGGGCGAAAGCAGTGCCGCTTACCATGGCACAGATGACGATTGCCGCCAGCGCCTCAACAACAATGCGCATCGTCACACGCGGCATCGTTTCCTCCCGACTCCAGGTATAGGTGGTGAACGCTCGCCATCGCTTTTTGTTCCCGGCCTCAACCTCGCTCTTCGGGCACCCTCGCGCGCCTTAGCGCCGCTTGTTGTCGGCGCGCCAAAGCGGCTTCGTCGAAATCGTCGATCAGCTCGTGGAACAGCTGGTGCCAGTTGATCTCGGCCTTCAAATGCATGAACACGGAACCCAGCCCCACCGCCGCGCGGTCCATGAAAACGAAGGCGCGCGGCGGTGCGATGCCACCGAGACGGCGGATGTCCTGATGCACGCTATCGACGAGTCGCGGACCCTCCGGCTCCGTATTCGTTCCCTTGGTCCGTTCCTGGATCGGCCGGGTGCGGTTGTCGAGGAGCGGCCCGTATACGAACCGCGCCCAGCGGTTCAACACCCGGATCATCTCCTGCGACAGGTCGCCAAACCCCCAACTCTTGTATGCCGCCACCGCGAGATCGCGGTCGTCGCGGTCGAGCGCATGATAGAGGTCGATGACGCCCTTGACGAAGCTCGCCGGGAAAATCCGGATGCAGCCGAAATCGAGGAGGTTCACGGTGCGATCCGGCGCCACCGTGTAGTTGCCGAGATGCGGGTCGCCGTGGATGACGCCGTAATAGTAGAACGGCACGTACCAGAGGCGGAACATGCGCAGCGCGATCTCGTTGCGCTCCTTGAGGGGCGCCGCCTTGGCAAAATCGAGAATCGGCCCGCCCTCAAGCCAGCGCATCGTCAGCAGCCGCTTGGTCGACAGCTCGGCGATCGGTTCCGGCACCGAGACCTTGGTTTCGCCCTTGAGGATTTCGCGGTAAAGCCGCATGTGCGCGGCCTCGCGCTCGTAATCGAGCTCCTCGCGCAGCCGCGCCGCGATCTCGGCATGGATCTCCGCGGTCGAGACCGCGCGGTCGTAGCGCTCGTAAAGCCCCATCGCCAGCCGCAACTGCCGCAGATCGGCCTCCACGGCCGAGGCCATATCCGGGTATTGTAGCTTGCAGGCGAGGAGGCTGCCGTCGAGCGCGACGGCGCGATGCACCTGGCCCAGCGAGGCCGCACGCGCCGCCTCGTGCTCGAAGCTCTTGAAGCGCTTCTCCCAGTCCGGGCCCAGCTCGCCCATCATCCGCCGCCGGACGAACGGCCAACCCATCGCCGGCGCGTTCGACTGAAGCTGGATCAGCTCGCGGACATATTCCTCGGGGAGGGCATCGGGAATCGTAGCGAGGAGTTGCGCTACCTTCATCAGCGGCCCCTTGATGCCGCCGAGCGCCGCTTTCAGGTCGGCCGCATGGCGCTCGCGATCGACCTGGATGCCGAGATAGCGCTCGCCCGCGAGCCTGGCGCCCAGCCCCGCCATCGCCGTGCCGACCTGCGCATAGCGCCGCACCCGGCCGGTAAAAGTATCTTCGTCCGCCATCTGCTCACGCGTTCAGCCAATTCCGCTATCATGCCACGACAAGGGGTACGGGAACGCCATGGATTACGACGCGATCGACAGCCTGCCCGCGATGTTCTTCGCCACCGCGGCGCAGCGCGGCGACCGGGCATTCCTTTGGGCCAAGAGGGATGGCCGCTATCAGCCGATGAGCTGGGCCGAGACCGCGAGCCAGGTCAGCCGGCTGGCGCGCGGCCTCGTCGCGCTCGGCATCGCGCCTGGCGACCGGGTCGTGCTCGCGGCCGAGAGCCGACCGGAATGGGTCATCGCCGATCTGGCGATCATGAGCGCCGGCGCAATCGCCGTCCCCGCCTATACCACCAACACGGTCGAGGACCATCGCCACATCCTCGGCAATAGCGGTGCGCGCGCAGTCATCACCTCGAAGCCGCCGCTGAGCGAGCGGGTGCGCGACGCGGCGGTGCAGCTGCCGAACGTACGCCAGGTGATCGCGATGGAGGGCGCGAATGAAAGCACGCGCGCCTGGGAGGATGTGCTTGCGCTTGGCGCCGGCCGGACCGATGACATCGCCGAGCGGATCGCTGCGATCAAGCCCGACGACATCGCCTGCCTCATCTACACCTCCGGGACCGGCGGGCCACCAAAGGGGGTTGCCCTCACCCACCGCAACATCATCGCCAATTGCCGCGGCGCCTATCGCCTGTTGGAGATGCTCGGGCTCGGCGAGGAGGTGTTCCTCTCTTTCCTGCCGCTGTCGCATTCCTACGAGCACACTGCCGGACTGATGTTCCCGATCTCGATCGGGGCCGAGATCTACTTCGCCGAGGGCGCCGACACCCTCGCCGCCAACCTCATAGAAGCGCGGCCGACAATCATGACCGCGGTGCCGCGCCTTTACGAGACCCTGCACCAGCGTATCCGGCTCGGTATCGAGCGCGAGAAAGGGCTGAAGCGAACCCTGTTCGAGAAGGCCGTGGCGATCGGCCGCAAACGCCTCGCGGGCGAAAGGCTCGGGATGGGTGAGCGCCTTCTCGATCCGATCCTCGACAGACTGGTTCGCGCCAAGGTGAGCGAGCGGTTCGGTGGGCGGCTCAAAGCGATGGTCTCGGGTGGCGCCCCGCTCAACTCGGAGATCGGCAGTTTCTTCCTGGCCTTGGGCGTGCAACTCTTGCAGGGCTACGGCCAGACGGAGACGGCGCCCGTGGTGGCCTGCAACCCGCCCGGCCGGGTCAAGATCGATTCGGTCGGTCCGCCCGTCGATGGGGTTACCGTCAAGATCGCCGAGGACGGCGAGATCCTCGTCGCCGGCGATAACGTGATGAAAGGCTATTGGAACGATCCGGAATCGACCGCGCGGACGCTGGTCGATGGCTGGCTCGCCACCGGCGATGTCGGCTATCTCGATGATGAGGGCTATCTGCGGATCACCGACCGCAAGCGGGATTTCATCAAGAATTCGGGCGGCGACATGATCGCACCCGCCAAAATCGAGGGTGAATTGACGCTCCAGCCCGAGATCGCCCAGGCGATGGTCTTCGGCGACCGCCGGCCGCATCTCGTCGCGATCCTGGTGCCCGATCCTGATTTCGCCGGGAAAGTCGCCGGGCGCGGCAAGGACCTGACGGCGTTGACGGACCATCCTGAGCTGGTGAAGGCGCTGGGCGAAGCGGTCGCCCGGGTCAACGCGGGGCTGCCGGCGATCGAGCGGGTGCGGCGCTTCATCGTCGCCCGCGAGGCATTCACCACCGCCAATGGTCAGATGACCCCAACCTTGAAGGTCAAGCGCCACGCGGTCCGCGCCGTCTATGGCGCGGAACTCGAGGCGCTCTACGACGGAAAGAGCGCGGCGGCTTAAGGGAGGAAACCATGCGCCTCGCAGGCAAGATCGGCATCGTCACCGCGGCGGCGTCTGGCATGGGCCGGGCCGGTGCGCTGCGCTTTGCAAAAGAAGGCGCATCTGTCGCCGTCGTCGATCTCGACCACGCCGGCGCCGAGGCGGTGGCTGGCGAAATAGCCGCCGGCGGCGGCAAGGCAATCGCGCTTGCAGGCGATTTGCGCGAGGACAGCTTTTCCCGCGACATCGTCCGGCAGACCGCCAAGGCCTTTGGCGGGCTCGACTTCGTCTGGAACCATGTCGGCCATCCCGGTCCAGCCTCGATCGAAGGCATCGACATGAGCGATTTCGAGCTGGCGATCGATCTCAATTTGCGCACCGTGCTGGTGACGACCGAAGCAGCGATCCCGGAAATGAAGGCGCGCGGAGGCGGCGCCCTGCTCTACACCGCCTCGACCTCCGGCCTCGTCGGCTCCGGGTTCAGCCCGGTCTATTCGATGGCGAAGTTCGGTGTCGTCGGCTTTGTTCGCGCGCTGGCAAAGCGGCTCGCGCCCGACAATATTCGGGTCAACGCGATCTGCCCCGGCCCGATCGACACGCCGATGCTGCGGGTGTTCGTTTCGCGCCCCGATCAGCAAAGTCCGACCACGGACAAGGAGGCGCTAATCGTCCAGCGCAGCCAGCAGGTGCCGATGAAGCGCACCGGCAAGCCCGCAGAGATCGCCAACGCAGCGCTGTTTCTATTGTCGGACGAAGCCTCGTTCGTGACCGGCGCGGCGCTGCCGGTCGATGGCGGGGCGACCGCCTAATCCCGCCGGAAATAGTGAACGGAGAACTTGCCGTCGCGGTCGGTCCAGGTGTCAAGCGCGGCGAAGCCGGCGCGCGCCGCCAGTTCACGGAATTCCGGGATTGCGTATTTGTAGGAATTCTCGGTGTGGATCATCTCACCTTCGCCGAAGCTGAACTGGCGCCCAGCGATCGTCGCGCTCTGCGCCTTCTTGCTGCGAATGTAGAGCTCCACCCGTCCTTCGTCAGGGTTGTAGAACGCGACGTGCTCGAACCCGGCGATGTCGATATGGCTGTCGAGCTCCTTCCTGATCCGGCGCAAGAGGTTGAGGTTGAATTCGGCGTTGAGCCCGGCGGCGTCGTTATAGGCGGCATCGAGCACCGCCTTGTCCTTCTTGACGTCAACGCCGACCAGCATCTCGGCGCCCGGCCCCAAGAGCCGGCCGCAATGGGCAAAAAAGCCGACCACTGCCGCAGGCTCGAAATTGCCGATGGTCGAGCCGGGGAAGAACCCCACCCGCTTGCCCGGCGGGCCGGGGAGCGCCGGCAGTTCGAACGGGCGCGTGTAGTCGGCGCAAACCGCGGCGATCTGCAGCTCGGGAAAATCGGTGGCGATGTTCGCCGCGGCTTGGCGCAGAAAATCGCGAGAGATGTCCACCGGCACATACGCCACAGGCGCCTCGAGCGCGTTCAACAGCAGCCGCACCTTTCGGCTCGAACCGCTGCCCAGCTCGATCAAGCGGCAATGCGGCCCGATCCGCCGGGCGATAGCGCCGGCAAAGGTCTCCAAAATCGCCATCTCAGCCCGGGTCAGGTAGTACTCGGGCACCTCA
Organism: Allostellaceae bacterium; assembly: GCA_035935235.1. Classification (GTDB taxonomy): domain Bacteria; phylum Pseudomonadota; class Alphaproteobacteria; order ATCC43930; family CGMCC-115725; genus DATARH01. The sequence continues at coordinate 25,111 of DASYXG010000285.1, forward strand.
CAGATACCCTCGAACAGCGCCGAGCCGCGCTGGTCATAGAAGAATTTGCAGGGCAGCGATTTCGGCTCACGACCGAGCCCTGACAGCACCGCGTCGCGAAAACTTTCTTCGCCCGGCGCCAGGTCGATAAACGCGAAGCTGCCGTCGGGCATTACGCATCCTCCGCGAGACGCAGTCCGGAAAACGCCCAGCGCGCCGAGGGTGGGAAGAAGTTGCGATAGGTGGTGCGGATGTGATTGGCCGGCGTGACCGCAGCGCCACCGCGCAGCACCATCTGGCTCGACATGAACTTGCCGTTGTACTCGCCGATCGCCCCTTGTGCCGCGCGGAACCGCGGGTACGGCGTGTAGGGGCTTTGCGTCCATTCCCAGACATCGCCGATCAGCTGGCGCAAGCCCTCACCCCCCGTACCCACGCGCGGGTGGTGGAGCCGGCTGTCGCCGAGATTGCCAGTAAGCGGCGCATCGGCGGCCGCGACCTCCCACTCAGCTTCCGTCGGCAGTCGCTTGCCGGCCCATTTCGCATAGGCATCAGCCTCGTAGAAGCTGACATGAACCACCGGCTCGGCCAGGTCGAGGCGCTTTTCACCCGACAGCGTGAAGATGCTCCAGCCGTCGTCGGTTCGGCGCCAATAGAGCGGCGCCTCCCAGCCGTGCTGTTGCACGGTGGCCCAGCCGTCCGAGAGCCAAAACTCGGGCTCAGCATATCCGCCAGCAGCGATGAATTCGGCAAACTCACCGCAGGTTACCGGCCGGCTTGCCAGCCGGAACGGGTCGAGCCACGCGCGATGGCGCGGTCCCTCATTGTCGAAGGCGAAATCCGCTCCGGAATGACCGATCTCCACGAGGCCTCCTGGATGCGGGACAAACGTGAGCAGTGTCGCTTCCGCTGCTGCGCGCCGGCGAGGTGGCTGATACGCCGGCAACAGTGGGTTAAGCGAGAACACGTGCTTGATGTCCATCAGGATCAGTTCCTGATGCTGCTGCTCATGGTGCAGCCCCAGCTCGAGGAGTGGGGCGATTTCGCTCCACGCCTCGCCGGTCGCGCTCTCGACCAGCGTCGCTATCGCCGCGCCGAC
>DASYXG010000286.1:0-22248 GCA_035935235.1 Allostellaceae bacterium
ACACCCAAAGCCAAGCCCGCCGCAAAAGCCGCTGCTCGTCAGCCAGCTACCGCCCGAATGCGCGGCGGTGGCGACAGCGAAGTAAGCACATACTTGAGCCGAGGCGCCGCCTGCGCGAGCATGACGGCGCAATAAGGAGAGAACGGCCATGGATGTCGGCATTCAAATGGTCTTCGCCAGCTATGGCTGGAACGACATCAGCGATCAGCAGGTCTGGGACGAGGAGTTGCGCCTGGCGCGGCTCGCCGACGAGCTCGGCTTCGATGTGCTGTGGTCGGTCGAGCACCATTTCTACGACTACTCGTTCTGCCCCGATAACCTGCAGCTGATGAGCTACCTGGCCGGGGTCACCAGCCACGCCGATCTCGGCACGGCGGCAGTCATCCTGCCATGGCACGATCCGCTGCGCGTCGTCGAGCAGGTTGCGATCCTCGATCAGGTCAGCTGCGGGCGCTTCCGCTTCGGCATCGGGCGCGGACTATCGCGCCGCGAGTTCGCCCATTTTCGCGGGCCGATCTCGATGGACGAGTCGCGCGAGCGCTTCGACGAGGCCGCGCCGATGATCCTCGACGCGCTGCGCACCGGCTACATGGAGGGCAACGGCAAGTTCTATAAGCAGCCGCGCACCCCGATCCGGCCCAAGCCGGCGCGCAGCCTCGAGGGCCGCACCTACGCGGTCGCGTCGAGCGAGGACTCGGTCGAAGCTGCGGCGCGATTGAAGGCGCGGATGGTGATGTTCGCCGACCGGCCCTGGCCGATGCGCCTGCCGCAGATCGAGCGGCACCGCGAGCTGTTCCGGCAATTCCATAGCGCAGACGCGCCGCCCTTCCTGATCGCCGATTTCTGCGTCTGCACGCCGACGATGGACGGGATCGACGACCTCGCCCGCCGTCACATGGGGTCGTTCGTCGACAGCAATCTCGAACACTATGAGCTGCTGACCGGCCATTTCTCGCGAATCAAAGGCTACGATGCTTATGCCAAGAAGGCCGAGCTGGCGAAGGAGGCCGGCCGCGACGGCATCGTCGAGGCGTTCCTCAAGGCCGCCGTCTACGGTACCCCCGACCGCATTCTGCGCACCCTCGAAGAACGCCGCGCCGCGGTTGGCGAATTCGAGCTGTGCACCTCGTTCCGCTTTGGCGGCACGCCTTACCCGCTCGCCGAGCAGTCGCTGCGGCTCTATGCCAAGGAAGTCCTGCCGGTACTCAAGTCGTGGACGGCCGAGCCCACCGTCAGGGACGCCGCAAAATAGCTAATGGAGGCGCGGTGCCTTTAGAAGCCGCGTGCGGTCGGCCGAAGGCACGCGCACTGTGATCGGCTCCTTGTCACGCTGGATTTGCAGCACGACCTCGCAACCGGCCTGGCCGCTGGCCCAGACCCGACGCCAGAACGAGGCGAGGCTCGACACCGGATCGTCGCGCACCGCGAGGATCCGGTCGCCCGGTTTCAACCCACTCTTGATCGCTGGTCCGCGCTCGGACATGCCGGCGATGACGACCGCGTTCTCGTCATCGACCTCGGCGGCATAGAGGCCGAGCCACGGCCGCGGCGGGCGGTTCGGCCGGCCGTAGGTCAGCAGATCGTCGAGGATCGGCGGCAACAGGTCGATCGGCACCACCATGTTGACGTCGCGCCGGAGTTCGCGGCCGTTCGAGCGCTGCACATGCAGCGAGCCGATGCCGATAAGGCTGCCATTGGCGGCGATGAGCCCGGCGCCGCCCCAGAACGGATGCGCCGGCGCGGTGAAGATCGCGCGGTCGAGCAGATATTCCCAATGCCCGGCAAATTCCTGGCGGGCCACGACCGTGGCGGCGATCGCATGACGGCGCCCGCCCTCGGCGGCGATGATGACTTTGTCGCCGGCGCCAACGCGAACCCCCGCGCCCAATTCAATCGGCGGGACGTTGAGCCGCCCCAGTGCTTGCACCAGCCCGAACCCGGTTTCCTGGTCGTAGCCGATCACCGTCGCCGGCACAGCGCCGCCAACCCCGGAGGTAAGCCAGATCGAGTCGGCCTCGGTGATCAGATAGCCGATCGTGAGGACCAGTCCGTCCTTGCGGATGAGGACGCCGCTGCCGGCGCGCTCCGTGCCGAGCGTCGTCGCGGTGAACGCATCCTCGGGGATTGTCGCCTGCAGGCCCAGGACCCCGTTGAGCGCTTCATCCAGATCGAACCCGACATCCTCGGGCTTCGGCTGAAGCTCGGTCGGGATTTCCCAGTCGATGGTGCGCGCCATGTTTCGCGGCTCGTTCGTGATCAACGCCACACTATAACGCAGCGAGAGTGCGCTGCGCCCTCACACTTGTCAAAATTCCAGGTCAAAATGGCAAATTCCGCCCCGCGCTTGACAATTTAGGGCCAGCCAACTATGTCAGCAGCACTCTTACCCCTAGAGTGCTAATTCGGGTCGCTAAGCGAAATCTCAAGGAGGGCTTTATGGCATTTCGGCCATTGCATGACCGCGTGCTGGTTCGGCGCGTGGAATCCGAAGCAAAGACATCGGGAGGCATCATCATTCCCGACACCGCGCAAGAAAAGCCGATGGAAGGCGAGGTCGTTTCGTGCGGCCCGGGCTCCCGCGGCGATGATGGCAAGCTCGTGCCGATGGACGTCAAGAAGGGCGACCGGGTGCTGTTCGGCAAATGGTCGGGCACCGAGGTCAAGCTCGACGGCGAAGAGCTGATCATCATGAAAGAGTCCGACATCATGGGCGTAATCGCCTGACCGGCTTTGGAGGAATACGAAAATGGCAGCTAAGGAAGTCAAATTTTCTACCGATGCGCGCGACCGGATGCTGCGCGGCGTCGACATTCTCGCCAACGCGGTCAAGGTGACGCTGGGGCCAAAGGGCCGCAACGTCGTGCTCGACAAGTCGTTCGGCGCTCCGCGCATCACCAAGGACGGTGTCACCGTCGCCAAGGAGATCGAGCTCTCCGACAAGTTCGAGAACATGGGCGCGCAGATGGTCCGCGAAGTCGCCTCGAAGACCAACGACCAGGCCGGCGACGGCACCACCACCGCGACGGTGCTGGCGCAGTCGATCGTCCGAGAGGGCGCCAGAGCGGTAGCCGCGGGCATGAATCCCATGGACCTGAAGCGCGGCGTTGATCTCGCTGTCGACGCGGTGGTCGCCAATCTCAAGACCCAGTCGAAAAAGATCTCGACCAGCGAGGAAATCGCCCAGGTCGGCACGATCGCCGCCAATGGCGACCGCGATACCGGCGACAAGATCGCCGAGGCCATGCAGAAGGTCGGCAACGAGGGCGTGATCACGGTCGAAGAGGCAAAGAGCCTCGAGACCGAACTCGACGTCGTCGAGGGGATGCAGTTCGACCGCGGCTATCTCTCGCCGTATTTCGTCACCAATGCCGAGAAGATGCTGGCCGACCTCGATAACGTCTACATCCTCATTCACGAGAAAAAACTTTCGGGGCTGCAGGCGATGCTGCCGGTGCTGGAGTCGGTGGTGCAGAGCGGCCGGCCGCTGCTCATCATCGCCGAGGACGTCGAGGGTGAGGCGCTGGCGACGCTCGTCGTCAACAAGCTGCGCGGCGGCCTCAAGGTCGCTGCCGTGAAGGCGCCGGGCTTTGGCGACCGTCGCAAGGCAATGCTCGAGGACATCGCGATCCTCACCGGCGGCCAAGTGATCAGCGAAGATCTCGGTATCAAGCTCGAGAACGTGACGCTCGACATGCTCGGCCAAGCCAAGAAGCTGCGGGTCGAGAAGGAGAACACCACGATCATCGACGGCGCCGGCAAGAAAGCCGACATCGAGGGCCGCTGCACCCAGATCCGCCAGCAGATCGACGAGACCACCTCCGACTACGACCGCGAGAAGCTGCAGGAGCGGCTGGCCAAGCTCGCGGGCGGCGTCGCGGTGATTCGGGTCGGCGGCTCGACCGAGGTCGAGGTGAAAGAGAAGAAGGATCGGGTCGACGACGCGATGCATGCGACCCGCGCCGCGGTCGAGGAGGGTGTTGTCGCCGGTGGCGGTTCCGCTCTGCTCTATGCTTCGCGCTCCCTTGACAAGCTGACCCCGAGCAACAACGACCAGAAGGTCGGCATCGATATCGTTCGCCGCGCGCTTCAGGCGCCGGTGCGACAGATCGCCGAGAATTCCGGCACCGACGGCTCGATCATCGTCGGCAAGCTGCTCGAGAGCAAAACCACGACCTACGGCTACGACGCGCAGAAGGGCGAGTTCACCGACATGATCAAGGCGGGCATCATCGACCCGACCAAGGTCGTGCGGCACGCGCTGCAAGACGCCGCGTCGATCGCTGGTCTCTTGATCACCACCGAGGCGATGGTCGCCGAGAAGCCGGAGCCCAAGAGCCCGCCGATGATGCCGCCCGGTGGCGGCGGCATGGGCGGCATGGACTTCTAGGCTGCCCGACCAGAACTGACCAAGGAGCTGCCTGTCCGTGGCGACGCGGACAGGCAGCTTTCATTTCGGCCAAAGCTCGACGATTAGCCGCACCGGGCGCAACCCTGCGACCCGCCTGCAATCCTTGTCACGGGCGGGCTGGTTACCCATACTGAGCCGATGAGGCGGGTTGTGACCGATCCAGCCGTGACAGTAGCGCCGGTGCCACCGTCACGGCTTTGCGACCACCCCGGCTGCGAAGCCGGCGGCGAGTTCCGTGCGCCCCGCTCGCGCCTCGAGCTCAACCATTACTACTGGTTCTGTCTCGATCACGTGCGCAGCTACAATGCCGCCTGGAACTACTATGCCGGGATGAGCGAAATCGAGATCGAGGCCGAGATCCGCCGCGACACGGTTTGGCAACGGCCAAGCTGGAAGCTCGGTCAGCGCCACGGGCCGGCCTACGAGGCGCGGATTAACGATGCGCTCGGCCTCTATGGCAAGGACGGCCAGCAACAGCGGCGCAACGGCAACCACGGGTCCGACGCGGGCTCGCGCGCCGCCTCGGCTCGCGAGCAGGCGCTGGCGGTGTTCGACCTCGACCCGCCCTTTACCCAATCCAGTCTCAAGGCTCGATACAAGGTGCTGGTGAAACTGCACCACCCCGACGCTCACGGCGGGGACAAGGAAGCGGAGGAAAAGCTGAAGATCATCAATCAGGCCTACACCACGCTCAAAGCCAGCTACCTCGCTTGACCCTTCAGCAGGACCGACCGCTCGACCGACCCACGAACCAACCCTAGAAAGTCCCAAGAGAATGGCCACCGTTCAACCTACGGAACTCCCCGTCACGCCTATCGGCATGCCCGACATCAAAGTGTCGGTGCGCCAGACTTTCGGCATCGACAGCGACCTCGAAGTGCCAGCGTTCAGCCAGCCGAGTGAGCACGTCCCCGATCATGACGAGGCCTATCGCTTCGACCATGACACGACGTTGGCGATCCTCGCCGGGTTTGCCTTCAACCGCCGTGTGATGATCTGCGGCTACCACGGCACCGGCAAGTCGACCCATGTCGAGCAGGTCGCTTCGCGCCTTAACTGGCCGTGCATCCGCGTCAACCTCGACAGCCATATCAGCCGTATCGACCTGATCGGCAAGGACGCGATTGTCTTGCGCGACAACAAGCAGGTGACCGAGTTCCGCGAGGGCCTCCTGCCTTGGGCGCTGCAGCACCCGGTAGCGCTGTGCTTCGACGAATACGATGCCGGCCGTCCGGACGTGATGTTCGTCATCCAGCGCGTGCTCGAAGTCGAGGGCAAGCTGACCCTGCTCGACCAGAACCGGGTGATCCGCCCGCACAAGGCGTTCCGCCTGTTCGCCACCGCCAACACGGTCGGCCTCGGCGACACCACCGGCCTCTACCACGGCACCCAGCAGATCAACCAAGGCCAGATGGACCGCTGGAGCATCGTCGCGACGCTCAACTACCTGCCGCACGACGCCGAGTGCAACATCGTGCTCGCCAAGGTGCCGCATTACGACAACGAGGAGGGCAAGCGGAAGATCAGCGCGATGGTCGCGCTCGCCGACCTCACCCGCAACGGCTTCATCAACGGCGATATTTCGACCGTGATGTCGCCGCGCACGGTGATGACCTGGGCCGAGAATGCGCGCATCTTCAACGACCTTGCCTTCGCCTTCCGCCTCACCTTCCTCAACAAATGTGACGAGACGGAACGCCCGGCGGTCGCCGAGTACTATCAGCGCTGCTTCGGCACCGAGCTGCCCGAGACTGGCGTTAACGCGACCTTGATGTAGAGGGAGGTAAGCCGCATGGCGCAAGATTTCTCGCCGACCGAAATCTTCAAGCGGGCGACCGCGACGACATTGCGGGCGATCGCCGAGGATGACGAGGTCAACGTCACCTTCGGCCCGGAGCCGGCCGGACTTTCGGGGCGGCGTGTGCGTTTGCCGAACCCGGCGCGCGACCTGCCGCCCGACGAGGTGGCGCAGCTGCGCGGCGCCGCCGACAGCCTGGCGTTGCGGCTCAAATATCATGACGATGCAGTGCATTCGAAACGGGTGCCCGGTGGGCCGCTGGCGCGAGCGATTTTCGAGTCGCTGGAGCAGGCACGGGTCGAAGCGTTGGGCTCCAAGCGTATGGTCGGGGTCTCCGCCAACCTCTCGGCAATGCTCGACGAGCAGTATCGGCGCCAAGGTTTCGAGCGCGTCACCGAGCGCACCGAGGGGACGATGGCCGAGGCGGTGCGGCTCCTCACCCGCGAGGCGCTGACCAGGGAGCCACCGCCACCGGCGGCGCGGAAGGTCGTCGATTTGTGGCGGCCCTGGCTCGAGGGCAAGATCGCCAAGGACCTCAGCGAGCTCGACAAGCAGATTCTCGACCAGGACGCCTACGCCCGCACCACGCGACGGCTGATCCAGGACCTCGATCTCGATCTTGGCGAGATGGACGAGTCGTCCGACGACCAGCAAAGCCAGGGCGACGAGCAGGACGGTGAGAACCAGACCGATAGCGGCGAAAGCGCCACAGCCGGCGCCCAGCCCTCGATGGAGGGTGCGCCGGCCGACGGCGCCACCGACGACGCTGAGCAGGACGGCGACGCCGACACCGACGGCGAGATGATGCCGGGCGCCAGCGACGACGATCCCGGTCGGCCCGGCCGCCCCGGCCAGATGCCGCGTGGCCGTCCCGACGAGAACGCGATTTACCGCGCCTTCAACACGCTGTCGGATGAGGTAATCGAGGCCGATAAGTTGTGCGATGCCGACGAACTCGGCCGGCTGCGCCACCTGCTCGACCAGCAATTGTCGCATCTGCAGAGCGTCATCGCCCGGCTCGCCAACCGGCTTCAGCGCCGCCTCTTGGCGCGCCAGACCCGCGCCTGGGAGTTCGACCTCGACGAGGGCATCCTCGACGCGGCGCGGCTGGCCCGCGTGGTCGCCAACCCGGTGCTGCCCCTCGCCTACAAGCGCGAGCGTGAGACCGATTTCCGCGACACGGTCGTCACCCTGTTGATCGACAATTCCGGCTCAATGCGCGGCCGGCCGATCACCGTCGCGGCGATGAGCGCCGACATTCTCGCCCGCACCCTGGAGCGCTGCGCGGTCAAGGTTGAGATCCTCGGCTTCACCACCAAGGCGTGGAAAGGCGGCCAGTCGCGCGAGCGCTGGATCGCCGCCGGCAAGCCGCCCAACCCCGGCCGGCTCAACGATTTGCGCCACATCGTCTACAAGCCCGCCGACGCGCCATGGCGACGTGCGCGGCGCAGCCTCGGCCTGATGTTGCGCGAGGGCATCCTCAAGGAGAACATCGACGGCGAGGCTCTCGCTTGGGCGCACAATCGGCTGCTCACTCGCACCGAGGAACGCAAGATCCTGATGGTGATCTCGGACGGCGCGCCAGTCGATGATTCGACCCTGTCGGTCAACCCCGGCAACTACCTCGAAAAGCATTTGCGCGAGGTCATTCGCGACATCGAACGCACCGGCGAGGTGGAATTGACCGCGATCGGCATCGGGCACGATGTGACCCGCTACTACCGCCGCGCTGTCACCATCGTCGATGCCGAGCAGTTGGGCGGCGTCATGCTCGAGCGTCTCGCCGACCTCTTCGAGGAAGAGGATTCCGGCCAGCACCGGGTCAGAAGCCGAAGGGCGGCTTAAAGCGACCGTCGCGCCTTGAGCGCCGCGGTCAGGGTGCCTTCGTCGAGATAGTCGAGCTCGCCGCCGATCGGCACGCCCTGGGCCAGCCGCGACACGGTCGCACCCGTGGGGACAGCGCGGTCGGCGATGTAATGCGCCGTCGTCTGCCCGTCGACTGTCGCGTTGAGCGCGAGGATCAACTCCATGCCCGGCGACAGCCGCGCGACCAATTTGCCGATGGCGAGGTCTTCGGGCCCGACCCCGTCCAGCGCCGACAATGTCCCCCCCAGTACGTGATAGCGGCCGCGAAACGCGGCGGTGCGCTCCAGCGCCCAGAGATCGGCCAAATCCTCGACGACGCAGATCAGGTTAGGGTCGCGGCGCGGGTCGCGGCAGATCGCGCAGGGCTCGACCGTGTCGAGATTGCCGCAGACCGGACACGGGCGGATCGCCGCCGCCGCGTCGCGCAACGCCGCGGCCAGCGGCTCCATGACGCTCTCGCGACGCTTGATCAGGTGCAGTGCCGCGCGTCTGGCCGAGCGCGGCCCCAGCCCCGGCAGTTTCGCTAGCAATTGGATCAGCGTATCGAGCTCGGACATTGCGGCTTGGTCTGCTACCTCAGCCCGTCAGTTCGAGAATATCGAGCCCGTTCAGCCGGTCGATCAGGAAGACCAGGCCGCGCGACTTGTCGACGAAGACGTCGTTCGACTGCACGATCGTCTGCCCGGCGCCGGGGGCCGGCATAAACGAATCCACTTCTTCCGGCCTGTATGGGTTTGAGATATCGACTGCGCGCAGCCCGCCGCCGAACCAGGTGACGAGGATAATGTTGCCGTTGACCGTCTCCTGCGGTTGGTGCGCGCCGAACCAGCAGAGCGGGTCGAATGGCTTGTCATGCGGCACCGCCCAGGTCGAGATCGGCACCGGGTGTTCCTCATCGGTGATATCGACGATCCACATAAAGGCGTTGGGCGACGAGGTCAGCCGGTCGGAGACCTCCTCGTCGGTCACCACCGCGACTTTGCGCCCCATCAGCTCATAGGGGATCGGCAATACCGTGTGTGTCGGACACGGGTAGGGCGGGCTCCAATCGAGACCGGAGATGAATTTCGGGTTCCGCAGATCGCTGCAATCGAGGATGACGAACCCGCCATGCCAGTAGCTGGTGTAGAGCCGGTCGCCACGGCGCAGCGGATGATGGCAGCGGTGCCGCCGGCCGGGCCAGGTCGGGGTCTCGCCGCCGGCGGTCCATTGCCCCGGCATATGCCACTTGCCGATCGCCTCGGGCCTCGTCGGATTGGCGAGATCGAGGATGACAACGATATCTCCTACATATCCTTCCTCCTCAGACGATATGTAAGCGTAGCGTCCATCGGAATCGAACCGGTGCGAGCCACCCGATTTGTAACGTCCGATTTCGCACGGACGGGTCTTGTCCTTGACGTCGTAGATCTTGATGCCGCCGGCCCAGCCCTCGGGCTTCTCGGGGTTGCGGGCGCGAAATAGCTCCTGGTTGACCAGCATCACATCGCCGTGCACCCGCACCTTGTGCGAGTGCATAAAGCTCGGAATCTCGATCCGGCTGACGATGCGCGGCTTCCTCGGGTCGCTGACATCGACAATCGAGGTGCCGTCGGGCGGTCCCATATGGCCGACATAGGCATGGTCGCCCTCAGCGACGACCTGGCCGCCGCCGGGAATGTCGAGTTTGGCGAGATGCTTCAAGACGGCCATATCTGACTTCTCCTTGGATCGGAGAAGACGCTACCACGCCGCCTTTGCAGCCGCATCCCGGTCGATGCGGCACAAACCGCTACCGCACGTGCTCGGGCTTACCCTTGCGCTTGGTCGCGGCGAATTCCTCGAGCTGTTCCTCGTTCATCGATTCGTACATTTGCCGCGAAGCGCCCATGAGCTCGCTGACCTTCAGCTCCCCGCGCTTGGCCGCGAGCGCCATGCCCGCCGCCTTTTGCTGCGCCTTCGATTTCGCTGGCATTCTCTCACCCACGTTCAGGTTCAGGTATTGGGAAACGAACGACGAGGCGCCGAGGTTCGCGCTATTTATCGAGCCAGATTGTCGCCAGATCCTGATTGACGTAATGGCTGGGGCTGATCTTCCAGCCTTTGACATAGCTGCGATAGGGCACGATGCGATAGCGCCATAACAGGAAGATCTCGTGCGCCTCGGTGTCGAGCACACGCTTCTCGAACTGCCGCATCAGGTCGCGCTGCTTGGCGAAGTCGGGCTCGAGCAGCATCCGGTTGTAGATGGCGATCTCCTCGGGATCCTCGTAATTGCCGAAATTGAAGGGAGACACCGAGTGCGGCAGGTATTTGGTGCCGTCGAGCAGCGGGTTGACGACAGTTTGGCAATCGCCGTCGAGCGCCACCGCGAAATCGCCGTGCTTCATCGCCTCGACGTAGGGACCGGTGGCGAGCACTTTCTGAGTCACCTTAAGGCCGATCTTGCTCCACTCGTCGATCACCCAGGTCGCATTGAACTTGTACGGCTGGTCGACATTGCGGTTGACCAATTCAAAGCTCAACCCCTCGGCGCCAGCCTCCTTCAATAACCGTTTCGCCTCGTCGCGAGACTTGTCGATGTCCGGCCAGTATCCCGCCAACTGCTGCAGCTCATCCTTGGTCGCCGCCAGCGGCGAGCCGGGAAACCCGACCCCGCCGACCGTCTTTTCGATGGTGATCTTCGCCAAAGCGGCCGCGGTTCCCCAGCGGTCGATCGCCAGGGTGAGCGCGCGACGTACCCGGGCATCGCCGAACGGTTTCTTCTGGTGATTCGGCGTAATCAGCGCCCCGCAGTTCCAATCGCTCTCCTGAACCGCGAGCTGATCGCCCAGCGCCGCGACGAGTTCGTCGCGAGTCGCTGGCGGAAAACCGCGAAACTCGATTGCCGCGCGGTCGCCACGGATCGCCGCGACCCGGGTCGCCTGCTTGTCTGCGAAAATGCCGATAAAGCCGTCGAGATAAGGTAGGCCTGGGCGGAAGTAATCGGGGTTGCGTTCGCCGGTGACCGATTGCCCGGCCTGATAGTCCTTGAAGCGAAACGGGCCGGAGCCCATCACATTCTTTTCATACCAATGCGGGCCGCGGCTGGGGTCGTCGAGGATCGCCTTCTCGTAGATGAAGGTATAGGGGTTAGCGAGCGCCGGCAAAAACGCCGCGGTGGCGAATTTGAGATGAAAGACGACGGTGTTCGCGTCGGGCGCCTCGACCGTGTCGACCATCGAATAATAACCGCGCTGTGCGCTGATGACCCCGTCCGGCGGGAAGATGATCTCGTTCCAACTCGCCGCCACATCAGAGGCGGTCAGCGGCGATCCGTCGTGAAACTTGACGTCCGTGCGGATCGGAAAGGCGTAGGTGCGGCCATCATCGGTGGGCGCGGGAATCGCGCTGCAGACATCGCAGACGAATTGGGTCGTGTCGCTCGGATTGTCCGGGTTCGCCCGGATCAGCACGCTGTAGAATGGCGCCATCGCGTGGATTGTCGCGAACGTGTTCTCGCGATGTCCGTCGAAGCTCGGCGGTGCGTCGGCAGGAATCAGGTAAGTCAGCGTACCGCCCCGCTTGGGCGTGTCCTCCGCCAGCGCCGGATGGCTCAGGAGCATGAGGATAGCCGCGCCCGTGGTGAAGCTTCGATGCATCGCCCCCTCCGCTTTCGACGCGGGTTTTAGCGCGGAGCCGGTGCTCCGGTGCCGGAAACTTGCCGCGCACGTCTCGGCACCTGATATAGTGCGGCGGGAGGTCGGCGGCGGACAGGTCCCTCGCCAACCCGGTCAGGTCCGGAAGGAAGCAGCCGTAACGAGTTCCGGCCTGGGTCGTTCGTTCGGTCTCCCACCTCTTTTCAGCGCCATGGTCATCGCCCATCGATGAGCGACGCCGCGACCCATTATCGCGTGCTGGCCCGCAAATACCGGCCGCAGACCTTCGCCGAGCTGATCGGCCAGGCGGCGATGGTGCGCACCCTGGCGAACGCGATCTCGAGCGGCCGGGTCGCCCACGCCTTTATCCTCACCGGGGTGCGTGGAGTCGGCAAGACCACGACCGCGCGGATCATCGCCCGCGCGCTCAATTGCGTCGGACCCGATGGCACAGGTGGGCCGACCGTCAGTCCCTGCGGCGAGTGCGAACACTGCCGGGGCATCGCCGAGGACCGCCATGTCGACGTGATCGAAATGGACGCCGCCTCGCGCACCGGTGTCGACGACATCCGCGAACTCACCGACGGCATGCGCTACCGCCCGGTCTCGGCGCGGTTCAAGGTCTACATCATCGACGAAGTGCACATGCTTTCCAAGAACGCCTTCAACGCGTTGTTGAAGACGCTCGAGGAGCCGCCGCCCGACGTCAAATTCGTCTTCGCCACCACCGAAATCCAGAAAGTGCCGGTGACGGTGCTGTCGCGCTGCCAGCGCTTCTCGCTGCGCCGCGTGCCGATCGAACAACTCGTCGCGCATTACCAGGGAATCGCCAAGGCCGAGGCGGTGGAGATCGAACCGGCGGCGCTCGGCCTCATCGCTCGCGCCGCCGACGGCTCAGTGCGCGATGGCCTGTCGCTGCTCGACCAGGCGATCGCACTCGCTGGTGGTTCGACCCTGGGCGGCCCGATCGCCGAGGATTTGGTGCGCGACATGCTCGGCATCGCCGACCGCGGCCTCATCTTCGATCTGTTCGAGACCGTGCTGAAGGGCGACGCCGCTGGCGCGCTCGACCGCATGGAGGCGCTCTATCAAGGCGGCGCCGATCCGCTCTCGGTGATCCAGGACCTCCTCGATCTCGCGCATTTCGTCACCCGGCTCAAGCTCGTACCCGAGGCCGGCGCCGGCGACCCGATGGAGGAAGGCGACCGCGAGCGCGCCCGGCCTCTGGCGGCACAATTACCGATGCCGGTGCTGGCGCGTGCTTGGCAGATGCTGCTAAAGGGCATCGAGGAGGTTCAAGCCGCTCCTGGCGCCCGCCAAGCGGCGGAGATGGTGCTGGTTCGCCTTGCTTATGTCGCCGATCTTCCGGTTCCCGCCGAGTTGGTAAAGAGCATCGACCTCGGCACGGTATCTTCCGCGCCCGCGCCGCTCGTGGCTAGACCCGTCGCGGCCGAGCCCGGTCCGCCGCCCACCGTCGAGTCACCCGGCGGCACCGAACCCGTCTTTGTCGAGCCGTTCGCCAGCGGGCCGCCGGCCACGATTGCGCTGCCCCGCGCCGATAGCGGCAACGCCGCGCCGGCAATGGTGGCGTTCGAACCGGAGCCTCAGCGAGATCCCGCGGCGCTGCCGGTCGCACCGCCGCGCGGTCCGTCGCTCGACCCGGTGCCGCAAAATTTCACCGAGACCGTCGCGCTCTTTGACCGGCACCGCGAAGGCGTTACCGCGGCGCAGCTGCGTACGCAGGTTCATCTCGTCGCGTTTGAGCCCGGTCAGATCGAGTTCCGTCCGGCCGAGGGCGCGCCGCGCGACCTCGCGAGCCGGCTGGGGCAAAAGCTAGGCGAGTGGACCGGCACGCGTTGGGTCGTCGCGGTGTCGCAAGAAGATGGCGCGCCGACCCTCGAACAGCAGGAACGGGCGCGCGTTAGCGAATTGGAGAGCGAGGTCGCCCGCCACCCGCTAGTGCGCGCGGTGCTCGACGCCTTCCCTGGCGCGACCATCGCCGCCGTGCGCGAGCGCTTTGCCGGCGGCGGCCAGGCCGCCGGAGACGAAGACAGCGTCGAACCTGGCGAGGATGCCGCCGGCAGCGAAGAGGACGAGCTATGAAGAATCTCGGTCAGCTGATGAAGCAGGCCCAGCAGATGCAGCAAAAGATGGCCGAGATCCAGGCGCAGCTCGAAACCGTCGAGATGACCGGCATGGCCGGTGGCGGAATGGTTCAGGTGACGCTCAACGGCAAGGGCGAATTGAAGAAGATCAAGATCGACAAATCGGTACTCGACCCGAGCGACAGCGAGGTCGTCGAGGATCTGGTCGTCGCTGCTTTCAACGACGCGCGGCAGAAGGTCAACGCTCACACCGAGGCCGAGATGCACAAGCTGACCGGCGGCCTCAACCTTCCGGGTGGGATGAAGCTCCCGTTCTAGGCGCGGCTAAGCCGGACCGGCGAAATCGCTGGCGACGACCTCACGCAATAAGCCGCGCAACTCGGCGGCCCGGTCGTCGCCGAAGACCTCGTTGAATTTTTTCTGCGCTTCTTCCCATCGCTCGACCGTGGCGCGATGGCGGGCTAGTCCTGCCTCGGTCAAGCGCAACTCGTGGCGGCGGCGATCGGTCGCGCTCGGCGCCACCTCGATCAGCCCGTCGCGCTGCAACGGCAGGATGTTGCGGCCCAAGGTCGTGCGGTCCATCACCAACTTGGCGGCAAGCGCGTTGATCGACATCGGCCCCCCCCATCTGAGACGACTGAGGATGGCGTACTGCGTCGCCCGCAACCCTGTCGGCGCAAATATCTGGTCGTAGAACTGCGTCACATGTCGGGCTGCCTGACGGATCGCCAGGCAGTTGCATTCCTGAAATCGCGGTGCGTCGCTCATCTCACGTCACAATCTGGACAAAGCGCATATACACCCATATATAGGTGCATATACGCTCGATTAAGCGCTTTTGCAAAGCAGAGGATAGCATGCCGCTCGGTTCCGCCAACCTTGCCGCAACCTATGGGATCGCCGACGAACTTCCAGAACCGACGGCATTGCCCGTCGCGCCGCCGCGCTCGGCTTTGGACCCGCGCACCCGTCGGCTGCTTGAGGCGCCGATCGCTACGACCCTGATCCGCCTAGCCGCGCCCAACATGCTGGTCATGGTGGTGCAGGCCAGCCTGGGGCTAGTCGAGACCTATTTCATCGGCTGGCTCGGCACCTCGGCGTTGGCCGGGATCGCGCTGGTATTCCCGGCGGTGATGTTGATGCAGATGATGTCGGCGGGCGCGGTCGGCGGCGGGATTTCGTCGGCGGTAGCGCGCGCGCTTGGCGCCGGACGCCGTGACGACGCCGATCGCCTCGCGGTGCACGCCATAGCGATCGCGATCGGCTTCGCGCTCGTCTTCAGCGCCGTGGCGCTTATTGGCGGCAAAGCGCTTTATTCGGCAATGGGCGGGAGCGGCGCCGCGCTCGATGCGGCGCTGACCTACTCCAATGTCGTCTTCGCCGGCATGGTTCTGATCTGGCTGTTCAACGCGCTCGCCAATGTCATTCGCGGCACCGGCAACATGGCGACGCCGGCCCTGGTCAGCGTCGGCCTGACTATCGTTCTCGTGCCGCTGTCACCGGCGCTGATCTTCGGCTGGGGACCGTTTCCGCGGCTCGGGGTCGCGGGCGGCGGCGTCGCGTTGATCGCCTACTATGTGATCGGGGTGGCGGCCCTTGGCTGGTATCTCACCTCGGGGCGCAGCGTCGTGCGTCTTCGGCTCACTGGCTGGCGTCTTGAGAAGCGGTTGTTCGCCGACATCCTCCGCGTCGGCGCGATCGCCGCAATCATCACCGTTCAGACCAATGCGACGGTCGCCATCACCACCGCGCTGGTCGGTCAGTTCGGCGCGGCGGCGATCGCCGGCTATGGTGTCGGCTCGCGGCTGGAGTACCTGCTGGTGCCGCTGGTGTTCGGCCTCGGCAGCCCGCTGGTGGCGATGGTTGGCACCAGCATCGGCGCCGGAAATGGCGCGCGGGCGTTGCGCACGGCATGGATCGGCGCCGCCATCGCCTTCGGCTTGACCGAGACGATCGGGCTGGTCGCGGCGGCGCTGCCGTTCGCTTGGCTCCGCCTCTTCGACCGCGATCCGGCAATGCTCGCGGCCGGCTCCCAGTATCTGCGCGTCGTCGGCCCGTGCTACGGGCTTTTCGGCCTCGGCATGGCGCTCTATTTCGCCTCGCAAGGCGCGGGGCGGCTGCGCTGGCCGCTGACTGCCGCGGTGACGCGTTTTGTGCTCGCCGCGGGCGGCGGCTGGGTCGCCTTTCGCCTTACCGGCGATCTGGTCTATGTGTTCGCGGCGCTGGCGCTCGCGCTGGCGGTATTCGGCGGCATCAACGCCGCCGCGGTCGCCGCCGGCGTCTGGTTCGCCAAACCCATCGGCGTGAGGAGCTGATGCAGTATTTCGAGGATTTCGCCGCGGGGCAGAAATTCGGCTCGGACCGGCTGACCGTAACCGCCGCCGAGATCAAGGACTTCGCCGCCAGCTTCGACGCGCAGCCCTTCCATCTCGACGAGGCGGCAGCAAAGGCAAGCCTGTTCGATGGGCTCGCGGCGAGCGGCTGGCACACCGCGGCGCTAACCATGCGCCTCGTGGTCGGCAGCGAGTTCCGCCCCGCGGGCGGCATCCTCGGCTTCGGTGGCGAGCTCGTCTGGCTGAAGCCGCTGCGGCCCGGCGACGAAATCCATGTCGAAAGCGAAATCCTGGAAGCCCGGCTGTCGCAGTCGCGGCCGGGGCAGGGCATCGTCAAAGTCCGAGTGACCACCCTGAACCAGGACGGCGAGGTGGTGCAGACCTTCACCCCGGCACTGCTGGTGCCGCGGCGACCGGCCTGATTTTCGGAGCCGGGATTGGAGCGGGTGAAGGGAATCGAACCCTCGTCGTAAGCTTGGGAAGCTTCTGCTCTACCATTGAGCTACACCCGCGCTCCGCTCGGATGATAGGCGATCGCCGCCGCGATGCAAGGCCACGCCAAGCCGGTAAGTCATGCCAGGAACCGCCGGTCAACCACATGGCGAACGATAGGGAAAACCGCAATACGCCTCTCAACCTTACATGGAACTTAAAGAAGCGCGCGAAATAGCGCGAAACTACCGGTAGCTATGGCGACTCGCTGTCGGCGCGCTAGCGCGCGACAAGTTTTTTACGCTACAGTTTTGTGGCCCCGCGTTTAGAGGATATTGATGTTCGACCGCCGCACGGGCTCCGCCCCCGAGGAAGCCCCGCCGACCCAGACCGTCGAGGCCAAGGTCAAGTGGTTCAACGCCAGTAAAGGCTTCGGTTTCGTCACCATGGCCGACGGCTCGCCGGACGCGTTTCTGCCGATGGCGATTTTGCGTCGCGCCGGTTACGAGGACGTTCAGGAAGGCGCCTCGATTACCTGCGAGGTCGGCCCCGGGGCCAAGGGTCCGCTCGTCACCAGCGTCATCAACATCGATCTCAGCACCGTGGTCGCACCAGGGATGGGTGAGCGCCGCGCACGGCCGGCGAGCACGATGGAGGGCGCGGTCAAGTGGTTCGAGCCCGACAAGGGCTATGGCTTCGTCGCCCCCGACGGCGGCGGCAAGGACGTCTTCATCCACATCACGGCCCTGCGTCGCAGCGGCCTCGAGGCGCTGGGTACGGGTCAGCGGGTACGGGTCGAGGTCGTCGATGGCCGCAAGGGACTCGAAGCCGACCATATCACCCTGATTTGAGCGCTTTGGTTATATTGCGCCGGCGATGGCGAAACCCCTGCGTCGCTCCTATAGTTGTTGTCCGACTGCCATAAATCGGTAACCGGCGTCGCCAACGGCTTCAGCGAAAGGTTTACAAACGCGGCGACCGGGGGCACTTTCGCGAGCGACGGCGGCAGCGCTTGCGTCGACCGCGACGAGGGCGAACTAATGGACCTCCGCGACACCATCCGCACCTATCGGTGGGTTTCCGGCTCTTACGACTTTGTCTTTGGCCCGGTATTCCATCCCGGCCGCAAGGAGGCCGTGCGTATCGCCAACGATCGGCCCGGGCAGCGCATTCTCGAGGTTGGCGTCGGCACCGGTCTGTCGCTACCGCATTTCCGGCGCGATTCGCACGT
This sequence comes from Allostellaceae bacterium, assembly GCA_035935235.1. GTDB lineage: Bacteria > Pseudomonadota > Alphaproteobacteria > ATCC43930 > CGMCC-115725 > DATARH01. Next base: position 17,791 of record DASYXG010000286.1, read on the forward strand.
GACCGGTATCGATGTGTCGGCCGAGATGCTGGCCAAGGCCGAGGCGCGGGTCGCGCGCGAGAACCTCACCCATGTCGAGGGGCTCCATCTGATGGATGCCGAGCACATGGAGTTCGCCGACAACTCGTTCGACGCGGTGCTGGCGCTTTACGTCGCGCCGGTCGTACCAAACCCGGCGCAGTTCGCCGCCGAGATGCGTCGTGTCTGTATCCCCGGCGGCACGATCGTGTTGGTCAACCATTTCATGAGCGAGAATTGGGCGGTGCGCTTTTTTGAGAAGCGCCTAGCCCACCTCGCGCGGCATATCGGGTTCCACCCCGATTTTGAGTTCGACACCTTCATGCGCGACAGCAAGCTGACAGTGCGGGAAATCCGCCCGAGCAACCTGTTCGGCTATTGGAAGCTGTTGCGCTGCATCAATCAGAAAGACGCCTCGACGCTCAATTAGTCCTTGGCGCCTTTCCACAGCGCGATTTCCTGCAACAGCGCTTCAATGGCACCGGTGGCGAAGCCGAGCGAGGTCTCGTCAGCAAGCCTGCCGTCCTTGATCTTGCTCTCCGCCGCGGTGATGATGACCTCGCGCGCCAAGGTCACCCGCGACAGACACGAATCGAGCGCCACCTTCATGTGCTCGAGGCACCGCGCCCCGCCCAGCGGCCCCCGCGAGGTCGCCATGATCGCCACCGGCTTATAGGCCAGCACCGAGGCGAAAGCCGGGCGCGAGGCCCAGTCGATCGCGTTTTTCAGCACGCCCGGGATCGAGTGGTTGAACTCCGGCGCGCAGAACACCAACCCATCCGCCGCCTCGATATCGGCGAGCATCTGCTTGACCACCGGCGGACGTTTCTCGCCCTCGAAATCCTGGTTGTAGAGCGGGATCGGCGCCAGATCGTAAAGCCGCAGATCGGCGCGCTCGGCAAACCGCTCACGGAGAGTCTCGATGATCGCGTTCGAATACGAGCCGACGCGCAAGCTCCCCGACATGCCGATGAGGCTGACCTTGGCCATCTTTGTTGTGTCCCCCGAAAGAAGCGGCGCTCGTCATAGCGAATGCCCCTCGCCAATGGCAACCTTTCCCCGCACATTAAGCGAATGAGTCTCAAGGTTTCCCGCCGCGGCCTGGTTCCCCCCTTCATCGCGATGGACGTGCTGCGCGCCGCCAACGCGCGCGAGGCGGCGGGCGAGCGTGTCATCCATCTCGAGGTCGGCCAGCCCGGCACCCCAGCGCCGCAAGCGGTGCTCAACGCGGCGCGGCAGGCGCTCGCCGGCGACCGCATCGGCTATACCGACGCCGAGGGCATCGCGCCGCTGCGCCAGGCCATCGCCGAACATTACTGGGCGCAATACGGGGTCACGGTCGATCCCGGCGAGATCGTTGTCACCACTGGTTCGTCGGCGGCGTTTCAGCTCGGCTTTCTCGCCGCGTTCGAAGCCGGCGACCGGGTCGCGCTCGCCGCGCCCGGCTATCCCGCCTATCGCAACATCCTTTCGGCGCTTGGCCTTGAAACCGTGCTGATCGAGGTCGGCGAGAACGCGCATTATCAGCCAAACCCCGAATTGCTCGCCGACGTCCCCGATCTCGCCGGGCTCATCATCGCCAGCCCGGCCAACCCCACCGGCACGATGATCGCGCCAGCCGCGCTGGAGCGCCTCTCCGATTACTGCCGCGAGCGCGGCATCCGTCTCGTCTCCGACGAGATTTATCACGGCATCGTCTATGAGGGCGCCGCCCAGACCGCACGCGCCTTTGGCCGCAACGCGATCGTCGTCAACTCGTTCTCGAAATATTACAGCATGACCGGGTGGCGGCTCGGCTGGATGCTGGTGCCCGCCGATCTGGCTCGATCGGTCGAATGTCTGGCCCAGAATTTCTATATCTCGCCGCCGGCGCTGTCGCAGCTCGCGGGGGTCGCCGCGTTCCGCTGCCGCGCCGAGCTCGACACCCATGTCGCGCGCTATCGCGCCAACCGTGATTTGCTGATCGCGACAATGAGGCAGGCCGGCCTTACCCGCTTCGCGCCGGCCGACGGCGCGTTCTATCTTTATGTCGACGTGTCGTCGCTGACCCGCGACAGCGAAGCCTTCTGCCGCAAGATGCTGGCCGAAATAGGGGTTGCCACCACGCCGGGCCTCGATTTCGACCCGATCCACGGCACCGAGTGGGTGCGTCTCAGCTTCGCCGGCTCGACCGAGGACATCGAGGAAGCCGCGAGGCGCCTCGCGGAGTGGCTGCCGAAGCAGCGGTGATTAGCGCGCCGCGGCCGTGGCCGGGCGTTTGGCCGGCCAGTTCTCCGGGTCTTCGAGGAAGCTTCTGACCTTGTCGTACTGCCCGGCCTCGAAGCGGCCCATCTTATGGGCCACCTCCGCTACATCCCACCAGGTCGCGAGCGCGTGCAGGGTAATGCCCTCGGCGGCGAGGCTCGATTCGGTGTGCGGGAAGATGCCGTAGTTGAAGATCACGAAGGTGTGGCTGATCTCGCCGCCGGCCTGACGGATCGCGCGCACGAAATTGAGCTTCGAGGTGCCCTCGCTCGCCAGATCCTCGACCAGCAGCACCCGCGCGTCGTCCTTCAGCTCACCCTCGATCTGGGCGTTGCGGCCAAAACCTTTGGCTTGCTTGCGCACATAAAGCATCGGCAGCGACAGTCGGTCGGCGATCCAGGCGGCGAACGGGATCCCGGCGGTCTCGCCACCGGCGATCGCGTCCAGCGATTCGAATCCGACCCGGTTCTCGATCAGCTTGGCGCCCATATCCATCAGCTTGCGCCGGGCGCGCGGAAACGAGATCAGCCGCCGGCAATCGACATAGACAGGCGACAGCCGTCCCGAAGTGAAGGTGAATGGATTGTCGGGGCTGAACAGCACGGCCTCGGTTTCGAGGAGGATGCGGGCGGTGGTTTCCGCCGCGTCGATCTCGCTGGGCGTGCGGTCGGGGTGCGGAGCTTGGGCCATGAACCTATCTTAACGGCAAAGCAAGCGGGGTTGACAATCGAAGATGATGTGAACAAATAGAGAACACTAAAACAAATGTTACGCTTCAATGTCATCCGCCGTCGCCCTTGTTGCCCTGCAAGACCGCATCCGCCGGATTGAACGGCCGGGCGCGCTGCGCCACGGGGTGCTGCCGTTTCGAATCGACGCGATCGACCGCGTCTTGCCGGGCGGCGGGTTGGCGCTCGGCGCGGTGCACGAATTCCTTGGCTCCGGCCCTGATGAGGAAGACGCCGCCACCGCGGCGGGGTTTGCTGTCGGCATCGCCGGGCGGCTTGGCCAGGGCCTCGTGCTGTGGGTCCTGAAACGCGGCGATCTCTACGGGCCGGGGCTGGCCGAGCATGGGCTCGATCCCACGCGGATCGTGCGGGTCACAGCGCCGTGCGACGACGACATTCTTTGGGTTCTGGAAGAGGGGCTGCGCGGGTCAAATTCCCCTGGTGGCGTCACCGCGGTGGTCGGCGAGATCGGAAAGCTGCCAATGGTCGCCGGACGGCGGTTGCAGCTCGCCGCCGAGCGCTCCGGCGTTACCGCGCTGTTGCTGCGGCGCTGGCGCAACGGCGCCGAGGCAGCATCCGAATGCGGGCGGCCGAGCGCGGCGGTGACGCGCTGGCGGGTTGCGGCGATCCCATCGCTGCCCAGTGATGAACCGGGGATCGGAACGCCGCGCTGGCGGGTCGAATTGCTGCGCTGTCGCGGTGCGGCGGCGGCTCAGATGAGTTGGAATGTAGAGGTGGCCGATGCATCGGGTCTTGTATCTGTTCCTGTCGAACTGGGCGATCGACCGGCTGCGCCGCAGCGGCTTGTTGCCGAGTCTCAAATCCGGCGCGCGACCGGCTGAGGAGGCGCCCTTCGCCACGGTGATCGCTGCTTCTGGGCGGCAGATACTCGCCGCGGTCAACCCGGCCGCCGCCGCCAAGGGCATCGCGGCGGGGATGCCGCTCGCCGACGCGCTGTCGTTCCTGCCCGGCCTCCTGACCCGCCCGGCCGAGCTCGCCGAGGATGCCGCCGCCTTGCGCCATCTCGCCGAATGGTGCGGCCGCTACAGCCCATGGACCGCGCCGGACGGCAGCGATGGGGTCAAGATCGAGATCACCGGTTCGGCGCATCTCTGGGGCGGCGAGGCGGAGCTGACCGCCGACCTGTCGCAACGGCTCGCGCGCCAGGGCATCGCGCATCGCCTGGCGATCGCCGACACGCTCGGCGCCGCCTGGGCGGTGGCCCGCTTTGCAAGCAGGGAGAAGGAAAGTCCCTCCCGCTGCAGATTAGCTGCTTTAGCAGCGAAATTTATCGTTCCGCCGGGTCAGGCCGGCGCGGCGCTGGCGCCGCTGCCGACCGCCGCCTTGCGCCTCGACCCGGCCGTCGTCGAAGGTCTGCACCGGGTCGGCCTCAGGCGGGTCGGCGAGGCGATGGCGATGCCGCGCGACACACTCGCCCGTCGCTTTGGCGAAACGGTGGCGAGCCGGC
>DASYXG010000287.1:0-4853 GCA_035935235.1 Allostellaceae bacterium
ATATTCTGTTGTATTTTGCGATATTTGGAACGGTGTCCGCGCTTATATTTAGGTAGTATTGCGAATATACTTCTCCCAAAACTTTCATTCATAGAGGATCAAACCTTTCTCCAAAATTTGGGAATTACTCTTGTGCGCCAAGGCCCTTGTCTGACGGTGGCCGGATTGGTTGGCGGGATCACATTCTGGCTTGTCACGCGACCGACGCACCTAACCGATCCCAGGCACAACAGGGTCGACACCGCGGTTTAGCGGCCGCCTAAGCGGACGGCTGAGACGCCCGCGTTCCGCTACCAATCGATATGCGGCGCCTTGCCGAGCTTGGCGGGCCCGAGCCGCATCTCGCCATTCTCGATGGTGAACGAGGTCGAGATTTGCGGCCGCCCATCGGTTCCGGGGTGGCCGAGCATCGATAGCGCCAGTTTCGCTACGCGCGCGTCGCTCGCCTTGATTTTCCCGTCGGCGACGAGCGCGTTCAACAGCTGGTCGTAGCCGGAGATCGCGCCCGATAGGCTCGCGACCGGCTGCAAATCGCCATCGAGCGCCAGCGTGCCCGAGGCGGTGGCGCCGATCGCGCCCCAGCGCAAATCGAAACGGTCGAGTTCGAGCGTGCCGCCGGAATCGCGCCACGCAGTGGCGGCCTCCCGCGGCGGACCCGAGGGTAGTGCTCCCATCATCGTCATGCCAAAGCCGAGCTCGTCGACGGTCTTGCCGAACCCCGGCGGCGCGGCGGGTAACGCTAGATCATGGGTGATCGCGGCGATCGCGATGCCGGGATCGGTATGATCGGCCGGTTGGTGGGTCGGCACGATGACCCATGCGCTGATCACGCGGGCCGACGCCGCCACGGCGGCATCGAGCTTTGGCTGATACAGGCTGAACCAGATCGTCGCTTTGTCCGCGATGATAGCCACCGCCGCCTCCGCCGCGCTCGCGTCGAGTTTGGCGAGCGGTGCGGTGTCCGCCCCGGCGAGAACGCTGATTTTGCCCGGCGCGTCGAGCCAGAAAACATGGAAATTCCACGGCCGAACGCTCGCCGAGATCTGCGGCGCGCGCAGCTCGACCGGCGGATTGGCCGCCTTGTCGGTTGCCACCGCGTCGGTGAGCTCTAAGCGAAAGGCGAAGGGAAAACCGGTGACCCGGATGCCCTGCCACGACAGATCGATCTGCTTCGCGTGCGCGGCTTGCGCCCAGTCGCCAGCGGCGAGCTTGATCTTGCCGGCAGCGATCCACCAAAAGGCGGTATACGCGGCGAATACGACGACGAGGATGCCGGCCAGGGCGAAGATCGTCGTGCGGCGCATCGGCGCTATATAGCCGCGCGCAGCACCGCGCGCCAGAGAAGGCAGGAGAGCAATCGACTGCGCCCGTTCGCGCCCTCGGGCAATTGGGAAAGGCTTCGTTAATCAGACCGCCAGACTATGCGGCATGTCTGCCCACGTCGCCAACGTAAGGGACGATATTGCAAGCGCGATCAACGACGAGCGCCTGCTCCGTCTGTACGAGTACTGGCTGGAGCGGAAGCAGGGCCGCCAATTTCCGTCGCGCCGCGATATAGACCCGCTGGATTTTCGCGGCTTGCTCGGCCGGGTGATGTTGGTCGAGGTGCTGCGCGATCCCTTGCGGTTTCGCGTGCGTTTGCACGGCACCGAAATGGTCGCGCAAGCCCATTATGATCTGACCGCTAAATTCCTGGACGAGCTCCCGGTCGCGGAATATCGCGATTACGTCATCGAGCAGTGCAAGGGTCTGGTCGACCGCGGCGAGCCTTTGGTCGTTCATCACAACCGCATCCTCGACACTCGTCTGCGGCAATATGAGGCGCTGTGGTTGCCGCTGTCCGACGACGGTCGTGCGGTCAACATGCTGTTATGCGCGCTGATCTACGATCAGGACGGGCGCTGGGCGAAACCCGCAGCGGCAGACTGAAGCCATGTCGCAACGGTCGTTGACGCCATCGCGCTGCGCGGCGAACATGACCCGGCAACCGCGCAAAGGGCAAGCAATGGCCGAGACCGCGCCGCTAAAGGCGTTCTGGCAGCCTGGCTGAACCAGCTGCCTGAGACTGAAAGAGTTTCTCTCGGTCCGTGGGATCGAGTTCGAGTCGATCAATATCCTTACTGACGCGGCCGGCCGGGCCGAGCTGCAGCGCCTCGGGGCGCGCTCGATCCCCGTGCTGTCGCGCGGCGACGAGTTCGTCTTCGCCCAGAACATCGCCCAGGTCGTCGCCTTTCTGAAGCTGAACGAGAAGGCCGGGCCGGTGCTCAGCCCGGCGCAACTGGTCGAGCGCATGGAGCGCTATATCGACGCGGCGCTCCGGATGATCCCGCAAATGCCCGACGACGAGCTCGAAACCCAGACCCCGGGACGGCCGCGCGCCTATGGCCGCCTCGCGCATCACATGTTCCGCATCTGCGAGGCCTTTACCGAGGTCGCCGGCGGCAAGTTCTTCAGCAACGGTCTGCCGGGCGAGGTCCACGATCCGCGGGAAATGGCCTCGACCGCCGCGCTGGCGCAGTACGGCAATCGGGTCAAAGCCAAGGTCGAAACCTGGTGGGCGACGACGCCGGACAAAGGCGCGCAGGCCGAAGTCGACACCTATTACGGCCGGCAGAAGCTCCACGAGGTGTTGGAGCGCGCGACCTGGCATATCGGCCAGCACACGCGGCAATGGGTGATGCTGCTCGACATGCACGGCATCGCCGCCGATCGTCCGCTGACCGACGCCGACTTTGCCGACCTGCCGATGCCGAAGCAGGTCTGGGACGGCTGAGCGGCGGCGCCTGGTTCGCGCCGGACGGGCATAAAACGGTCATTTCCTTAGCGTAGTGTATGTCCCCTGCTATAATCGCGTTGGTTGTAGCTCTGGGGAGAGGAACTATGCCGTCCTTGAAGATCGTCGTGATTAACGAAGCCTCCGTGGCGCAGGCCGAGGTGGACGCCTTTGTCGCGGGCGCTGCCGCATGGGTAACCGGGCCGCTGGCGCGTTTCTGGCCAGAGGTCGCCGACACGACAATCCGTGCGGCGACACCCGCAGCACCGCCGAGCGACGATGAGGCGCAGCTGGTGATCGCGCCCAACACTACCCTTGCCAACAGTCTGGGCTATCACGATTGGACCGGCAGCGGACAACCCACCGGCTTTGTCGAAATGGATGCGTGCCGGACCTATAACCAGCCGTGGACGATCCCGGGAACACACGAGATCGGCGAAATGCTGATCAACCCGCAGCTCGCCGATTACACCTATGTCGGCAGCTTCGCCTACCCCAAGGAGATCTGCGACCCGGTGACCAGCGATTGCATGAACATCAATGGTTTCCAGGCCGCGAACGCGGTGACCCCGGCTTGGTTCAATCAGATGGCCTCCGCGGATTCGCAATTCGATTTGATGGGCAACGTGCACGCGCCGATCCCGCAAATCCCCAAGGGCGGTTGGGTCGAGTGGTGGGACGGCAGCGGCTGGCAGAATGCCTGGGGGACCGATATCGCCCCGGACATGCTGGCTTATATGAACATGAGACGCGGCCGGCGACATCGGATGCGCCTCGGTCACGCGCGCTGGCGCTTCAACACGAAGTAAGGTCTTTCGCCATCCTGCCCGGTTGCCATAGGCGGTGGCTCAGGGCAGTTTGCCGCCATGAGCGCCGCCGCGGATTTCCGCTTCGTCCCACGACTTGAGTCGCCCTATCCGATCGACCCGATGCCGGGCTGGGTGATCGATCTGCGCGCCAGCACCGAGCCGGTGTGGGTCTTCGCCTATGGCTCGCTGATGTGGAACCCGGAGATGCGTTTTGCTGAGCGGCTGCCGGCACGCATCCACGGCTACCACCGCGCCTTCTGTCTCTATTCGCCCGAGTACCGCGGCACCCGCGAGAAGCCGGGGCTGGTGCTCGGCCTCGACCGCGGCGGATCGTGCCGTGGCATCGCCTACCGCTTGCCCGAGGCCTCGCTGGCCGCTGAGGTCGACCTGATCTGGACGCGTGAGATGACCGGTTTCGTCTATCACATGACGCCGCTCAAGATCGCGACCCCGCATGGCCCAGTTTCAGGCTACGCCTTCACCGTGCGCCGCGACTCGCGCGATTATGCCGGCCGGCTCGCGCTCGATGCGGCCGCCCGCATCATCGCCACCTCAAAGGGCGACCGCGGCACCGGCCGCGACTACCTCGCCAACACCGTGCGCCACCTCGAGGAACTTGGCATCGCCGATGGCGCGCTGCACCGCATCGAGAGGCTGGTCAACGCGCTAGGGTAAATCCCGCCGCGCTGGGTTATGGTGGGCGATGCATGTTTTTCTGACCGTTATTCTCGTCCTCGCCATGGTCGGCGTGCTGATCGCGCTTGGGGTCGGTGTGGCGACGATGATTAGGGGTGGCGATCCGCGCCGGTCCAACAAACTGATGCAGATGCGCGTCATCATGCAGGCGGTGGCGCTGGTGACCTTGGCGATCCTGATGATGATGGCGGCCAACCGCTAGGCCAAATGGTCAAGCTCACCCGCATCTACACGCGCGGCGGCGATAAGGGGAAGACTTCGCTCGGCGACGGCAGCCGCGTGCCAAAGCAATCGCTGCGGGTCGAGGCGTTCGGCACGGTCGACGAGGCCAATGCGGCGATCGGTCTGGCCCGCCTCCACGCCGATGGCGAAGCGGATGCGATGCTGGCGCGCATCCAGAACGATCTGTTCGATCTCGGCGCCGATCTCTGCACCCCGGAAGGCGGCAAGCGCGGGACAGGGGCTTTGCGCATCGTTGCCGCGCAGGTGAAGCGGCTCGAAACCGAGATCGACGCGATGAACGCGATGCTCAAGCCGCTCGACTCGTTCATCCTGCCGGGCGGAACGCCGGCCGC
>DASYXG010000288.1:0-7302 GCA_035935235.1 Allostellaceae bacterium
ATTTCGACTCCTTCTGGATTTTCGCCGTACTGTCGCTCGGGCTCGTATTGGTGGTGCTCTTGATGAAACGGTCGGTGGCGCAAAAGGGCGCTCACATCGCAACAGAATGAGCAAGCGCGCGAGCAGTGGCCTTATCGGCCAGACGCAGGCTTCCCGAAGTCTCGCCGTTCGGCCCTATTCGATTTTGGATCGCGCGCCGACTGAGCCGATCACGTTGGATTGCGCTACGGGCATTCGCGAGATTACCGACGCAGCAACGCAGCTGAGATCGGCAATTATCAGGATCGCGGCCACGATCATCAGAAACGGGTTAACCCAAGCCGCCGCCTCGTCGAGGCGTCGGAAGAGGATTTCCCACCGGCGGTCTCGCATTGGCGACCGCCGGGACATCACGTGGCCTGCGCCAATGGCGCCAGATCAGGCCAACTCGGGCAGGGCCTCGGTGAAGGTCTCGAGATTGCCTAGGGTCTCTCTGCCGAACACCAGGGGGATGCAGGCGCCCACCGCAACGACCACAACCATCGTGCCGAAAAAGATCGACGGCGACGCGGTATGGGGTTCCAGCAGGAAGGGCGCGAGCACACCGGCGAAGATCCGGCCGAAAGACTCGCCAAAAAAATGGCCGCGACCGCGCAACGCCGTCGGAAACTGTTCGGACAGGTAGACGCGCACTGCCGGGAAGCACGACAATACGGTAAAGCCGGTGATCAGCGTCCCGACGATAAAAATCGGCGTCGCCGCGGAGCCCATCGTGTGTGCCGTCATCATGAGCAGGAGGCCAGGTATCGCCAGCACAAATGCACCGGTGATCGTCAGCCGCCGGCCGATCACTTCCATGATGTAGCCATTGAAGAGCTTGCCTGGGATGCTTGCCGCAAACACCAGCGTACTTATGCCGAAGCTGAGGCTTACCGCCGAACCCTGATCGACCAGCGCCTTGGGCAACAGGATCGCGATTAAGTAGTAGGATGTGCCCCCACAGATGCCGCACAGAATGCCGACCGTCGTCCAGCGTAACTGACCGGGTGCGAATAGCTTCCAAAATGACGGTAACTTCTCGCGCGGCCCCTCGCTGCCCGTCCCAAGTTCCGCGAGTGTCATCGGTGCAACGCGGCTACCGCATCGCCGAATGATCAGATTGACCGCGTCGACCGCGTCCTGCCGCCGACCCCGCCGCAGCAACCAGCGCGGGCTCTCGGGGATCAGGAAATAGATCAGCACCGGGGCGATGAACAATGTCACCCCACCCGGCAATCCGACCAGGCGGAAGCCGTTCGGATGGTCAGCCAGTACGTAGCCGACGAAGGGCAGCAACGTGAACGCGCTCGCCAGCATGACCTCGTAAATGGCGGCATAGGTTCGCCGATGCTGTGCGGGCATCAGTTCGGCGGCGATCGGAAACGGCGCCGAGATCGTAAGACCGAGCCCGATGCCGGTAATCAGGCGCAGGATCAGCAGTTGCTCAAAGCTTTGCGCCAATAGGATCAGCAATGTGCATGCAGTGCTGACGATCACGCCAATCTGCATTACGACGACGCGGCTGATGCGGTCGGACATAGCCGCCGCCGAGAAACCGCCGAGGACGACAACGAAGGTCGGCCATACGGCGAGCGAGCGGACCTCCTCGGGAGAGAGGTGCAGCGGCCCCTTGGCGAGCACAAGCAGCGAGCCCGAGAGCGCCAGATCATAACCTTCAATAAAGCCGACAAATCCCAGCACCACGATCAACACAACGTGGTACCCGCTGAACGGGATGCTATCGAGCTTGCGCCCCAACACATGGCTGGCGGGAAATGCCATGACGTTTCCTCCCTGTCCGGCCAGCTCTGCTTGGGTGCGCCGCCGAGGTCGATCGTGCGTCGGGGGGCTGGGCCGTGCCTTAACTATCGGCCGGCTGGGGCGATCTGTCTTGAATCTGGGTGAATAACCTCATTTCATCATTTAGAGCGCGCTTGGGCGGCAAGTGCGGATACAGCCCAGTGGCGAATTCCGCCCACGGCCCGATCTTCGATGCCAGCTCGAAGATGCCCCTTTTACACGACCTAGCGCCGCTGTTGCCGGCGCAGGAAGTCGATAAAGGTCGCCGCCAGCAGTCCTTCCTTCGCATCCCAATCGATGAACGCCTCGTCGAGCGTGGCCTTCTGCTCGCTGACCACCTCGACATATTCGGCGTTCGGCATCAGGCGATGCGCGGCCTCGCCGGCGGGCAGCGGATGGACCGGATCCTTACCGGGGACGATGCAGGCGGGCATCGTCATCCCATGCAGTTCGGCCGGGCTGAGGCCGATCACCGGATACTCCGCGCCAGCGTTAAAGCTCCGCCGCCAGCGCTCCATGCGCGCGATGAAATCGGCGGACTCCATCGCCATCAGCGTCTCACGGCTTTCCGGGTTTGCCGCAACCACTTCCTTCCAATGCTCCATCGCGCAGACCGCCGCCATGCCGCCTTTCTGCGCCGCCTCGATATGCGAGGTGTAGTACTGGTTTGCCAGGTGCACCGCGGCATGCTCGCCGCCGGTGACCCGCCACAGCAGAAGACCGCGCACCGCCTCGGGATGGCGTAGCGCCAGGATCAGCGCCAGCCGGCAACCCGACGAGCTGCCGCCGACATAGGCGGGCAGCGCGTCGAGCTTCATCAGCAATTGGTACAGGTCCTCGGCCCATTCCTCGTTTTCCGAGTCGCCGTCGATGGCGATACCGGAAGCGCCGCAATTGCGCCGGTCATAGATCAGCACCCGATTGCCCGCCTCGGCGATCTTGGCGGCGAGCGAGCGCAGCGAGGCCCCGGCGCGCCGCCCACCCGGCTGCAGCGCGACGAAGGGGCCGCGGTCGCCGAGAACCTCGTAATTGATGTCGATGCCGCGGATGCTGGTGACGGGCATGAGTTTTCTCCCTGGCAAGGCGGATGGTTGGCGGCGATGTTAGCGGATCGCGCCCAGCCCTACGAGGGCGGCTACTCGGCCGCCGCGCTCGCCTTTGCCAGCCTCGGTTTCGACGCCGCGCCCTCGGTGAGTTGGCTGTCGATTTCCTCGATCGAGCGGCCCTTGGTCTCGATGCCGAAGAGGAACGCGATCCCCGACAGGAACGACCAGGCTGCCAGGAACAGCATTGCCGGCAGGATGAAGTCGAGCGAGGCCTTGGGGCTGACGAAGTTGGACTGGCCGCAGATCAGCGCCAAGCCAAGCGGTCCGATCACCTTGCCGAGATTGCCGAGCCCATAGCCGAACCCCATGCCGCTGGCGCGCAAGCCCGCCGGCCAGATCTCGGCCGAATACGGGCCGATAATCGCGTAGGCGCCGTCGCCGAAGAAGCGCTGCACCATGACGAACAGCCAGAACACCGACACACCGCCGATCATGCCGGCGTAGTAATAGCCGGCGAGGGTCATGAACAGGCCGCCACCCATACCGACGAGGAACCCGGCGGGACGCCGGCCGATTGCGTCGCTCGCATAGGAGCAAACGAGGCGCCCGGCGAAGCCGCTGACGCCGACCCAGATCATCATCGATGCGGCCTGTGCGGGGGTGACCTTGAGGATCAGCACCAGGAGCGTCGTCGCCCACATCAACAGGCCAATGCCGCTGGTTTGGCTCAGGCTGGTCAGCACCGACACGACCATGCTGCGCGGGTATTTGAACAGCTCGACCCACGGTGTGTGCGGCACCTCCTCGATCCGGTCGGGCAGCGCCACCTCTTTGGGGTCGATCATCAGTGCCCAGGCGACCGACTGGCGTGCCTCGGCGGCGCGACCCTTGCGGATCAGCCAGCGCGGCGATTCCGGGACCCAGGCGCGGATCAGCAGGGTCAGCAGCGCCGGCAACAGGCCGATCGCGAACAGCCCGCGCCAGCCGAACACCGGAGCGAGGTAGGCGCCGAGGATCGCGCCGAAGATGTTGCCGAGCGGCAGGCACGAGGTGACGATGCCGCCGACCCAGCCGCGCTTGTAGGTGGGTACGAACTCCTGGACCAGCGGCAGGTCGACCGCGAACAGGCCCGACACGCCAAAGCCAACGAGGAACCGGCAGACCGTCAGATAGATCCAGCCGCCGGTGTCCGGGGTCAGCGCCATCAACCCGGTCGGGATCGAAAAGTTGAGTGCGGTTAGGATGAACACCTTGCGGCGTCCGACCTTGTCGGCCATCCAGCCCCAGAAAAAGGCGCCCGGGACGGCCCCGAGCCCCGCGGACATGAGCACCATCGCCGATTGGCCGAAGGTGAGGTTCCACGGGCCGACGATGAACGCCAATACGTAGCCGATCAGGTAGAAGTCGAAGAAATCGAGCATGTCGCCGAGGATCGCGGCGACGATGATCTTCCATTGATTGACCGTAAGCCGAGCCTGACGCTCGATCATGTCCAACATGCGTTTACTCCCGAGACCTCGTTATTCGCTGGCGTGAGGCCGGGTCCTGCTCGCATGTCTTGTTGTGCGCTGACGATACAAGAAAGCGGCGGCTTGGCAAGTGTTCGAGCAGGGCCTCGGCGGTGAGCGAACAAGCCGGTTCTCGCCGCGCTTGGAGCCGTATAAGCTCCCCGCCGGGAGGGGCTGGCGCGGCCAACGCAAGCTCGGCACGAAAGGCAAGGGAGCATCCGATGAAGCTATTGTATTTCAACGATTTCAAGCTGGGCGCGCTGAAGGGTGACACGGTCGTCGACCTGTCGGCCGAGGTCAGCGGCATCGCCCATACCGGGCCGGGCGATCTGATGAACTCGCTGATCGAGCAATGGGACGGCTACAAGGCCCGTCTCGAAGCGGCCGTCGCGCGTGGGTCGGGCGTGCCGGTGTCGAGCGTGCGCATCCGCCCGCCGGTGCCGGGCCCGCGCACTATCGACTGCATGGCGGTCAACTACATGGAGGACGGCACCCGCAGCGCCCCGGCGCCGATCAACGCGTTCCATAAGAGCCCGAGCGCGATCATCGGCCAGGGCGACACAATGGTGCTGCCCGATGTGCCGGCGCCGATCTTCGAGGGCGAGGCCGAGATGGCCGTTGTCATCGGCAAGAAGGCGACCAACCTTACCGAAGACAAGGTGATGGACCACATCTTCGGCTACATGAACTTCATTGACGGTTCGGCTCGCGGTCTGCCGCCGCCGGGCAACGTCTTCTTCCAGATGAAAAGCCGCGACACCTTCGCGCCGATCGGCCCCTATCTCGTCACCAAGGATGAGATCGCCGATCCGCAGAAGCTGCAGATCAAGCTGTGGAACAACGGCGTACTGATGCAGAACTTCAACACCGACGACATGGGGCACAGCATCAAGAAGTCGGTGGCGTGGCTGACCTCGATCCACACGCTGTTGCCCGGCGACATCGTCGCCACCGGCACCAACCATCGCGGTCTCAACCCGTTCATGGACGGCGATGTCATCGAGCTCGAAACCGAAGGTCTCGGCCGGCTCAAGTTCAACATCAAGGATGACCTCAAGCGCAGCTGGGCGCGCAAGACCCGCCTCCAGATGCACGAGGAAGCCAAGGAAAAGACCGCGGGCAATTACCCGGACTTCACCCAGCAGCTCACCGGCAAATACGCCAAGTAGCGGGCTAAGGGCCTCTGCGCCACCCAACCCTCCCCCCGCGCGAGGGAGGGTTGGGCGGGGGTTTTTACACTGGCGCCATAGGCCTTGTTGGGACTTGATCCGGGCATCCGCTCTTTCTTGCCTCGGCACTGGCGGTAATGCCGCGGGTCGGATTTCCACTTTCAATCCTGAGCGGCCATTCTCCATGGGTTGCCCTGGTCGGCCGGACATGCCCCATTGCAGCCGTTCCCGTACCGCTCAAGACCCTATGATGTCCTGTCTGTTTTCAGCAGACCCACATGGGATCTCCCGGCTGGGGCTACACCCTTCTAGGCTGTTGTTCGCGTCGCCATCAGTATGGCGCGGATTACTGCGACCACAGCCCGCAGCCAAATGCAATGCTAACCGGATTTAGTCTAATCAAACGCACCGCGGCTGGCTTTGTCGGGATAGTCGCGTTCATCGCCATTGGTGGCCTGTGGCTGGCCGGCGCACACTCTGCATACGAGCACTTGCTGGCTCTTTGGGGCATCGTGCCATTCCGGTACCCCTTCGTTGATGTCGATGGCTCACTTGCCGCATGGGAATGCGCGCGAAAGGGCGTCGACGTAATCATTGCGGACCCCTGCGATGTCCTGCAACGGGGTTACAATTATTCCCCGTTCTGGATGACGCTCAGCTGGATCCCGCTCGACCGGGCGGATCGCATCACGGTCGGCGTGGCCCTCGGCCTAAGTTTTTTAATTTCGTTATGGGCGCTTCCACCGCCGCTGTCCCGCGGTGAGATGCTGCTGCGGGTTAGCGCGGTCCTGTCGACAATGGTTGTTTTCGCTATCGAGCGTGCCAACCCCGACTTGCTGATCTTTATTTTTGTGGTGATTATCCTGGAGCTGCTGCGGCGATCGACCACGATGCGTGGATTTGCGTACGGTCTCGCCTTTCTCGCCGGGGCTATCAAATACTATCCATTCGTGCTGCTCGGGCTCGCGGTTCGAGAGCGTTTCCGCTTCTTCATCGCCGTCGCGTTAGGCGGGACGGTTGGGCTCGTATTGTTCTGGCAAGTGTACGCCACGCAACTTCTCGAGGGGCTGCCCAGGATCGCGGTCGGCGTGCCGTATGGCGACATGTTTGGGGCGAAGAACATTCCGGTCGGCCTGTTCGACATGTTCCAAACGATGCTGACAATCGAAGCGGCCGCGAAAGTGTCAGTACTGACCACGCTGACGTTGCTGGCGGCCATCGTGTGCCTAATGTTCAGGCTCTCCCTGAACGGCAGAGTTGTCGCGGCTCTGCGCGGCCTGGATGAGCCGCGTCGATTGGCGCTCTTGGCCGGCGCGCTGCTGCTGTCGGGCTGTTTTGTTGCCGGTCAGAACGTCGCATACCGGGGCATCTTTCTGCTCCTGGTACTCCCCGGAACCTTTGCCCTCGGCCGGGCGAGAATATCCGCCGTGGCTCCAACCTCGCGGGTTATCGCCGCCGCAATTCCTTGTTTGATGTGGGCCGAAGCGATACGCCTCTGGATCCATCTCGCAGCGGTCGGGAAGTATCCTCCGCCTGGGTTCATGTCGGTCCTCGATCAACCGGTGGATTTCATCGCTTGGTGCGGCCGTGAGATCGCATGGTGGTTTGTCATCGGGTTCCTCCTCACCATTCTTTTGAACTTCGCTGTGCACAGGGTCTTCGCGATTATTGCTCCGCGCCACGAAAGGCTCGCAGCCCCATAGCGCGGGAAAAGGACCGCTATCGGCGCAACCTCGCCATTGGCGCGTGTGTCGGCGAAGG
>DASYXG010000289.1:0-5305 GCA_035935235.1 Allostellaceae bacterium
ACAATGGCGGCATTGGCCCGGGCATGCCGGAAATCCCCAGCAACCCGATGCTCAACATGCGGCCGAACACGCTGATCTACGGCGCCCGCTACGACAAGATGATGCAGGCGTTCGGCGGCTACGGCGCGTATGTCGAGGACACCAAGGACGTTCGCGGCGCGCTCGACGAGTTGATGAACTTCCCTGGCCCCGGCGTCGTCAACATCAAGCTCAGCCAGGGCTCGCAGCGCAAGCAGCAGGCCTTCCGCTGGCATACCTGATCGCTTAACTCCCCCTCTCCCTCCCCGGGCTTGACCCGGGGATCAGGGGGAGAGGGCTGGGCTGAGGGGCAAAACAAGAGGGGCCGCTTCGCAAGAGCGGCCCCAGTCGTTTCTGCTGCAAGTCGTGAATCGACAAAAGGTGGCTGCAATCGACGACCGCCGGTGTGCGCTATAGAATGCAGGTTCAGTCCTGACCGGAGGTCACGATGAGCACGTTCGTCCTCTACTTCGGCGGCTGGCAGGCGTCTCTCCTCAACGTGAAGGACTGGATGGCGAGCGCCAGGCACCAAAGCCCCGGCATCACGTTCGACGCCTACCCCTACCCCGACCCGTCTGCGGACGGCGCGGTCGCGCTCGCGACCTTCAAGTCAACTGGCGATTTTGCCAAGGCGGTCGGTAAGGTTCAGTCCAGCACGGCCGACTCGATCTACATCGTCGGCCATTCGAGCGGCTGCGCCATTGCCAATGCGGTCGACGCCGAGCTCAAGAACTACAATAAAATCACCCTGGTCGCCCTCGATGGTTATTGCCCCAGCGAGGCGCAATTGGGCCGGCCCGGCACGCAGGTCTGGGTTGCCGACAGCCCCACCGGGAGATCGCTTCACTACGATGACTTGCAGAAAAGCGTTAAGAACTACGACCTGAAGAACAAGGATTGGGTTTGGGTGAATGTCCATCACGCGGGCGCCGATTGCAGCACGAAATTGTCGCTGCATTTCTCGCTGGTGAACCTCAATTCCAGCGATGATGCGGTGAAGTCGATCCCCCAGGGCTACACAAATTGCCAGGCAAACCTGTGCTTTATTAATCCGTAAAGTGATCCGCCGTCCGGGGCGGCGGCGCTATCTAGTGCCCAGCGGACGCCTAACAAGTTGACGCCCTAATCGGCCGCGTTGGGCCGCTCCTGGCGGCGCAACCGCTCGACCTTGGCCATCGCTACGGCGCCGGGCCAATCTTCGACGAGCCAGGCCGGCAGCGGCTCGTCGCGGCCGGAGAGCGGCAGCCGCTCGTCCTCGTCGCCGCGGCCGTTGGGAAACAGCGAGAGCGCGTTCGGCATCTCGTAATAGATTTCGAGGCCGTTGCCGTCGGGGTCGGTGAAATAGACGCTGCGCTGGCAGATGTGGTCGACCGCGCGCAGGACCTCGACCCCGTTCGCCAGTAAATGCGAGTAGGCGTCGCGCAGGGCGGCATAGCTGGCGACCTTGAAAGCCACGTGGACGAGGCCGATCTGCCCGCGATGCGGCTGCTCCGCCGCTTCCGGCGCCGAGTGCTGGGTGATGTCCAACGCATGGAACCCGTCGCCGAGCGTCATGAACACGCCGCCATGCTCCGGATCCTGCTCCGCCACCTGAAAGCCGAGCACGTCGCGATAGAACCGCTTCGACCGTTCCTCGTCGGCGACCCGCAACAGCACGTGGCCGATACCTGCGAGCTTGATCATCGCGTCCCTCCCGCTGCGGCAACCCGATGCACCATCGTAACGCAACAGGGGCACGGGAGGTAGACGCCGCTGAGTTCGCGGTAACTTAGCGGGGCAGCCGACGGCGGAAAGCAACCCAGAACAACAGTCCCGCCACGACAAGAATGCCAAGACCGAAAAGCAGCAGCGATGGGTAGAACTCAGCCGATTGATGACCTTCAAGATTTAATCCGTGCAGAAAGATGAACCCGAAAAACACGCAGCAGCCGCCGGGTAGCAACAGCAGGATGGCAAAGATCAAGGCCGCGATCTGACCGCCCCTCATCCGGCCCTCCATCTTCTGACTTGAAGAAAACAAAACAGGAACATATATAACCACCGCGGGCCGCCCAGACGAGCGAACCTCACCAGATCGCCGTCGGCGCTTCCGACCCCCCTGTTTGCCGGCCGAAAAACCACCTGTTTTCTCTCTCACACCACCTGTTATCACCAATGCAGCCGTCTGTTATCACCGCCTGTTTTCGGACTCGAAACAAGATTTTTCAACGACTTGAGCCTGATCTTTTTCTTACGCGCTTTGCATCCTCTATCGTGCCCGCATGAGCTATGAGACCTACCGGGTCGAAATCACCCGCGACGAGTGGAAGCCGGACGAGCCGCTCACCGTCGAGATCACCGCCTATCTCGACCGCGTGCCCGAGACCGACACGCCGACCCGCGGCATGCTGACCCGCGCCGCCAAGGGAGTGTGGAACAGCCGGCTGCAGATGACTGGCGATTTCGAGACGCTGACCGAGGCGCTGGCGGCGATCGAGGCCGCCTATCCCGACTCGGCGCAAATCCGCTGCTACGAATACACGGTCGATGACGAATTCCCGCGCGAGGCGGCGGTGCTGATGAAGTCGGGCGGCCGGTGGGCGCCCCGCTCATAGCAGCGTTCCGGGGCGCCGCCGCGAACTAGTCTCGACCGGCGGGCCGGTTTGCGCCATCGTGTCGCCGCTCGGGTACGACCCAAAGGAAATCGAAAATGGCCGACAACAAGCTCAAAGAACGCTGGCAGGCCGGCAAGGCGGCGGTCAATGGCTGGCTCGCGATCCCGTCCGGGTTCGCCGCGGAAGTCATGGCCCAATGCGGCTGGGACAGCGTCACCGTGGACATGCAGCACGGCGTCCAGGACTACCAGACCATGGTGCAGTGCTTCCAGGCGATGGACCGGTTTCCGGTGACCAAGATGGTGCGGGTGCCGTGGAACGAGCCGGGGATTGTCGGCAAGGTGCTCGACGCCGGCGCCTATGGGGTCATCTGCCCGATGATCAACACGCCAGAGGAGGCGCGCGCGCTGGTGCAATACGCCCTCTACCCGCCCAAGGGCACCCGCAGCAACGGCCCGATCCGCGCCGCCACCTATGGCGTCGCCGGCACCTATCAGAAGACCGCGAACGATGAAGTCCTGGTCATTCCGATGATCGAGACGCGCCAGGCGGTGGAAAACATCGACGCGATCCTCGATGTGCCCGGCATCAGCGCGATCTATGTCGGCCCGAGCGACCTCGCCTTCTCGATGGGCAAGACGCCGGCGCTCGACTCCGAGGATTCCGAACAGCTCGGCATGTACGAAAAGCTCATCGCGGCGTGCCAGAAGCGCGGCGTCTATCCCGGCATCCATTGCGGCGCCCCGGCCTACGCCGCGCGGATGATCAAGATGGGCTTCCGGCTGACCACGATCGCCAACGACGCCGGCCTGATGTCGAAGGCTGCCCGCGAGGCCGTCGCGGGCGTGTGGAGCGAGGTCGGCAATTTTCGCTAGGAGTGCTGACGATCCCCGTGTGAACCCAGCAGGGAGGCAACGATGGCGATGTTCACCCATGTCACGGTCGGTACCAACAATCTCGATAGAGCGCGCAAGTTCTACGACTCGGTGCTGGCGCCGCTCGGCTACAAGCGGCTGAAGGATCTCGGCGACCGCGGCTCGTGCTGGGGCGTCGACAAGGAGGAATTCATCGTGCTGACGCCGGCCGACGGCAAGGCGGCTTCGGCGGCAAACGGCGGCACGGTCAGCTTTGCTGCGCCGAGCCGCGCCGCGGTTGCGGCGTTCCACAAGGCGGCGCTCGCCGCCGGGGCGCCCGACGAAGGTGCGGTTGGACCGCGCGGGTTCTGGCCCAACGCTTATGCCGGCTATACCCGCGACCTCGACGGCAACAAGCTCGCCGCCTACTGCACCAAGGCCGAATAGGCTCGGCGGCATAGTAAGCGGCCTCTTCGCGCGCGAGCCCGCTCTGCCCTTCGCGGGTGGATGCGGCTCGCCGCGTCGGGTGCTCGCGCCTATCTCGCGTAAATGCGACACACCGAGTCCCTTGATAGGCGGCCGATCTCCGCGGCTCTTGGCGGACTGATCGCGATCGCCGCGGCAATCGGCGTCGGGCGTTTCGTCTACACCCCGATCCTGCCGCCGATGATGGAAGCGTTGCGGCTGAGCAAGTCCGAGGCTGGGCTGATCGCCTCGGCGAATTTCTTGGGCTATTTGCTCGGCGCCCTAGCCGCCGCGCTGCCAACCTTGCCGGGATCGCGGCGCGGCTGGCTGTTCGGCTCGCTCGCGATCAGCGCGTTGACGACCGCGGCGATGGGTCTCACCGAAAGCCTGCCGGCGTTTCTCGTGCTCCGCTTCGCCGGGGGCGCGGCGAGCGCGTTTGTGCTCATCATTGCGTCGACCATAGTACTCGAACACCTCGCCGAGGCGGATCGCAGCAGCCTGTCGGCGCTGCATTTCGCCGGTGTCGGAATCGGCATCGCGGTGTCGGCCGCGCTGGTCGCGGGGATGTTGCGGGCGGACCAGGGATGGAAGGCGCTGTGGCTGGCCAGCGGCTTGCTGTCGCTGGCAGCGATGATCGCGGCGACGATGCTGCTGCCGAGCCGCGAGCCGCCGCAGCGAACCGCCGACGCGCTTGCCGGAGGTACGACCGATCGCTCCTTGCCTCGGCTGGTCGCGGCGTATGGCCTATTCGGCTTCGGCTACATCATCACCGCGACGTTTCTTGTCGCCATCGTCCGCGGCACGCCGTCGGTCGCTGCGCTCGAGCCAGTGATCTGGATCGTGTTCGGGCTGGCGGCCGCTCCTTCCGTCGCGATGTGGACAGCGGTCGCGGCGGCGCTCGGCATACCGCGCGCGCTTGCCTTGGCTTGCCTCATTGAGGCGGCAGGCGTGCTGGCGAGCGTCGGCTGGCGGACACCTGTCGGGGTCTTCGTCGCCGCGGTGCTCGTAGGCGCGACTTTCATGGGATTGACCGCGCTCGGCCTCGTCCGGGCCCGTGCGCTGGCGCAGGGCGAGCCGCGGCGCGCCTTGGCCCTGATGACCGGGGCTTTCGGAGTGGGTCAGATTGTTGGGCCGGCCTTCGCCGGCTTTCTATCGGACCAGCTAGGCAGCTTCACCCTGCCGTCGATGGTCGCAGCGGGCGCTCTGCTTGTCGCCGCGCTGCTGGCGCGCCGTTAGAAGTGCGGCTTAGTCCTGCGCCAGCCGGTAGGGCTCGCACGTTTTGGCGTCCTGCCCGTTGGCGATCTGGCAGCGGGCATAAAGGCTCTGGGCAAACGAGAGCGCGTCGCCCTGCCATGCCTGGAAGGCCTGGCGGTC
>DASYXG010000290.1:0-5700 GCA_035935235.1 Allostellaceae bacterium
CCGTCGCTAGCAGGCGACGTAAGTGCGGTAATACGGGCTCCAGCAGCTGCGCGGCGCGTAGTACGGCGGATAATAGGCGGCCGGCGGCGCGTAGTAGTACGGCGCCGCATAACCATAATACGGGGCCGGCTGATAATAGTAGGGCGCCGCAAGCGCCGTCCCGAGAGCGAAAGCGCCAAGCCCGATGCCCACGGCCGCGCCGGTGCCCAACGCATGGGCCGGCTGCGACGCAGTGGCGAGCCCGACCGCGCCGAGGATTGTTGCTGCAGCGGCTAAGCGTCGACCAATCATGGGGAACCTCCAATTCGGGTACGCCCAACCGAGCGGCGCAACCTCCCCATTAATGTGAGGATATCCGTCGCTGGTTACAATACCGATTGAGTTGAATGCGAGGGACGAACCGCCCGCAAGCGTGGCGGAGCTCGCCGGCACGGAAAGAAGGAAGGGCGACGGAAACCGCCGCCCTTATTTCGACGAATCCACAGCCTTAGCAGGGCACATAGCGGCCGTAATACGGGCTCCAGCAGCTGCGGGGCGCGTAGTAGGGATACGGGTTGTAACCGTAGCCATAGGCCGGATAGCCGTAATAACCGTAGTAGCCTGGATAGCCGTACGGATACGCCGACGCGCCGATCGCGCTGCCTAACGCGAAGGCGCCGAGACCGATGCCAACCGCCGCGCCGGTGCCAAGCGCGTGTGCCGGCTGCGGGGCCGCGGCAAAGCCGATCGCGGCGACAAGCGCGGTGGAAAGGGCTAACGTTCTGGTTAACGTCATTGCTTTGTCCTCCGATTTTGGCGGCGAACGAAGGGGTTCGACCGCACCCCTACCCACAGAATAACGCCCCGGTGGCGTTTCAATTCCATCGACACACCAACATCAGATTTTGGGGAGACCCCGATGGCACGACTGAAAATTTATGGGATCGCCCGCACCCGCGCCTTTCGGGTGCTGTGGATGGCCGAGGAACTGGGCCTCGATTACGAGCACATCGCGATCGAGACCGGCGCAGCGGGCGCGCGCCAACCCGATTATCTCGCGGTCAATCCCAATGGGCGGTTGCCGGCGATCGACGATGACGGCTTCATCATGTGGGAGTCGCTGGCCATCAACATCTATCTCGCCAAGAAACACGCGACAGGCACGCTCTACCCGGCGACGCCGCAAGGCGAAGCCAAAGTCACGCAATGGAGCCTGTGGGCGGCCAATGAGATCGAACGGGCGACCAATGTCTGGTCGTTTCATGCCGAGCGCTTGCCCGTTGCCGAGCGCGATCCCAAGATCGCCGCGGCGGCGATCGAATTGCTCACGCCGCCGTTTCGCGTCCTCGACCGCGCGCTGGCCGATCGACCCTACCTTCTCGGCAATGAGTTCACGGTGGCAGACCTGAATGTCGCGGCGGTGGCCCTGCGGTCGATCGCGATGGATTTGTCGGCGACGCCGCATTATCGCGACTGGTTGCAGCGTTGCTACGACCGCCCGGCCGCTCAGAAAGTGTCGCGGATGCGCCGCGATGCCGAAGCTGGCGCATCGATCGACACCGTGCGAGAGGCTGCAAAAAGAAATAGAATTTAAATAACAGCTGACCCGCAAGGTTACCGGATTAAGCCTTCGTAAACCTCGCTTGGCCAGACTTTGCGCGCCTGGGCTCGCCCCCGGAGTGAAGGAGACGGGCGTGAACGATCTTTCCGTAGCAACGATGCTTAATCCGACCGAAGTCGAAGTGCTCGAAGCGAAGGAAGCTTGGAGCGAATACCGCCTCGCCGACGGAACCGTCCTGCGGGTCAAGCCGATCATGATCGCGGTGTCGCGGGTCGACGACCCCGAAGCCAACGGTTCCGAACCGGTCTACAACATGAAGTCGACCTTGGTCACGGACGTGAGAGGCGCGAAAGCGCCCAACGGCTTGGGGTGACCACGCGCACTACGCGGCGGACGCAAACGAACAGCTGGCAAAGTTCGTTGGTCGCGTCTTCCGCATCGACTTTTTCCACCCGCACCGACGACCCGTTGCTCAGCACCACGATGGCGCCGATGCCGGCCCTCATGCTCGCCTTTGGCGGCAAATCCGGCTTCCAGGCGCTGCCGACGCGCCCACTCTCGCCGCGACGATCGCCACCCGCTCTGCCGGGCGCCGACAATATGGCGCCCGAACCGGATCCCGAGCACAGCGTGGTCGAGCCGGCGGCCGAGAGCCATCCTTCAGATTTGCTGCCGGAGAAGAATGCGTCCGATACGGATGCGGCGTCGGACACCGGCGTGCCGAGGTCCCGGGCCGGGCGGCACTCGCGGCTGCTCCATCACGCCGAAGCGCCGCCATCCGGCGAGGAACAGCAAGCCCTTCCCCCGCCCGAGCCGGAAGCCATCAATTCGGCCGATCCAGGGCCTGAAGAGCAAACACCAACGGCCGCGACGGACGGCGCCACCGAGCCCGAAACCGCAACGCCGTCCCATCCGCATCGGCTCGAAATGACAATCGACTCGCTGCCGCATCATGACCTCACCGAGCCGATTCCCATCTATATCGACCCGCTCGGCGACACGGTCTTCACCGCCGCCATGGGCAATCTCGACATCAGCGCCACCGGCAACAGCATCGGCGAGGCCCTGCTGCTGCTCAAGGAGCAGATCGAATTCATCTATGGCGATTTGAACCGGCGGACGAAACGGTCGCCTGATCAGACGATGATGCTGCAGATGCTGCACACTTACATCGCGCCGAGTACCACCAAACCGGCGTGGCTGTAGGCGCGATCGGCTCGGAAAGACGCAAGTGCTCGCGGGTCTAAACCCGCGAGCTAAACATCTGTGGATCAGGTCGGCCAGAGGCCCGCGAGCCTCGTTCGCTCACGGCAATTCAGCCTGAACAACCCTCGCTCGAACGCGTCGAGCCGAGCCGGGTCAACCCGGCTCGGGACTGTTAGCGCCGACTTAGGCCGAGTCGGCTTCGGCGTTGTTCTCGAGGCGCATGCGCCAGCGCGACAGGCCGCCCTTCGGGCTCGAGCCCTTCTCCATTACTTCCGGCTCCGGCTCGGGCTCAGACTCGGGGTCGTCCGAGCTGACCGGTTCCGCCGGCACAGGTTGGAGTTCGGCCACTTCGACGGCCGGCTCGCTGACCGCGTCCACCGGCTGCGGGTCGGGTAGATGCTTGACGGCAAAGGCATAGGCGATGCGCTCCAGCTGCTCGATCTCCTCGAGATCAGTGGCGATCCCTTTGAGTTCGTCGGCGTAGCGCGCCTCAATGGCCGCACGGCGGCCCTTGAGCTCTTCCTTCACCTGCTGGATGTAGTCCGGCGTCAGGTTCCACATGGCGCAAATCGTCTTCGCTCAGTTGCGGTGTCTCGATGTTCCGTGCGCGGAGTTAAAAGGTTGCTAAGAAATGGACAGCCCCGGCAAAGTTCTTCGCGGGATTTTACGGATCGGGACGCGACGGCACCGCCCTTCAGATTTTGGCAAGGCAAGCCGCCCCCGGCCTTCCTGCACAATTTGGCGGCAGCCCGGCGCGCAACGTAGGGCGGCCCTGCGGCCGAAGAGGGCTAGAGTCCCTTTCCCCCTCCAGCAATAAATGCGTAATCTGCCGCCGACGGATTTGTTTTAAGGGGAGGAGACTATGGCTGAAATCAAGGGCGCCGACCTGCTGGCGAAGAGCCTCAAGGAGCAGGGCGTGGAATACATGTTCGGGGTTGTCGGGTTTCCCGTCGGCCCGATCGCCGAGGCGGCGCAGAAGGTCGGCCTGCCTTACATCGGCATGCGCAACGAGCAGGCCGCTTCCTATGCCGCGGGCGCGGTCGGCTTTCTGACCGGACGGCCCGGCTCCTGTATCGTGGTGACCGGCCCGGGCGTCATTCACGGCCTCGCCGGCCTCGCCAACGCTCAGCAGAATTGCTGGCCGATGTTGCTGATCGGCGGCGCGTCCGAGACCTACCGCAACGGCATGGGCGCCTTCCAGGAAGAGCGCCAGGTGCTGTGCGCCACCCCCGTTTCCAAATGGGCGCACGCGATCGAGCACGTCAACCGCATCCCGTTCTATGTCGAGATGGCGGTTCGCCAGTCGATCTACGGCCGCCCCGGCGCGAGCTATCTCGACATCGCCGACGATCTGATCACCGGCTCGTGCGACGAGAAGGACGTCGCGCAGGCGGCGCGCTGCCCAGACCCGCCGCGTACGCAAGCGATGCCGATGGACATCGAGAAGGCGCTCGACGTGCTGCAATCGGCCGAGCGCCCGCTGGCGCTGATCGGCCAGGGCATGGGCTACTCTGGCGCGACCGAGGACGTGCGCAAGTTCATGGAGCGCGCGCAGATCCCGTTCGTCCGCACGCCAAAGGGCAAGGGCATCATGCCGGACGATCACCCGCTGTCGGCCGGCGCCGCGCGCACTCTCGCGCTGCAGCAAGCCGACGTCGTCTTCCTGATGGGCGCGCGGTTCAACTGGATCCTGCATTTCGGTCAGGCGCCGCGCTACAACCCGAACGTCAAGGTCATCCAGCTCGACATCAACCCGGAGGCCATGCATCAGAACAAGCCTTCCGAGGTGTGTCTGCTTGGCGACGGCAAGGCGATCATGCAGCAGTTGAACTCGGCGCTCGCGGGCCGGCAGTGGTTCCACCCGCAGGGCTCGCCGTGGCGCCAGGCGCTTGCTGCCAAGGCTGCGGAAAACGCCGAGATGATCCGGCCGCAGATCGAGGACAACTCCTCGCCCGGCACCTATTACCGGCTGTTCAAGGACATCCGCGAGTGGCTGCCGAAGAACGTTGTGCTGTGCTCCGAGGGCGCGACGACGATGGATATCGGCGGGACCCAGATGCCGCTCGAGAACCCGAACTCTTACATGAATGCCGGCAGCTACGGCACGATGGGCGTCGGCCTCGGCCTCGTCGTCGCAGCCTGCGCGGTGCACAAGGATCGCCCGGTCGTCCATGTGTCGGGCGACTCGGCGATCGGCTTCTCCGGCATGGAGATGGAAACGCTCTGCCGCTACAACATGCCGGCCAAGATCGTCATCCTCAACAATGGCGGCATTGGCCCGGGCATGCCGGAAATCCCCAGCAACCCGATGCTCAACATGCGGCCGAACACGCTGATCTACGGCGCCCGCTACGACAAGATGATGCAGGCGTTCGGCGGCTACGGCGCCTATGTCGAGGACACCAAGGACGTTCGCGGCGCGCTCGACGAGCTGATGAACTTCCCCGGCCCCGGCGTCGTCAACATCAAGCTCAGCCAGGGCTCGCAGCGCAAGCAGCAGGCGTTCCGCTGGCATACCTGATCGCTTGCCTCCCCCTCTCCCTCCCCAGGCTTGACCCGGGGATCAGGGGGAGAGGGCTGGGGTGAGGGGCAAAACAAAAGGGGCCGCTTCGCAAGAGCGGCCCCAGTCGTTCCTGCTCCAAGTCGTGAATCGACAAAAGGTGGCTGCAATCGACGACCGCCGGTGTGCGCTATAGAATGCAGGTTCAGTCCTGACCGGAGGTCACGATGAGCACGTTCGTCCTCTACTTCGCGGCTGGCAGGCGTCTCTCCTCAACGTGAAGGACTGGATGGCGAGCGCCAGGCACCAAAGCCCCGGCATCACGTTCGACGCCTATCCCTACCCCGACCCGTCTGCGGACGGCGCGGTCGCGCTCGCGACCTTCAAGTCAACTGGCGATTTCGCCAAGGCGGTCGGCAAGGTTCAGTCCAGCACGGCCGACTCGATCTACATC
>DASYXG010000291.1:0-15296 GCA_035935235.1 Allostellaceae bacterium
GTCGACCCCGCGCGCCCCGGCGGCAAAACGGCGCAGCGCGTCGGCATCGTCGGGCGCCTTGCCGAGCCCGACCGGCACGCCACCGCAGGCGGTGACGAAGGCCGCCAGCGCCAGCGCGTTCGAGCTGATGATCTGATGCGGCCCGATCGGCTCGCCCGGCATCACCACCTCATCGCCGGTCGAGAGAATGCCGACGACAGGCCGGCGATAGACGAACAGCCACGGCCGGTTCATCGCCGCCGCGAGCCCGATATGGCGCGGCGTCAGCCGCGTTCCGGCATGCAGCAGGACGTCGCCTTCGGCGAAGTCGAGCCCGGCGCGGCGCACATAGCGGCCGAGCGGCGCGCCTTCGACCACACGCACCGTATCGCCATCGCGCTCGGTGTCTTCCTGGATGACGATGGTGTCGGCGCCGTCCGGTAGCGGTGCGCCGGTGAAGATGCGCGCGGCCTCGCCCTTGCCGACGACGCCGCCAAACCCGGCGCCGGCCGGGATTTCGGCGACGATGCGCAAATTGGCGGGCGTCTTTTCGACATCGGCGGCGCGCACTGCATAGCCGTCCATCGCCGACACCGCGAAGGGCGGCTGAGTGCGCCGCGCGGCGACGTCCTCGGCCAGCACACGGCCGACCGCGTCGGAAATTGACACCTGCTCGGCCGGCAGGGCTTCGAGCGGCGTCAACAGCCGCGCCAGAGCTTCCTCGACCGAAATCATGGCTTCATTCTCCCGCGACGAAATCGCCCGACTTGCCGCCCGATTTGCGCAGCAAACGCAGATCGGTGACGGTCATCCCGCGGTCGATCGCCTTGCACATGTCATAGATCGTCAGCGCCGCGACGCCCGCCGCGGTCAGCGCCTCCATCTCGACCCCGGTGCGGCCCTTGAGCCGGCAGGTCGCGGTGATCTCGACCGACGACGTCGCCGGATCGCAGGCCAGCTCGACCTCGACCGAATTCAGCGCCAGCGGGTGGCACAGTGGAATGAGGTCCGACGTGCGTTTCGCCGCCATGATCCCGGCGAGCCGAGCTGCCGCCAACACGTCGCCCTTGGCGATTTCGCCGGCCTGCACCCGGGCCAGGGTCTCGGGCTTCATAACGACCCGCGCGCCGGCGACCGCGATGCGGTCGGTCTCCGCCTTGTCCGACACATCGACCATGCGGGCGCGGCCTTGCGCATCGACGTGGCTGAGGTCGGGTAGGCGCAGCAGCTTGCGGGTCGCTGCCGCGACATCCTTCTCGCGCATCAGCGACTCGCCGACCAGGAAACAGCGCGCTCCGACTGCCGCCAACCGGTCGAGGTCGTCCGGAGCATTGAGTCCGCTTTCGCCGACGATGATACGGTCCTTCGGCACCAGCGGCGCGAGCGTCTCGGCGGTCTTGAGATCGACCTTCAGGGTTTTCAGGTCGCGGTTATTGATGCCGATCAGCTTGGCGTCGAGTTCGAGCGCGCGGTCGAGTTCGGCTCGGTTGTGCACTTCGACCAACACATCCATGCCCAGCCCGCGCGCCTCGGCGGCGAGATCGGCGGCTTCGCCGTCGCCGAGGCAGGCCATAATCAGCAGGATGCAATCGGCGCCGAGCACGCGGCTCTCGATCACCTGGTAGAGATCGAGGATGAAATCCTTGCGCAGCACCGGCAGCGCCACCGCCCCGCGCGCGGCGACAAGGTACTCGTCGGTCCCCTGGAAGTAGGGTTCGTCGGTCAGGACCGAGAGACAGGTCGCGCCGCCGGCGGCATAGGCCTTGGCGAGGGTAGGGGGGTCGAAATCGGCGCGGATCAGGCCCTTGCTCGGGCTCGCCTTCTTGATCTCGGCGATCAGCCCATAGCCGCCACCCGCGACCTTCGCGGCCAGCGCATGCGCGAAGCCGCGCGGCGGTGGCGCGTTGTCGAGCCGCTGTTCGAGCTGCGCCGCCGGCATCGCCGCTTTGCGCGCGACGATGTGCTCGCGCTTGCGGTCGCAAATCTCGGCGAGGACGTTGTTGTCCCTCGCGCTCACTTGTTGGTCTCCGCGACCAGCCGTTCGAGCACTTTTGCCGCCTTGCCGCTATCGATCGTGTCGGCGGCGAACGCAACTCCTTCGCGCAGATTGGCGGCCCGCCCGGCAACGATCAGCGCTGCGGCTGCATTGAGCAGCACGATGTCGCGCAGGGGGCCCTTCTCACCCGCCAGCAGGCCGCGCATCAACGCCGCGTTGTGCGCCGGCTCGCCGCCCTTGATGTCGTCGAGCGTCGCTCGCGGCAGCCCGGCATCCTCCGGCGTTACCTCGAAGTTGCGCACCTTGCCGTCCTTGTATTCGGCGACGATGGTCGTGCCGGTCGTGGTCAGCTCGTCCATGCCGGAGCCGTGCACCACCCAGACATGCTCTGCGCCGAGCCGTCCTAGCACCTCGGCCATCGGCACCACCCATTCGGGCGCGAACACGCCGACCAGCAGGCGCTTGGCGCCGGCCGGGTTCGACAGCGGCCCCAGCAGGTTGAAGATCGTCCGGGTGCCAAGCTCGACCCGGGTCGGGCCGACATGGCGGGTCGCCCCGTGGTGGCGCGGCGCCATCAGAAAGCAGATGCCGACCTCGTTGAGGCAGCGCTGCACGACCGCCATGTCGCAGTCGATGTTGACTCCGAGCGCGGTCAGCACGTCGGCCGCGCCGGATTTGGACGAAAACGCGCGGTTGCCGTGCTTGGCCACCGGCACCCCGGCGCCGGCGACCACCAGCCCGGTGGCGGTCGATATGTTGAACGAGCCGGAGCTGTCGCCGCCCGTGCCGACCGTATCGATCGTGCCCGGCGGCGCCTCGATCGCCAGCGCCTTGGAACGCATGATCCGCGCCGCCCCGGCGATCTCGTCGACGGTCTCGCCGCGCACCCGCATGCCCATCAACAGTCCGCCCATCTGCGACGGGGTGGCGTTGCCGGACATGATGATCTCGAACGCCTCTTCCGCCTCCTTTTCGCTGAGGCTGTGGCCGGCGGCGACGCGCGCGATGAGCGGGCGCAGATCGCTCATTGGAATGTTCCCCAAATCGACATCACCCCTATATATCAGGCTATACAGGGCCATTGCGAGCGGAGGGACAATTGAACCTTGAAGGCGGCTGCGCCTGCGGCGCGATACGTTACCGGCTGACCAACACGCCGATGATCGTCCATGCCTGCCATTGCCGCGATTGCCAGAAGCAGACCGGCAGCGCGTTTGTCATCAATCTGTGGATCGAGCGCAAATTCGTCGAGGCGAGCGGCGACGAGCCGGTGGCGTTCCGGATGCCGCCGGGCAGCAGCGGCCAGCCGCACGACGTCTTCCGCTGCGGCAAATGCGGCACCGCGCTGTGGAGCAAGTACCACGCGGCCCCGGGCGACACCGTGCTGCTGCGCGCCGGCACGCTCGACACGCCCGAGGCGATCAAGCCCGACGTCCATATCTTCACCCGCAGCCAGGTGCCCTGGCTCGAATTGCCGAAAAGCGCGCGCGTCTTCCCGGCCTATTACAAAACGAGTGAGGTCTGGTCGCCGGAAAGCCTGGAGCGGTGGCAGCAACTCACCGCACCTGGCTGACCTGAAATGTGGCGGCTCCATCTCCTTCGGCGCAGCGATCTATTGGCGATTGCGGTGGCCCTTGTCGCTGTCGGCGGCTTTATGCTGATGGCCATTAACGGGCAGTGGCGTTTGCTGCCGAATTTTGGTTTCGGTCCGGACTGGCATTGCACCTATGTCGGCAAGGGTGAGCCCATTTGCGCCAAGGACGCGCCGAAGCCGAATTAGCCTGCGCGTTGCGCCTACTCCGTCGCCCTGCTATAACCCGGCCATGATCGCGTTTGCCCGTCCAGCAGTTTGGTGGTGGCCCGTCTAGTCCAGGCGGCCATTTCTGTCATGTTCCGTATAGGCCGCCTCGGAAACCCGGGCGGCCTTTGTCATATCCGGACAGGGCATAGCGGGTCCCCGAGGCGACAAGTCGAAAGGGGATACCGATGCAGCGCAAGAGCTTCACCACCGCGGGCGGGATCGCCGTTGAGCGCGAGATTGTCGCGCAGCCGTACAGCCCGGCTGACTCCGCGCTCGCCGAGGCGCTGGATAAGAAGCGCGGCGTGTTATTTTCGTCGAGCTTCGAGTTTCCCGGCCGCTACACCCGCTGGGATATGGGGTTCATCGATCCGCCGTTGGCGTTCACCGCCCGCAGTCGCCGCTTCACCGTCGAGGCGCTCAACCCACGCGGCGAGGTGTTTCTCCCGGCGATCGCCGACGCGCTAGAGCGCCTCGATGCGGTTGAACTCGGGGCTGTGGGCAGCACCAGCATCGACGGCATGGTCCGCGAGGCGACGACCCGCGTCCCCGAGGAACTGCGCAGCCGCCAGCCTTCGGTGTTCTCGGTACTGCGCGCGCTGATCGCGTTGTTCAAGAGCCCGGAAGACGAGCATCTCGGCTTCTACGGCGCCTTTGGCTACGACCTCGTCTTCCAGTTCGAACCGATGACCCTGCGGCTGCCGCGCCCCGACGATCAGCGCGACCTCGTGCTTTATCTGCCCGATGAGATACTGATCGTCGATCACATGCGCCAGCAGGCTTCGCTTTACCGCTACGAATTCGCTGCCGGCGGCAAATCGACCGCTGGTCTGCCGCGCGGCACGCCGGCGGCGACTTATCGCCACGATCGCCACGATCTTGCTCCGGCCGTCCTCCCGCCGGAGAGCGATCACGCGCCCGGCGAATACCCGGCGCTGGTGGAAAGGGCCAAGCAGGCGTTCAAGCGCGGCGATCTGTTCGAGGTGGTGCCCGGCCAGCTTTTCACCCGCCCTTGCGCCGACACTCCGAGCACAGTGTTCGAGCGGCTGAAGAAGGCCAACCCGGCGCCCTATGGTGCCCTGATCAATCTCGGCGACGGCGAGTTTCTCGTGTCCGCCTCCCCGGAAATGTACGTCCGCGTTGAGGGTCGCCGCATCGAGACCTGCCCGATCAGCGGCACGATCCGCCGCGGCGCCGACCCGCTCGAGGACGCCGACCGCATCCTCGAACTGCTCAACTCCAAGAAGGACGAGAGCGAGTTGACGATGTGCACCGATGTCGACCGCAACGACAAGTCGCGGGTCTGCGTCGCCGGGTCGGTCAAAGTCATCGGCCGACGCCAGATCGAGATATACTCGCGCCTCATCCACACCGTCGACCACGTCGAGGGCGAGTTGCGGCCCGAATTCGACGCACTCGATGGCTTTCTCAGCCATGCGTGGGCCGTCACGGTGACCGGGGCGCCGAAACTCTGGGCGATCCGCTTTATCGAGGAGCAGGAGCGGTCGTCGCGCCGCTGGTATGGCGGCGCCATCGGACGGCTGACCTTCGACGGTAACATGAACACCGGTCTCACCTTGCGTACGATCCGCATGAAGGATGGGGTTGGCGAGGTTCGCGCCGGCGCGACCTTGTTGTTCGACAGCGATCCGGTCGGTGAGGACGACGAGTGCCGGCTCAAGGGCTCGGCGTTATTCGCGGCGATCGCGGGCAATCGCGCAGCTGCCCCGGCTACTGCTGCGGCTTCCCCGCAAACCGGCAAGGGCCGCAAGGTGCTACTGGTCGATCACGAAGACTCCTTCGTCCATACGCTGGCGGGTTATGTCCGCCAGACTGGGGCCGA
The DNA here is from genome assembly GCA_035935235.1 of Allostellaceae bacterium. Lineage (GTDB taxonomy): Bacteria > Pseudomonadota > Alphaproteobacteria > ATCC43930 > CGMCC-115725 > DATARH01. Next base: position 5,617 of record DASYXG010000291.1, read on the forward strand.
ATGCGTGACCCTGCGCCATGACTTCGCTCGCGCCGAGCTCGCCGAGGGCCCAGCGCCCGATCTGGTGCTGTTGTCGCCCGGTCCCGGCCGACCCGACGATTTCTCGATGCGCGAGACGCTCGACCTGCTGCTCAAACGGCGCATCCCGATCTTTGGCGTGTGTCTCGGTCTGCAAGGCATCGTCGAGTATTTCGGCGGCGCGCTCGATGTGCTCGACACGCCGATGCACGGCAAGCCGTCGGTGATCAAGGCGTCGGGCAACCGGCTCTTCGGCGGGCTGCCAAACGAATTCACCGTCGGCCGCTATCATTCGCTCTACGCGCGACGGAGTGCGTTGCCCTCGGTCCTGTCGGTCGCCGCCGAAACCGTCGGGGACGGTGTCATCATGGCGATCGAGCACAAGTCGCTGCCCATCGCCGCGGTGCAGTTCCATCCCGAGTCGATAATGACCTCACCCGGCGCGGTCGGCATGCCGATCCTCACGACGATGCTGACAACGTTATGCGCCGAGCCGGTGACGTGACGGCTGGCTAGAACAGCTTGTCCATCACGTCGCGGTGGATGGTGACCGGATAGCGCTTCTTGAGCGCTTCGGTCAGTTCGCCGACGAGATCGTAGCGGGCGGCGTTGCCGAGCTCCGTTTGCAGCCCTTTGGCGACATCTTCCGGTGTGCTGTCGGTTGTCTTGATTTCCTTGAGTTGCCCGACATAAGCGCCCGCGGCGTCGCTCGCCACCACCGTGTCGCCGATCTTGGCTTCGAACAGCTTAGCGGCAAGCGGCGCGGGCACGCCTGAGCCTGGTTTCGGCCGCCGCGCGAGCGGCGGGGGCTCAGTCACGGTCAGCTTCTGGTCGGCGGCTGCCTTGGCGAGGGGCGTGCCGGCCGAGACCGCGGCGGCGAGAGCATCGGCCTGCTTCTTGACCGCGTCCTTCTTCTGTTCGGTGGTCCAGGCGGTGACGACCTGATCTCTGACTTCGGCAAGCGGCTTGGTTTGCGGCGGCGTGACCTTGTCGACGTGAACGACGAAGATCGTGCCATCCTCGATCGCGTTGACCCGGCTGGTCTCGTTCTCGCCGGTGTCGAACGCCAATTTCAGCACATCCTTTGATGAGACCGGGATATCGACCGGCTTGCCATCGGGGTCGCGGCCGCCGACATCGGTCGCTGCGATCGTCGTCAGCTTGAGCTGGAATTTGGTCGCGACATCGGCAAGTGAAGTGCCGCTGGCCAGCGCGTCGTCGATCTGGTTGGCGATATGGTCGATCCGGTCGGCCTCGGCCTCCTCGGTCAACTCGTCCTTAAGCTGCTGCTTTGCTTCATCGAAGCTCGGGGTTTTCGGCGGTTCGATCTTGCTGACCAGCAGAATGTGCCAGCCGAGAGAATCCTTGATCGGCTCGCTCGGCTTGTCGAGCTGCAGGTCGAACGCTGCCTCGGCCAGCGCTTTTGGCAGATCGCTCGCCTTGACGAGCCCGAGATCGACGGTCTGCGGGTCTTGCCCCGCGATCGTTGTCGCGACCGTGGCAAAATCCTGGCCGGCGGCGAGGGCATCCTCCGCGGCCTTCGCCTTGTCCTCGCTCGGCGCCAGGATCTGTCGCACCTGGCGCTGCTCCGGAGTCGCCAGGTCGTCCTTGCGATCGTTGTACGCCTTCTTCAGGTCGTCGTCGGATACCGTGACCTGGCTGGCGAGATCGGCGATGCCGAGGCTCGCCAGCGTGAAGCCGCGATATTCCTCGGCTTTGAACAGGTCGGCGTGCGCTTCGTAGAATTTCTGAAGATCGTCCTCGCTGGGAGCTGCGACGCCGGCGGCGGCTGCGAGCGGGATCGCGACAACGTCGGCCACCCGGGTCTCGCTGCGATAGCGATAGATTGTATCGATGACCGGCGCCGGGACGCGCACTCCGCCGGTGAGCGCCTGAAGCAGATCGCCGCGCGGGATTTCCGTCCGCAGCCGCGCGATCAGCCCATCTTCGGTCAGGCGGTTCATCGCCAGGATCTGGCTGAACTGGTCCCGGTTGAACCGTCCGTCGGGGCCGAGAAAGGCCGGGTTCGAGGTGATCGCGCTGCGGACCACGTCGTCCGACAGGTCCAGCCGCAGATGCACATCCTCCTGCTCCAGCAGACTCTCGTCGACGAGTTTGTCCAGCACCGCGGCGGGGATGCCGAGTTGCTTGAGCTGGGCTGCATCGAGCGCCCCGCCAAACTGAGCGCGCAGTCGCTCCACCGTGGGCTTCAACGCGGCCTGGAATTGATCGGCGTGAATTTCGCGGTCGCCGACGCTCGCGACAATCGCATCGGGCGATCCCTTGTCCTGAAAGAAGGGCGAGCGCGTATAGAGACCCCAGAAGCCGAAGGATAGGATCAACAACCCGAATAGCACCTTGACGACGATGCCGCCCGCCCGGGTGCGGATTGCTTGCAACATGATGGTTGACCGTGTGTCTTTTCTGGCCGGCGACAGCGCGGGTTGACCCGCCCAAGCGCCGGTGTGATCGTGGTAGGCGATGATAGAGAGCGGTCGGCTGGGCCGCAACCATCGGCCGCTGTCTGCTAGGGAAGGGTCCATGGCTGGGCGCAGACAACTCATCGCCGGCAATTGGAAGATGAATGGCCTCAAGGCCGACGGGCTGGCGCTGGCGCGCGACATCGTCGCGCGCGCGGCGACGGGAGCGCCGGCGTGCGATCTGCTCGTATGCCCGCCGGCGACGCTCCTCGCGGCGGTCGGCGATGTGCTCTCGCGAAGCGTCGTCGCGCTCGGCGGCCAGGATTGCGCCGCGGCCGAGAAAGGCGCCTATACCGGCGACGTCAGCGCCGAAATGCTGAAGGACGCGGGGTGTACCCACGTCATCCTCGGTCATTCGGAACGGCGTCAGGGCCACGGCGAGAGTGATGCCGACATCTGCGCCAAGGTCGCTGCCGCCTGGCGGGCCGGGGTGGTCGCCATTTTGTGCGTCGGAGAGACCCGCGCCGAGCGCGAGGCGGGCCTGGCGGGGGCCGTGGTCTCCGCCCAGCTTGCCGGCTCGCTGCCGGAAGGGGCCGATGCAATGCGGCTCGTCGTCGCTTATGAGCCGGTCTGGGCGATCGGCACCGGGCTCACGCCGACGCTCGCCGACATTGAGGAAACCCACCGGGCGATCCGGGCCGGCGTCCCCAACGGCACGCGCATCCTTTACGGCGGCTCGGTCAACCCCAAGAACGCCGCCGAGATTCTCGGGCTCGGCGAAGTCGACGGCGCCCTGGTCGGCGGCGCCAGCCTCAAGGCGGAGGATTTCTGGGCGATCGCCCAAGCCTGCGGCTAGGCGGCGCTAGCCAGAACGACGCCGAAAGCCTACAAGACCGGCCATGATCGTCCTGTTGTTCATCATCCACGTCGGCATCGCTCTCGCGCTCGTCGGAACCGTGCTGCTGCAAAAAAGCGAGGGTGGCGCGCTCGGCATGGGCGGCGGCGGCATGTCCGGTTTCATGACCGGCCGGTCGACCGCCAACCTCCTGACCCGCACGACGGCAATTCTCGCGGGCGCGTTTTTTCTGACCAGCGTTGGATTGGTCGTGCTCAGCAACCGCAGCAGCACGCCGCATTCCCTGCTCGATCAGGGCGCACCGCCGACGCAGGAAGCGCCGACGCCACCTCCCGCGCCGCCATCGGAGCCAAGCCCGCCGCTTCAGAAGTAGGGCGAATCGGTCCAAACCGAGCCTTTGCGCGCCTTTCGTCCGGGCTCACTTGCCTCGGCGGTGGCGCGGATCGGAAAATCTCGCGACGGGCAACCTCTGGCTCAATCCCGTCGGTGCGCTGTAACGGACTGATTTTGCGTGCATTTATTTCAGCATGGCGGGACCGCGCGTTTCCCGTTCGACACCGCGCGGGCTTGCTGTATTTTGAAGGTCCATGACGCGGTTCATCTTCATTACCGGCGGCGTGGTCTCCTCACTCGGCAAGGGTATCAGCGCGGCGGCGCTTGGCGCGCTGTTGCAGGCGCGCGGGTTCAAAGTGCGCCTGCGCAAGCTCGACCCTTATCTCAATGTCGATCCGGGGACGATGAGTCCCTATCAGCACGGCGAGGTCTTCGTCACCGATGACGGCGCCGAGACCGATCTCGATCTCGGCCACTACGAACGCTACGTCGGCGTCGCCTCGCGCAAGAGCGATAGCGTCACCACCGGACGCATCTATTCGACCGTGATCGGGCGCGAGCGCCGCGGCGAGTATCTCGGCGCAACGGTGCAGGTGATCCCGCACGTCACCGACGCGATCAAGGAATTCATCCAGGCCGATATCGACGACGAGGATTTCCTCCTCTGCGAAATCGGCGGCACCGTCGGCGACATCGAGAGCCTGCCGTTCCTCGAGGCGATCCGCCAATTGGGCAATGAACTTGGGCGCGAGCGGGCGTGCTTCGTCCATTTGACCTTGGTGCCGTGGATCAATTCGGCCGGCGAATTGAAGACCAAGCCGACCCAGCATTCGGCCAAGGAGCTGCTCGGCGTCGGCATCCAGCCCGACATCCTCTTGTGCCGCTGCGACCGGCCGATCCCAGAGGGCGCGCGCAAGAAGATTGCGCTGTTCTGCAACCTGCGCGAGTCGCGGGTGATCCCGGCGCTCGATGTCGACACGATCTACGCGGTCCCCGGCGCCTATCACGCCGAAGGGTTCGACCGCGAGGTCTGTGACCATTTCGGCGTTACCGCGCCCGAGCCCGATCTCAGTCGCTGGCACAACATCGTCAACGGCATCCGCAAGCCGGAAGGCCAGGTCTCGATCGCCATCGTCGGCAAGTACACGCATCTGCCCGACAGCTACAAATCGCTGGCCGAGGCGATGGCCCATGGCGGCATCGCCAACAATGTCCGGGTCAAGATCGACTGGATCGACTCCGAGGTATTTGAGGCCGAGCACGAGGCGTTGCGCCAGCTGGAGGGTGTGCACGGCATCCTCGTGCCGGGTGGGTTCGGCGAGCGCGGCACCGAGGGCAAGATCGAGGCGGCGAGGTTCGCCCGCGAGCGCCAGGTGCCCTATTTCGGCATCTGTTTTGGGATGCAGATGGCGGTGATCGAGGCGGCGCGGCACATGGCCAACCTGGCCGGCGCGGGTTCGACCGAGTTCGGTCCCTGCGATCATCCGGTGATCGGTTTGATGACCGAGTGGATGCGCGGCAACGAGATAGAACAGCGCAGCGCCAATGGCGATCTCGGCGGCACCATGCGGCTGGGGGCCTACGAGGCGGTGCTCGACCCCGAAAGCCGGGTGGCGGAGATCTACGGCGCCGACCGGATCAGCGAGCGGCATCGCCACCGCTACGAAGTCAACGGCGCCTATCGCGACTCACTGGAGGCAGCGGGGCTGCGGTTCTCCGGCATGTCGCCCGACGGATTACTCCCGGAGATCGTCGAGATCGCCGATCACCCCTGGTTTATCGGGGTGCAGTTCCACCCCGAACTCAAGTCCCGGCCATTCGACCCGCACCCGCTGTTCAAATCCTTCGTCAAGGCGGCCTTAGACCAGTCCCGACTGGTGTAGGCTGGCGCTATGACGACCCCGCGCCACGTCACAATCGGCAATATCGCGATCGGCAATGATCTGCCCCTGGTGCTGATCGCCGGCCCCTGCGCGCTGGAAAGCCGGGCGCACGCGATGGAGATGAGTGCGGCTCTCGTTGAGCTCACCGACAGGCTCGGCATCTCGCTCATCTATAAGACCTCATTCGACAAGGCGAACCGCACCTCGATCGACAGCCCGCGTGGCATCGGCCTCGATGACGGTCTGCCGATCCTCGCCGAAATCCGCGAACAGCGCGGCTGCGCGGTGCTGACCGACGTGCACCTCCCTGAGCAATGCGCGCCGACCGCCGAGGCGGTCGATGTGCTGCAAATCCCGGCCTATCTCTGCCGCCAGACCGATCTGCTGGTCGCCGCCGCCGAGACCGGCGCCGCGATCAACGTGAAGAAGGGGCAGTTTCTCGCGCCTTGGGACATGAAGAACGTTGCCCGCAAGATCGCGGCGAGCGGCAACGAGCGCATCCTGCTCTGCGAGCGCGGCGCGAGCTTCGGCTACAACACCCTTGTCTCCGACATGCGCTCGCTGCCGGTGATGAAGGAGACCGGCTATCCGGTCGTCTTCGACGCCACGCACTCGGTGCAGCAGCCAGGCGGGCAGGGCGGCACCAGCGGCGGCGAGCGGCGCTTTGTCGAGACGCTGGCGCGTGCCGCGGTCGCGGTCGGTGTCGCCGCGGTGTTCATGGAGACACACCAGGACCCTGACAAGGCTCCGTCCGACGGCCCCAACATGGTGCCGCTCAAGGCGCTGCCGGCCTTGCTTGAAACCTTGATGGAATTCGACCGGCTGGCGAAGGCCCGGCCGCAACCGGAGGCGTAAGCTACCGGCGCGGGCCTGAACACCGAGCCCCGGTCGTTGCCGCCGGGGCTTTTCTTGCAGGCTTGATCCGCCTATCGGCGTCTGGCATTGACGCGAGCAGCAGACACGAGGTCCTCAATGACCGCCATCGCTGACATCCACGCTCGTGAAATCCTCGACAGCCGCGGCAACCCGACGGTCGAAGTCGAGGTCACGCTCGACAGCGGCACGATGGGCCGCGCCGCGGTGCCGTCTGGCGCCTCGACCGGCGCGCATGAGGCGGTGGAGAAGCGCGACGGCGGCTCGCGCTATCACGGGCGCGGCGTTCTCCAGGCCGTGGAAGCGGTTAACGGCGAGATTTTCGACGCGCTGTCCGGCTTCGACGCCGCGGACCAACTGGCGATCGACCGCACCCTCATTGAACTCGACGGCACGGCGAACAAGGGCCGGCTCGGCGCCAACGCGGTGCTGGGAGTCAGCCTCGCTTGCGCCAGGGCGTCGGCCGCCGACATCGACCAGCCGCTCTACCGCTATGTCGGCGGCGCCCATGCTCACGTCTTGCCCGCGCCGATGATGAACATCGTCAATGGCGGGGTGCACGCCGACAACCCGATCGACATCCAGGAATTCATGATCGTGCCGGTTGGCGCGGACACCGTCGCCGACGCGATCCGCGCCGGATCGGAGATCTTCCACGCCCTGCGGAGCAAGCTGCACGACGCCGGGCTCAACACCAATGTCGGTGACGAAGGTGGCTTTGCGCCGAACCTCGCCTCGGCCGATGCGGCGCTCGGATTCGTCATGCAGGCGATCGAGGCGGCCGGGTACAAGCCCGGCGACGATGTTGTGCTGGCGCTCGACCCGGCCTCGACCGAGTTCTATGACGATGGGAAATACAACCTCAAAGGCGAGAAGAAGGTGCTCGATGCCGCGGGCATGGTCGCCTATTACGCCGACCTCGTCGCCCGCTACCCGATCGTCTCGATCGAGGATGGCATGGCCGAAGACGATTGGGACGGCTGGGCGCTGATCACCCGCGAGCTGGGGCGGAAAGTGCAGCTCGTCGGCGACGATCTGTTTGTCACCAACCCGGCGCGGTTACGCGAAGGCATTGAGAAAAACATCGCTAACGCCTTGTTGGTAAAGGTCAATCAAATCGGCACCCTGACCGAGACTTTGGAGGCGGTGGAGACCGCTTTACGGGCGGGGTATGGCGCGGTGATGTCACATCGCTCGGGCGAGACCGAGGATACGACCATCGCCGACCTTGCCGTGGCGACCAATTGCGGTCAGATCAAGACCGGTTCGCTGTCGCGCTCCGACCGGCTCGCCAAATACAATCAGTTGATTCGCATCGAGGAGAGCTTGGGTGCTTCGGCGCGTTACGCGGGTCGCTCCGCGTATCGGAAATAAACGCGTGTAATCGTTAAATTGTCGCGCTCACTTTTGCAGTGTTGACGTATACGCACGCGCGCGTGATTCTCTCGTTTCATGGTGATCCTGCAGGAGATGCGCAGAAGGTCGTCGGCCATCGCTTGGCCGCTGATTGGGATCGCCATGACCGCTTACTTCGTCTACCACGCCTGGATGGGCGACCGCGGTCTGCGTGCTGGCCGCGAAATCGCCCAGCAACTCTTCCTCGCCAAGCAGAACCTGACCGCGGTCGAGGCTGAGCGGGACGCTCTCGCGCACAAGGTCGCGGGCCTCGACCCGGCGCATGTCGACCCCGATCTGCTCGATCAGCAGGTGCGCTCGACCCTCGATCTCGTCGCGCCGAACGAAATCGTCATTCTGCAATCCGGCCAGACGCCTTGAGACTGGCGTAAACGCCGGTTTCGCACGATTGTCGCGCGCGGTTTTGCCGGTCTTTCATGCTGCCCGCCCGGTTGCAAACCGGCCCGTTTGCCACCATTCTGCGGCGGCAGTCCGGAGGAAGCGTTTTATGCCAGCGAAGCGTGCCGCCAACTCGGTCAAGCTTGCGGAGCCGCCTGTCGCTGCGGCGACATTCAAAAAATTCTTCCAAGACATGATGTTGATCCGCCGCTTCGAAGAGCGGGCGAGCCAGATGTACGGCATGCGGCTCATTGGCGGGTTTTGTCACCTCTATATCGGGCAGGAGGCGGTCGTCGTCGGCGTGCAGGCGGCGCTCAAGGAGGGCGACAGCGTCATCACCACCTATCGCGATCACGGGCATATGCTCGCCTGCGGCATGGACCCGAAAGGCGTCATGGCCGAACTCACCGGGCGGCGCGGCGGCTATTCGCACGGCAAGGGCGGGTCGATGCACATGTTCAGCCGCGAGAAGAACTTCTTCGGCGGGCACGGCATCGTCGGAGCCTCGGTGCCGCTCGGCACGGGGCTCGCGTTTGCGCACCGCTATCGCGGCGACGGCTCAATCTCGGTCACCTATTTTGGCGATGGCGCTATCAATCAAGGGCAGGTCGCCGAGAGCTTTAACATGGCTTCGCTATGGAAGCTGCCGATCGTCTATGTGATCGAGAACAATCGCTACGGCATGGGCACCTCGGTGACGCGCGCCTCAGCCCGCACCGATCTCTTCCATCGCGGTATCGGCTTTGGCATCCCTGGCGAGCAGGTCGACGGTATGGATGTCGGCGCGGTACACGAGGCGGCGCAGATCGGGGCCGAGCATGCCCGTTCGGGGCAGGGGCCGATCATCCTTGAAATGCTGACCTACCGCTATCGCGGCCACTCGATGTCCGACCCGGCCAAGTACCGTACCAAGGAAGAAGTTGACCGGATGCGGGCGGAGCACGATCCGATCGATCATCTGCGCCAGCGGTTGCTCGATGAGGGGATGGCTACCGACGCGGAGATCAAGGACATCGAGCGGCGAGCGCGCGACATCGTCGTCGAGGCCGCGCAATTCGCCCAGGATTGCCCGGAGCCCGATCCCAGCGAGCTGTGGACCGATGTTCTGGCCGATGCCTGAGTTGGGTCGATGAGCACCGAAATCCTGATGCCGGCGCTGTCGCCGACGATGACCGAGGGCAAGATCGCCCGCTGGGTCAAGTCGGAAGGCGACCATGTCGCGCCCGGGGACGTGCTGGCCGAAATCGAGGCCGACAAGGCGACGATGGAGGTCGAGGCGGTCGACGAGGGTGTCCTCGCCAAGATCGTCATCCCCGAAGGCACAGAGCATGTCGCGGTCAACACGCCGATCGCGGTGATCGCCAGCAACGGAGAGGATGTCAGCGCGGCGCCATCGCCGCGCGAGGTCAAGCCTGCGCCTCTGCCCGCGGAGGCGCGACCGCATCCCGAACCCTCGCATTCACCGATGGCGCGTAGCGTCGAGCCGCCACCGCAGCCCTCGGC
>DASYXG010000292.1:0-9877 GCA_035935235.1 Allostellaceae bacterium
CCGGCGCGCTGTTGATCGAGGTCATCTTCTCGCTCGATGGGCTCGGGCTGCTCGGTTTCGAGGCGGCGATCAACCGCGACTACCCGATCATGTTCGGCACGCTCTACGTTTTCACCCTGATCGGGCTGGTTCTGAAGCTGATCAGCGACCTCACCTACATGCTCATCGACCCGCGCATCGATTTCGCCACCCGCGGCGCTTGAGCGCACCCCCCTCGCAACACCGGCGTGGGGATGCCGATCTAATCGCCCACGAATAAACGTCCCAAGAAGCTAATCCTGGACAGAGGTGGCGATACGCTTCCGCGGCAATGTTCGCGGCAAGAGGAAACGCCCCATTCATAATCAGGAGCACAGCATGAAACGAGTATTGCTGACAGCCGCCGCCGTGGCGGTCGCGACCGGTTTGGGCGTCGCCGGAGCTTCGGCGGCCCAATACGATCGGCCGATGCCGGGCGTCGCCCTGTATGGACCGATGCAGGCAACCCCACCGGCGGGCGAAGTGCCACCGGGCGTGGCGCCTCCGGGCTACCAGTATCAGTGGGTCAACTCCTATGACCATCACGGATACCGTGGTCACTGGGAGGCGGTGCGCGTCGGCTCGTAAGCGGTTGATCAGCGCGTAAAGAGCCCGCCAGGCGCGGTAGCGTGCCTGGCGGGTCTTCTTTTGTTTCGCGCGCTTTGACGCGCGGCTGGCGCGGCGGCAAGATCGATTATCGAGAATAGGACCTTTTCGGGAAGGGGCCGCCATGACGAGCGTCCGCATCGCTCTCGTTCAGCCGATCACCGCGCCGCCGCCCGACGACGAGCGGAATGTCGCCGCGGCGGTCGAATGGATCGCGCGGACAGCCCGGGAAGGCGCCGATTTCGTCTGCTTTCCGGAGAATTATCCCGGCCCGTGGCGAATGCCGGCGACCTACGATCCGAGCCCGGCGATCGCCGAAGTGGCGGCCAAGCACGGCGTCCACGCGGTCTTCAGCACGATCGAGCCGATCGATGCGGCGAAGGCGACCGCCTACAACCTCACTTGCATGGCGTTTCCCGACGGGCGACCGGTGGCGCGCTATCGCCGCTCGCACCCGAATGGGCCGTGGATCTATACCGGCGGCAAGTATTGGGAATTCCAATACGTCGCCGGCAGCGACTACCCGGTCTTCGATACGCAGCACGGTAAGGTCGGTCTCGCGATGTGCAGCGAGGTCTACATGCCGGAGGTGACTCGCGCGCTGGCGCTGCGCGGCGCCGAGCTGATCTTCATGCCGGCGGGGATGGATAAGCGCCGGCTGTGGGAAACCTGGCGGACACTGCTCTGGGCGCGGGCGATCGAGAACCTGGCGCTGGTGGTCTCGACACAGAACCTGGTGACGCATGAGAATCGCGGCCTCGCCATTGTCGCCGCCCCCGAATCGATCCTCTACGAGAGCCAAGTCGCGGGGATGGGCGTAGTCGAGGTCAGTCTCGATCGAGTGCGCGAGCTGCGCGACGGACGGGACGGCGGCAGCTCGTCCGAAAGCTGCGGCGCCAAGCAGGGCGTGCTCTCCGAGCAATGGCAGCGGCCGGAACTCTATGACAGCTTCTACCCGCGGCCGCTGAAGCAGGCAGCGGAGTAGACGCGCCACGTACCCATTCCTCATATCAGCCAATAGCTTCGCGACTGCCCCGTTTGGTTGACACCTCGCGGGGCCGGGTCTAAGTCAACCGGCAGTCAAATAGACCCATTGGCGCACCTTCCGCCTGGACAAGAGCCAAGTGATGTCCGATCCGCGGCCGCTTTCGCCCCACTTGCAGATCTATCGCTGGCAGCTCACCTCGGTGATGTCGATCCTGCACCGGGCGAGCGGGATCGCGCTCGCGGTTGGTGCGATCCTCCTGGTGTCGTGGCTCGGTTCGGCTTCGGATGGGCCCGAATCCTATACCGCGTTCCAGCATTTCATGGGGTCGTGGTTCGGCCTCTTGCTGTTGTTCGGCTGGAGCGTCTCGTTGTTCTACCATTTGTGCAACGGGATCCGGCATTTGTGGTGGGACGCCGGGCGCGGCTTCGAGCTGAGGAGCGCCTATGCGAGCGGCTGGACCGTCGTTGCCGCTACCGCCGTCTTGACCGTGCTCGCCTGGGTTGCCGGGCTCGCCGGGGGCAGCCACTGATGTCCGAAACCCGGCTTCGCTCCCCGCTCGGCCGCGCCATCGGCCTCGGCTCGGCCAAGGAAGGGGTCCAGCACTGGTGGATGCAACGCCTCACCGCGATCGTGCTGGTGCCGCTGATCTTGTGGTTGGTTGTCGCCGTGATCGGGCTCGCCGGCGCCGAGCGCGGAGCGATCGTCGCCTGGCTGCACAATCCGATGCCGGCGGTGCTGATGATCGTGCTGCTGGTGGCGATTTTCTATCACACCGCGTTGGGGCTGCAGGTCGTCATCGAGGATTACATCCATAGCGAAGCCTGGAAGCTGACCGCGCTGATCGCGATGCGTCTCCTATGCATCCTCTTTGTCGTGCGCGGCGTCCTCGCGGTCTTGAAGCTGGCGCTCGGCGCTTAACCTGCGGAGCCTCTTATGCCTGCAGCCTATCCGATCATCGATCACACCTATGACGTCGTCGTCGTCGGCGCCGGCGGCGCCGGCTTGCGCGCGACGCTCGGCACCACCGTCGAGGGGCTCAAGACCGCCTGCATCTCCAAGGTGTTTCCAACGCGCAGTCACACCGTCGCGGCGCAGGGCGGCATCGCCGCCGCGCTCGGCAATATGAGCGAGGATGACTGGCGCTGGCACATGTATGACACAGTCAAGGGCTCGGATTGGCTGGGCGATCAGGACGCCATCGAATACATGTGCCGCCAGGCTATTCCTGCGGTCATCGAGCTCGAGCATTTCGGTGTGCCGTTCTCGCGCACCGCGCTCGGCCAGATCTATCAGCGGCCGTTCGGTGGGCACATGCAGGAATACGGCGACGGCGCGCCAGCCAACCGCGCCTGCGCCGCGGCCGACCGCACCGGGCATGCGATTTTGCACACGCTCTATCAGCAATCGTTGCGGAACAACGCCGAATTCTACATCGAGTATTTCGCGCTCGACTTGATCATGGACAGCGAGGGTGTCTGCCGCGGCGTGCTGGCGTGGAACCTGATGGACGGGACGTTGCATCGCTTCCGGGCCCACATGGTCATCCTGGCGACGGGTGGATATGGCCGCGTCTACCGAACCTGCACCTCGGCCCACACCTGCACGGGCGACGGCAACGCCATGGTGCTGCGCGCCGGGCTCCCGCTGCAGGACATGGAGTTCATCCAATTCCACCCGACCGGCATCTATGGCGCCGGCTGCCTCATCACCGAGGGCGCGCGCGGCGAGGGCGGCTACGTCACCAACAGCGAAGGCGAGCGCTTCATGGAGCGCTATGCGCCCCACGCCAAGGATCTCGCCTCGCGCGATGTGGTGAGCCGCGCGATGACCATCGAGATTCGCGAGGGCCGTGGCTGCGGGCCGTTGAAGGACCACATCCTGCTGCACCTCGAACACCTCGATCCCAAGGTGCTCCATTTGCGGCTGCCGGGCATTTCCGAGACCGCAAGAATCTTCACCGGCGTCGACGTCACCCGCGAGCCGATCCCGATCCTGCCGACCGTGCATTACGACATGGGCGGCGTGCCGACTAACTATCACGGCGAGGTATTGCGGCCGACCGTGAGCGATCCGGATGCGGTCTGCCCGGGCCTGATGGCGGTCGGCGAGGGCGCCAGCGTCTCGGTGCACGGCGCCAACCGGCTCGGCTGCAATTCGCTGCTCGATATCGTCGTGTTCGGTCGCGCGGCGGCGTTGCGTACCGCCGAACTGGTGCGGCCCGGCGCGCCGCATGCGCCGCTCGCCAACGGGATCGAGGCATCGCTCGACCGTTTCGACGCGGTGCGCCAGTCAAAAGGACCGCGCAATACCGGTTCCATCCGTGATGAGATGCAACTCGTCATGGAGCAGAACTGCGCGGTGTTCCGCACCGGCGACGTGCTCCAGGAAGGCGTCGGGAAAATCGACGCAGCGGCCCGGGCCTATGCCGATCTCGGCATTAGCGACCGTTCGCTGATCTGGAACAGCGACCTGGTCGAGGCGCTGGAACTGAAGAACCTGATGGAGCAGGCGGTAGTCGCCATGCATTCCGCCGACGCGCGCACCGAGAGCCGCGGCGCCCACGCCCGCGAGGACTTCCCCGAGCGCGATGATAGGAACTGGCTCAAGCACACGCTGGGGTGGCTCAAGGGCGATTGCGACGTAACGCTCGGCTATCGCCCGGTGCACCTCAACACGCTGTCTAACGAGGTGCAGACCTTCCCGCCCAAGGCGCGGGTTTACTAGATGGCCGAGTTCACCCTTCCCGCCAATTCGAAAATCGGCACCGGCAAGACCTATGCGCCGCCGCCGAGCCCGAAGAACCCGCGGCGCTTTCATATCTATCGCTGGAACCCCGATGACGGCGCCAACCCGCGGATGGACACCTATACGGTCGATCTCGCCGACATCGCGCCGATGGTTCTCGACGCGCTGATCAAGATCAAGAACGAGGTCGATACGACTCTGACCTTCCGTCGCTCGTGCCGCGAGGGCATTTGCGGTTCCTGCGCGATGAACATCGACGGCACCAACACGCTGGCTTGCCTCAAGCCGATCGAGGACATCAAGGGCGACGTCAAGATCTACCCGCTGCCGCATATGCCGGTGGTCAAGGACCTCGTGCCCGACCTCAGCCATGTCTACGCGCAGTACCAATCGATCCAGCCTTGGCTGCAGACCGAAAGCGTGCCGCCGCCCGACCGCGAGCGCCCGCAATCCGAGGACGAGCGGGCCAAGCTCGACGGGTTATGGGAATGCATCCTCTGCTTCTGCTGCTCCACCGCGTGCCCGAGCTACTGGTGGAATGGCGAACGCTATCTCGGTCCGGCGATCCTCTTGCAGGCTTATCGCTGGCTCGCCGACAGCCGTGACGAGAAAACCGGCGAACGCCTCGACGCGCTCGAAGACCCGTTCCGGCTCTATCGTTGCCACACGATCATGAACTGCACCAAGACCTGCCCAAAGAACCTCAACCCGGCGAAGGCGATCGCCGAGATCAAGAAGATGATGGTGCAGCGGCGCTAGCCCTCGCGTAGCATGACGGCCGGTCGAAGGCGCGGCGGGGAGCGGGTAATGGCGGGCGGCAATCTCAACGGCAAGGTCGCGGTGGTGACCGGTGCGTCGAGCGGCATCGGCGCCGCCTGCGCGCACCTCTTCGCCGAGAGCGGCGCCAAGGTCGTCGTCGGCTATAACCAGGGTCTTGACCGCGCGAACGCGGTCATCGCCGCGCTCAAGGGCAGCGGCCACAAGGCGATGCGCCTGCCGCTCGAGGATACCGCGCAGATCAACAAGGCCGCCGCCGTGGTCAAGGAGGAGTTCGGCCGCTGCGATGTGCTGGTCAATTCCGCCGGCTTCACCCGCGCGGTGCCGCACGCCGATCTCGACGCGCTCACTGACGATCTGATCGACCGGGTGCTGACCGTCAACGTCCGTGGCCCCTTCGCGACGATCCGCGCCTTTGTCCCGCTGCTCAAGGCGTCGGGCGACGGGGTCATCGTCAATATCTCGTCCGGTGCGGCGCAGCGAGGTTCGGGCAGCAGCATCATCTATGGCGCGTCCAAGGCCGCGCTCGACACGATGAGCATGGCGCTGGCGCGGGTGTTGGGCCCCGAGATCCGCGTCGTGGTGGTGGCGCCGGGCATGGTGCACACCAGTTTTGTGCCGGGGCGCAGCGAGGAGGCGATGCTGAAGGCGGCGATGGCGACACCGCTCAAGCGGCAGATCGAGGCCGAGGACGTGGCCCTGGCGGTGCTGTCCTGCGTTACCCATCTCAAGTTCACCACCGGGTCGATCGTCAACGTCAATGGCGGCGGCCACCTCTAGGGTTTCACGAACGGCGATGGCCATTATCAAACAGCGTGAGATCATCGACCGCCGCGAACTCACGGCGGCGCTGGCGGCGCTCGCAGAGGATGCAGCGCCGGAGCGGCCGGCGGTCGTCGCGCTGCTGCGCGAGGCGCTGAGCCGCGGCCGTGGCGAAATCCAGCGACGGTTTGAGGCCGGCGGCAAGGCGGCGGCCTGCGTCGCCGAGCAGTCGTTTCTCGTCGATCAGCTGATTCGCACCCTGTTCGATTTCGTGTCCGAGCATGTCTATCCGCTCGCCAACCCGACCGAAGGCGAGAAGCTGGCGATCGTCGCCGTCGGCGGCTACGGGCGCGGCGAGATGGCGCCCTATTCCGATGTCGATCTGCTGTTCCTTCTGCCCTACAAGCAGACGCCGCACACCGAGCAGGTGGTCGAATACCTGCTTTATCTGCTGTGGGATTTGCGCCTCAAGGTCGGCCACTCGACGCGCTCGATCGCCGAGTGCCTGCGCTACGCCAAGACCGATCTGACCATCCGCACCGCGCTGCTCGAGGCGCGCTACATCTGGGGCGATCAGAAGCTCTTCACCGAGCTTAAGACCCGGTTCGACAGCGAGATCGTCAAGGGCAGCGCGGTCGAGTTCGTCGAGCAGAAGCTCGCCGAGCGCGACGAACGCCACAAGAAGGTCGGTGACAGCCGCTACCAGCTCGAACCCAACGTCAAGGAGGGCAAAGGCGGGCTCAGAGACCTGCACACGCTCTATTGGCTGGCGAAATACATCTATCGCATCGACGACGTCGCCAAGCTGGTCGAACTCAAGGTGCTGTCGGCCGAGGAGTTTCAACGTTTTGCGCGCGCCCAGGAATTTCTGTGGACGGTGCGGTGTCATCTGCACTTCATCGCCGGGCGCGCCGAGGAACGGCTGACCTTCCCGCTGCAGACCGAGATCGGCGAGCGCATGGGCTACCGCGACCGTGCCGGCAGCCGCGGTGTCGAACGCTTCATGAAACACTATTTCCTAGTCGCCAAGGATGTCGGCGACCTCACCCGGATCTTCTGCGCCGTCCTCGAAGTCGATCAAAAAGGGCGCCGGCGGTTCGGCTCATGGCTGCGTTGGAGCGGCCGGCGCAGCATCCTCGACGGGTTCATCCTCGATGGCGGGCGGCTGACCACCCCCTCGGAGGATTTCTTCAAGAAGGACCCCGCGGCCCTGCTGCGCCTTTTTTATGTCGCGCAGGAGCACGGGCTCGACATCCACCCGCGCGCGCTCAGGGCCGCGACCCGTTCGCTGCGCTTTATCGATGCGGAACTGCGCGAAAACCCCGAGGCCAACCGTCTCTTCCTCGAAATCCTGACCTCGAAGAAGGACCCGGAGACCGCGCTGCGGCGCATGAACGAGGCCGGCGTATTCGGCCGCTTCGTCCCCGATTTCGGCCGTGTCGTCGCGCAGATGCAGTACGACATGTACCATGTCTATACGGTCGACGAGCACACGCTGTTCGCGATCGGCATCCTGCACAAGATCGAGCAGGGCCTGCTCAAGGACGAGCTGCCGCTCGCCACCGCGATCGCCCCGACCATCGTCTCGCGCCGCGCGCTCTATCTCGCGACCTTGCTGCATGACATCGCCAAAGGCCGCGGCGGCGATCATTCCGAATTGGGTGAGCAGATCGCGCTCACCATGGGCCCGCGCCTCGGTCTCACCGACGAGGAGACCGAGACCGTCGCCTGGCTGGTGCGCTGGCACTTGCTGATGAGCAGCATCGCCTTCAAGCGCGATCTCAGCGACCCGCAGACCATCCGCGATTTTGTCGAGCGCGTGCAGTCGCCCGAGCGCCTGAAGCTGCTGCTCGTGCTGACCGTCGCCGACATCCGCGCGGTCGGCCCAAAGGTATGGAACGGCTGGAAGGCGGCGCTGCTGCGCGAGCTCTACCACAGCGCCTGGGACGTCATCTCGGGCGGCATCACCGTCGGCGCGCGCGATTCGCGCATCGCCGAGGCGCAGGCGACCGTGCGTGCCGTGCTGCCGGATTTCAGCGACGACGAGTTCGCCGCCTTTGTCGCCCGCGGCTACCCGTTCTACTGGCTCTCGCTCGACACCGAGACCCATGCCCGCCATGCCCGCCTCATGCGCGAGGCGGACCGCGGCGCCACGCCGCTGACCGTCGAGAAGCGCATCGACCCGCAGCGCGCGGTCACCGAGGTGACGCTCTACACCGCCGACCACCCGGGGCTGTTCTCACGCATCGCCGGGGCGCTGGCGATGTGCGGCGCCAACATCGTCGACGCCAAGATCATGACCATGTCCAACGGCATGGCGCTCGACACGTTCTGGGTGCAGGACAATAACGGCGGCGCGATCGAGGCGCCCGACAAGCTGGCGCGCATGTCGGTGGTGTTCGAGAAGGTGCTGACCGGCGATGTCAGCGCCGACCGCGAGCTGGCGCGCCCGCCGGCGATCCAGAGCCGCACCAGCGTCTTTACCGTGCCGCCGCGCGTGCTGATCGACAACCAGGCGAGCCGCACCCATACTGTGATCGAGGTCAATGGCCGCGACCGCCCCGGCCTCCTGCACGAGCTGACCCGCGAGCTGACCCGGCTCAATCTGCAAATTTCCAGCGCCAAAATCTCGACCTACGGTGAAAAGGTCGTCGACGTGTTTTACGTCAAAAACCTGTTCGGCCATCAGGTCGAGCACCCCGACCAGCTGGCGAAGATTCGCGCCGATCTCGAAGCGGTGCTCGCCAAGGGCAACCGCCCGCCCGCTACCCCCACCCGCCGTGTCAGGGAGACCGTCGCGGCGAAGTGACCTCCTGCTCGCGGGAGGTCATCCCGGCGAAAGCCGGGATTGGCCTGCGTCTTATCCCGGAGGCGTCGCGTCCGGTGGCCAAGGCAACGCGTTGACCGGAGCTATGGCCGCCTCGATCTCCCGCGCTGCGGCGAGATGCGCGGGATTGGTGACGTCAAAGCGATCCTCGGTGGCGGTCATGACAATGCCGCCTTGCGCCGTATGGTCGACAATTGCCGAAGCCGGGGGCGTCACCATCGGTGCGAAGCGCGGCGATAAATAGCTTATCCAGGCCATCTTAAACGTCGGGCGACCTACAACCACTGGGTCGGGCCAAAGGTTGATGAGGTCCCATGGATAAGCCGCACACCACGTCGCATCCCAGGCCTCGGCGATGGTAACCAATGCCGCCTTGAAGATCGGCAGCGTGACCAGAGTTGCAATGTGTTCATTGAGTGGCGGCGTCTGTAATCCGGCTGTGTTCGCGAAAAACGGCGCATAGGACGCGTAATAACCCCGGTGAACATCGACGGTAATCACCGCTTTCGGGTCCGAGCGAGCGCTGGCGCCAAAGCGATAGCCATTGATAGGGGTTGGGTCGCCATCGTCACAGTATCGACGCAATCCGCGATCAGACGACTCAGCTCGTCTCCGGGGCCTGTGGGGAGAGGCCAAAATTTTGTGAGACCGATGAACTTCCAGCCGCTGAACGCGGGATTTGCGGTGCCCAAGGCTTGCAACATCTTCCAGAAGCGCTGGCCCAATTGCTTCGGGCTCTCTCGACGCGGCCCCCAATAGGCAAGGATCTCGTATCCGACGAATTCGCTCATTGGCTTTACTCCGGCTGAACCTGGTGAAGCGGGGACCTAATTTGGCGCTTCCGGAACTCAGGCAGGGATTTGGTTGCCTGACTCGTGTCTGCGATAATCGCCCGATGCACCTGACCAAGAGCCGCGCCCCATGATCGACGAGATCGGGCATTTCGTCCTGGTGCTGGCGCTGTGCATCGCCGCGCGGCCGCCTCGCGCTCCGTAGTACCTAGCGGCTTCGCTCGCGTCGGAGGTGGTCATCGCGGCCCGGCGGAACCATTGTTTGCAGTGGTTCGAGTGCAGCCTGGATTGCATCGGCGACGGCGAGGTGCTTTGGATTGTCCATGCTGAATTGCTCTTCGGTCGCCAGCAGCAGCATCCCGC
>DASYXG010000293.1:0-13138 GCA_035935235.1 Allostellaceae bacterium
GAGACCCGCCGCATCCATGTCGACAAGGGCTATCGCGGCCACAATCACCAAGAGAAGTTCCGGGTCTGGATTACCGGCCAGGTCCGTCACGTCACCGCCCCGATCCGCCGTGAAATGAAGCGCCGTGCCGCGGTCGAGCCAGTCATCGGCCACGTCAAAGCCGAGCACCGCATGGGCCGCAATTATCTCAAGGGACGCGACGGCGACCGCTGCAATGCCGTGCTCGCCGCCGCCGGCTACAACTTCGCACTCCTCCTGCGCTGGCTGGCGAGATTTTTAAGTGCCCTGATCCAGGCGATCCTCACCGCGCCGCAGCGAGCCGAAATCATCTAAAACAGCCACTACCCCATTCTTCACGGACGACGCCCTAACCGTCGCCGCCGCCTAAAGCACGGGAGTCGGCTTCGGGGGGAAGATCAGCCCCTAAGCGTGCCGCCGAGAGAACGGCCGGCTGATCAGGGGCCTTCCCAATCGAACGGAATGTGTTTGGCCGAATTGAGCGTGTAGTCGAATTTGAAGCCGTGCGCATCGACCGAGAGGATCGTTGCCTTGCCCCAGGTCACGAGTTGCGGCCCGGGTCCGGTTTCGCTGCCCGGCGCGTTGATGAGCTGCGGATATTTTCCGGGCGGGCTGGTGGGGCCGCTAATCGCCTTTGCCCAGGCCTTGACCTTACCAACAATCTCAACGCCCCAATGCCCAAGATCGGGCGCAATCTCGTAGGTGATCTTGGCACGCTCGACGCCGCGGCTCTGCCGCCCGCCGGCGAAACATTCGTTGACCCAACCGGGAAAGCCACCGGAGCGGCCGCCGATGATGGCCGGCAAGGCCTCCATCTGTTGGTCGGAAGCATGATCGTCGATATACATGCCGCCTATCCCGGTCGCCTGTTGCGCCCAAAGGTCGCCCTCCCAGCGGCCGACCCGCACAAAGCTCAGATTGTCGAGCTTGACGTCGCCGTAACAGCCCTCGCGGACGTGCCAAAACAGCACCGACTCACAAAAGCCATTGTCGGGAGCCTGGGCGAAGGTGCACGGGCAGGGAACCGCGCAGCTGCAGTTGTCGAACCACTCGCCGACGATGTGCCAATTCGGAATGTCGCTCATCCGGACTCTCCGATCGGACGCGGTTTCACCGACTATATCATTTCTGCGGACGCTGTCGGGTACTGACGGCCGATGAGGCAAAGGCCCCGAAAGCCCGGCGCTGGTGCACAGCTGCGCAGAGGGTGGGCTTTGGGTCGGGAAACGGTCGTTCACGTGTACGCGTATGGATGTCGCCATCGCGCCGGAAGCGGGCTTTGCCGACCGCGCCACGAGATACCAGAGGCCACTCCTACAATTGGCAGAACCTGTCCCTTTAAGAGCGCAGGTGGCACGCGACCCAATGGCCGGCCGAGGTCTCTTTTAGCTCCGGCCTTTGTGTGCTGCACCGTGGAAGCTGCGCGATCGGGCAGCGGGTGTGGAAGTGGCAACCCGACGGCGGATGGATCGGGTTTGGGACGTCACCTTCCAGCCTGATCCGCTGGCGCCTCGCTGTCGGATCCGGCGTCGGGACTGCGGACAGCAGCGCCTCGGTGTAAGGGTGGCGAGGATGCTCATATATTTCGTCGGCCGGCGCGAACTCGACGATGCGGCCGAGATACATCACCGCGACACGCGTGCTGATATGCTGCACCACCGCTAGGTCGTGGGCGATGAACAGGTAGCTGAGGCGGAATTCGTCCTGCAGGTCGGCCAAGAGATTGATGACTTGAGCCTGCACGGAGACGTCGAGCGCCGAAACCGGCTCGTCGCAGACGATCAGCTTAGGCGACACCGCTAGAGCACGGGCGATGCCAATCCGTTGGCGCTGACCGCCAGAGAACTCGTGCGGATAGCGCCTCAGATGGTCGGCATCCAGCCCGACGAGATGCAACAGTTCAATAACGCGGTGCTCGTACTCGGCGCACGTCTTGGTCAGTTTATGGATGGTCAGTGCTTCACCGATGATCGCACCGACGGTCATGCGCGGGTTCAGCGAGGCATAAGGATCCTGAAAAATGATCTGCATGTCGCGCCGCAACCCGCCAAGCTTTCTCCCCTCCATGCCGATAATGCTCCTGCCCTCGAGCCAGACATCACCCGAGGTGGGCTCGATCAACCGCAACACACAGCGTCCGGTCGTCGACTTGCCGCAACCAGATTCACCAACCAGTCCGAGCGTCTCGCCCGCACCGATCTCGAAGCTGATATCGTCGACCGCATGAACCTGCTCGGTCAGCCCGGCAAACAGCCCATGCCGGACCGGGAAATTCTTCACCAAGTGCTCGACCCGCAGTAACGGTTCGCTCATTTCGCACCACTCGACACATTCAATACAGGATGCACGCGACCTTGTGGCCGCCCTCGACGTCGCGCAGCTGCGGCACTGCCGCGGTGCACGAGGGAGTGGCGAAATCGCAGCGTGGCGCAAAGCGGCAACCTGGTGGCGGCGTGAGGAGGCTTGGCACGGTGCCTGGGATGGCATCGAGCCGCCGCTTCCGCGCGGCGCCTCGCTCGAGCCGCGGGATCGAGCGAATCAATCCCTGGGTGTAAGGGTGCAGCGGGTGAGCGAAAAGCTCCTCGACCGGCGCCTCCTCGACCACCCGTCCGGCATACATTACCGCAACGCGCTGCGCGACTTCGGCGACGACCCCCATCGCATGGGTAATCAACATTATCGCCATGCCGAAACGCGATTTCATCTCGTCCAGGAGGTCGAGGATCTGCGCCTGGATCGTCACGTCCAACGCAGTGGTTGGCTCATCGGCGATCAAGAGCTCTGGGCTACATGCGAGCGCCATCGCGATCATCACTCGTTGACGCATGCCGCCGGAAAGATGGTGGGGATAGTCGTGCGCGCGCCGCTCCGGTGCCGGCACATGAACCAGCCGCAGCATTTCGATTGCCTTGTCGATCGCGTCGCGGCGATCGAGTCCTTGGTGCAGACGAATGACCTCGGCGATCTGTTCACCCACCGTGTAGACCGGATTTAGTGACGTCATCGGCTCTTGAAAAACGATGGCGATCTCGCGGCTACGGATGTGCCGCATCTCGTCGGGTCCGAGCGGGACGAGGTCGCGACCTTTCCACAGGATGCTGCCCTCGACGATCTCACCCGGCGGCATGGCGATCAGCTTCAAAACGGTCATCGCGGTGACCGTCTTGCCGCAGCCGCTCTCGCCGACGACGCTTAACGTCTCGCCGCGGCCGATCGTCATATCGACCCCGTCGACGGCCCGTATGATCCCGTCATCGGTCTTGAAGTGCGTCTTCAGGCCGCGGATATCCAGCAGCGCGTCAGCCACGCTCAAATGACCCGGCGCGGGTCGAGCGCATCACGCAGCCCGTCACCGATATAGTTGATCGCCATCACCGCGACGAAAATCGCACCGCCAGCGAACAGCGCCCAGTGCGGCGCCACATCGAGATAATCCTTGGCGTCATAGAGGATACGGCCCCAGCTCGGTATGTCCGGTGGGAAGCCGAGGCCAAGGAACGACAGCGTCGATTCCAGGATAATCGCGTTCGCCACCTCGATTGTTCCGGCCACAATTACCGGACCGAGCGCATTAGGCAGAATGTGTCGCACGACCTGCCGCAGCGTCGAGGCGCCGAGCGCTCGCGCCGCCTCGACAAACTCCTTCTCGCGCAGCGAAAAGAATTGCGCGCGCACCAGCCGGGCGATCGACATCCAACGGAAGCCGCCGATCACCGCGACGATCAGCAAGAATGTGCCGACTTGAAGCCCCACCAATTTGCGCAGCGTTTCTTGAAACAGATAGACGATCAGCAGCAGCACCGGTAGCTGCGGCAATGATAGAAATAGGTCGCACAGCCACATCATCGCCATGTCGATGCTGCCGCGCGCGGTACCGGCAACCGCCCCAACGAACACGCCGACAACCACCGCCACCAGCATGGCGGCGATGCCGACCGACATCGAAATCCGCCCGCCGTAGATCAGCCGCGACAGCAAGTCCTGGCCGAGGTCGTCGGTACCAAGCGGGTGTGTCAGGCTCGGCCCGTGCATTTGCGCGCTGAAATCGATCGCATTGATCGGTACCGGCCACAGCAGTGTTCCGAACAGCAGAACGAAGACCATCGCCAGCAGCACCCCGGCGCTGATGAGCGCCAGGCGATGGCGGCGGAACCGCTGCCACGCCTCGCGTCCGAGCGAGGAGCGGCGCGGCCGCGCCGCAACCGGCCCGACCGCGACGTCAGCGATAGGAGATGCGGGGGTCGAGCCAACCATAGAGCAGGTCCGCGATCAGGTTGAACAGGATGACGAGGCAGGCAAAGACGAATGTCACCGCCATGATCACCGGCGTGTCATTGGCCTGGATTGCGCTGATCAGCAACGAGCCGATGCCGGGCACACGAAAGATCTGCTCGGTGATGATCGCGCCCCCGAAGACGATCGGCATTTGCAGGGCAACGAGGGTCACGACCGGGATCAGCGCATTCCGCACGATGTGCTTCAGCACGACTATCCGCTCGGGAAGCCCCTTGGCGCGCGCCGTTGTGACATAGTCTAGGCGCACCACGTCGAGCACCGAGGCGCGCACAAAGCGCGTCCATGCCGCGCCCTGAAACAGGCCGAGCACGACGACCGGCATGATCGCCTGTCTGAGATAGGCCCAGATCAGCGGAAGCCCGCTACCGCCGATATCGGTGCGGTAGACAAAGGGCAGCCAATGCAGGTTGACGCTAAACAGCAAAATCAGAACGAGGCCGGTAAAGAAGGGCGGCAGCGAGAACCCGATCAGCGCCAAGCTGCCCGCGACCTGGTCGAACAACGAGTACGGCCGAACACCGGCATAAACTCCCACCGGCACGGCAACCCACAGGGCAAGGACCTGCGATGCCCCGATCACCGCGAGCGTCGTCGGCAGGCGCTGCATGATTAGCGTCGATACGTTGATCCGGCTGGCGAACGAAAAGCCCCAATCACCGTGCAACATCGCGGCAAGCCAGTGGAAGTAGCGCAGGTAAACCGGGTCATCGAGGCCAAATTTGGCGCGCAAGGTCGCCGCGACCGAAGGCGGTATTGAGGGATCGCTCGCCAAATCAGAGAAGGGATCGCCGGGGGCGAGCGCCAGCACGGTGAATAAAACGATGCTGATGCCGAGTAGACTTGGCACCGCAAGAAGCAATCGCCGCACCAGATAGTTGAGCACGAGCGCCTTAACCCGGCGCGCGGTGTCGAGCGCCGCGGCGATTGGCGCCGCCGGCTTGGGCCGGATCAGGCATCGGCGTACCAGTCATAAAGGTTCCAGATGTAGCTGTCCCAGCCGGACAGCAGTACGTGCAGTCTGCTCGAGACCGCGGCCACGCTCGGCCGATAGACCACCGGAATGACGGCGACGTCCTTGATGACCATGTCATTCATCTTGATGAACATCGCGGCCCGCTTCGCCGGATCGGTTTCGTGCTCGGAAGCGTCGTAAAGCGCGTCATAGTCCGGATTGCGGTAGCGAACGATGTTGCGGCCCTGCCACTTGTTGTCTTTCGTCGCGACTTCGGATGAGAGGAACTGGCGCATGAAGTCGCGCGGATCCGGCTGGGTCATCGTCGTCGTATACATCTGAAGGTCGGTATAGAACTTGGTGTACGTGTCCGGATTGCCGACATCGGACGAGAAGTAAACTGACGCTGGTACCGCCTTGATTTCGACGTCGATCCCAGCCTTTTGGCAGGCCTGTTTGACAATCTCCTGATTCTTCTGGCGCGGGGCGTTGATCGAGGTCTGGTAGACGACTTTGAGCTTGATGCCGCCCTTCTCCCGGATACCGTCGGCGCCGGGCTTCCAGCCTGCCTTGTCGAGCAAGCCGACCGCCTTCTCGATGTTGAACTCGTAGGATGTTTCCTTCGACACGAATTGTTGCGGGTTGTTGATGAAGTTGGCCGTGGCCTTCCCGGTGCGGCCGTAGATGAACTTTTCCACCGAGAGCCTGTCGACAAGGAGGTTGAACGCCTGGCGAACAGCCGGCTCGGTGAGAAACGGGTGCTTGCTCTTGGTGCTTGACCGCTCGCCGTCGATCTCCGTGTTGGGGTCGGTGTAATTGACCTGGATGTGCTCGATATTGCCGCTGGCGAAAATGTTGACATGCCCCTTGCCGCCGTCCTCTAGCCGCTTCAGCAACTCATCTTCGACTTGCATGTTCCAGGCGAAATCGTACTCGCTGGTCTGTAGCACGGCGCGTGCCGCCGATACCGCGTCGCCGCCACCCTTCATCTCGATCGCGTCGAAATAGGGTCGGTTCGGCATGTGGTAGTTTGAGTTGATCTTGCCGCGCACCAGGTCAGCCGGCTTGAAGTCGACAAACTGGTAGGGACCGGTGCCGACCGGCGAGAGATTGCTCGGCGCTTCGCGCGAATTGGCGCCCTTGTAATTTTCGAACAGATGCTTCGGGACGATCATGCCGCGGGCACTGACAAAGGCATCGGCCCAGAATGGCGTTGGCTTCTCAAACTCAACCTTGATCGTCAGGTCGTCGACTTTCGAAACCTTAATGTCCTTGTACGTGCCGATCGTCGTCGCCGCGGTGGCTGGATCGGAGGCATATTCCCAATTGAACACGCAGTCGTCGGCGGTAAGCGGCTGGCCGTCGTGCCATTTCACCCCCGGCTTCAGCTTCCAGACGACCCACATGAGATCCTTGTCGACCGAGCCGGCTTCGACGCTCGGGACATCGGCGGCGAGGATCGGCACCAGATTGCCGTCGGGATCCCAGCCGGCGAGCGGCTCGTAGAAAATGCGCGAGCCATCTTGGTCCTTGGTGCCGACCGCGAAATGTGGGTTGAGCAAGGTCGGGCCCTGCCACCACAAGAGCTTCAGCGTACCGCCGCCACCCGCTTTGGTCGGTACGTATTTGAAGTTGGTCGCGGCCATGGCGACGCCGCTGTGAGCGAGGAGCTGGGTCAGGAAGGGCGCGCTGAACCCGAGCATCATCATTTCGCGCAGAAACGCGCGCCGCGAACGCCGCCCGGCTCGCACATCATCGATTTTTCGACGCAATTGCCGCTCGTTCATCGCCATCGACGCCCCCCTGTCTGCCAATCGCCGCTTGCCATGGCAGCGGTCGCAAATCAGTACGCCTTTTCCGCCCGCCGGGGGAGTCCGCGTACTAACGGTGGCCTGATCGAAGGTCTGCGGGACCCTCGACGCCCATTCGGGAAAGGCACTTCGCCGCGACCGGCGATCTACGGACCGGCGATGCCCGGCGACGTCCCACAGCTAATCGGGCTCCGTCTCCGCATCCGCGCTTTCTGTCACTGGCTATTTCGTTTCGGCGTGCTTTTCGCCGTTCGGCGCCGCCGCAGAGCACTCGTCGCATTTCGGCGGCGCGAGCCAGATCGTACTGAGGTCCTGGTTCGCATAGTGACTCGGGCCGATCTTCCAGCCATGGACATAGGAGCGCAGTGGTACCAGCCGGTTCCACCAGAAGGTGTGGATGTAATGTGCCCCTACGTCGAGCACCTGCTTGTCGAACTGGTAGGCCAGAGCACGCTGCTTCGCGACATCGGTCTCGTGCAGCATCTTGTCGTAGATCTTGTCCGCCTCCGGATCCTCGTAGTAGCCGTAATTCTGGCTGCTGATCGAGTGCGACAGCCAGGTTTGGACATCGATCACCGGGTTGACGATACCGTGGCAATTGCCGCCGGTGGACACCTCGAAATCGCCACTGCGCAAAGCAGCGAACCACGGACCGCCGGGGACAACGCGCTGCGTGACATGCAGGCCAATCTTGCCCCATTGGTCGATCAACCAGACCCCGAGGTATTTGTAAGGCTGATCGACGTTGCGGTTAACGAGCTCAAAGCTGAGCCCCTCAGCCCCAGCCTCTCTCAGCAGCCGCTTCGCCTCAGCCCGCGACTTGTCTATGTCGGGCCCGAAGCCGGCGATCGTTTGAAGTTGCTCCTTGCTCTCCGCCAGCGGCGAGCCGGGGAAAATGAGGCCGCCGACAGTGTGCATCAGGCTCACGCTGGAAAGACCCTCCTGGCTACCCCAATGGTCGAGCGCCAGCACCAAGGCACGCCGAACCCGGACGTCGTCGAACGGCTTCTTCTGGTGGTTGATCCAGGCTCCTAGCGTGCAGTTCCAGTCGCTCTGCTGGATGTCGATTTTGTCGCCGAGCGCCTGCTTCAGTTCGTCCATCGCCGACGGCGGGTAGCCGCGAAACTCGGTGGCTGCCTGGTCGGCGCGGATTGCGTCGAGCTGCGTCGCCTGTTTTGGCGCGTAAATGCCTACGAAGCCGTCCAGATAAGGCAGCTCTTCGATGTATTGGTGACGCTCATGCCGCCGCGTGAGGATAACGTGGCCGCGGTCGGTATGTTGCAGCTCCAAGCCCCCGACGGGACTTACGTCGCGCTAAACCAGATCGCCGACGTGCTGGAAACCACGGGGTTGTACGAAATCCAGCACCAGGGGGGACGCCGGCTGCAATCGGTAACCTTGGATGTCGAAGGCCGCGATGTAGCTTCGTTCGTCAAGGACGCGCGCAGCCAGATCGCGTCAAAAATCAGCCTGCCGAAAGGGACCTATGTCGAATTTTCCGGCGCCGCGGAGGCGCAAGCCGAGGCGCAGAACGATCTCATTATCAAGTCGCTGTTTGCCGGTGTCGGCATCGTGCTCTTGCTGTCGATTGTCACCCGCAACTGGCGCAACCTTTTGATCACGATGGCGAACCTGCCTTTCGCGTTGGTTGGTGGGATTGCCGCGGCGCTGCTGTCAGGAGGTGTGCTGTCGCTTGGGACGCTTGTCGGGTTCGTGACCCTTTTCGGCATCACCCTGCGCAATACCATGATGATGATCTCGCACTACGAGCACCTGGTCGAAATCGATGGCCTGCCGTGGTCTCGCGAAACCGCGGTGCGCGGCGCGGCCGACCGGCTTGCCGCCGTGTTGATGACCTCGCTTGTCACGGGTCTGGGTCTGCTGCCGCTAGCGGTTGGCATGAATACGCCAGGCCGCGAAATCGAGGGCCCGATGGCGCTAGTGATCCTCGGCGGTTTGTTTACCTCGGCGGCCCTCAATTTGCTGATTCTGCCGGCGCTGGCGGCGCGCTACGGGCGATTTACGGCAAGGCTCGCTGGCGACGATCTGCTCGAACTGTGAGCTCTCGACTGTTACCGAAGGGGCAGCTTTCCGCCGCAGGGGTCGTTGATCCCCGTCGAAGCTGATAGCAGCAAATCAAGATGGTTGCGGGCCCCCGCAACCATCCCGCCGAATTGGGATGGCGCAAGGCGTTGTCCCAATTCTTCTGACTCGTGCCGCGTTCACCGCCCGCTCGTTCGGGCGGTTGTCGCTTGGCGCCGCATCCCTTCGGCGTTTGCCGTTGTGGAGGCTAGGGCAGCCGCCGGGTATTGACCTGGGTCAATGCCGCAGCGGGGATCCGGTGTTTTGGTGTCTCCAGCGGGTTCGGACGCCTAGCTCCGTGAGGGTCCTATGATTGCAGCGACAGTGCTGGTCTTGGTGTTTGCCCTGTGTGCCGTCGCGGGTATAGCGGCGCGCCCGCAACCCGCTCTCGTGCCGGTACGGATTGCGCGGCGACAACGGTAGGGACTGGCGGTTCGAGCCGCCACGGTGAACGGATGAGCATCCAGCCGCCAGTCGAAATCGTCGAGAAGGCCGAGCGCATGTCGGCGCCGGGACGGGAGCCCGGCATCCAGGCCGTGCCCGTCCGCGCGTTCTTGCTTGGCGAGCGCCTCGACACCCGCATCCTCGAACGCGACGGCGCGCTCGCCACGGCACCCCTCTCCCTCGCTATCCAAGGTGGCGGCGTCGCAGTGCTATTTCGCTACGGCGCGGTCGTCCTGTTCGATAGCCCGGAAACCGCGGCGGCGCGGTTCCTCGCGTCGCTCGAACCGTTGCTGGTCGATAAGTTCGCGGCCGCCGAGCGCGAGGATCTGCAAATCCTGGTGCGCCCAGACACCGATCAGCTCGTCGATTCGGCCGGCAATATCGTGCTGCGCGACCAGACGATCGAGCGGCTGCAATTGGTCGCCGACGTCTTGGCGAAAAACCTGGTTCTGTCGCATTACGAAACCAGGGCGGCGGCAATATTCGACCGGATCGAGCCGCTCGCCGCGACATTGCGTAAAAAGGGTCGCGCCGGCGTCCCGGGGAAGGTTCTGCTGCAGCACATCGGCAACGTGCTGTTGATGCAGCAAAGGATGGTGGGGCGCGTGGAGACCGGCGAAAAGCCGGAGCTGGTCTGGGAGCATCCCGAACTCGACCGGCTGTATATGCGGCTGGCCGATGAATATGAGCTGCGCGAGCGCGGCCGCGCAATCGATCGCAAGCTCGAGATCGTCTCCCGTACGGTCGAAACGCTGCTCAGCCTGGAACAGACCCGCAGCAGCCTTCGGGTCGAATGGTACATCGTCGCGCTGATCGTCGCCGAACTGGCGCTTGCCGCCTATTCGCTGCTGCCGGGCCATTGAGCGATGCCGTCGACGGGCGATCCCGAAACCGCGCCGTTGCTCCGCCCCGAGCCGCCGACACCCTATATCCTCGTCGAGCTGGACGTGGTGCGGCAACGCTATGCGGCGCTGCGGCGATTGCTCCCGGCGGCGTCGATCTATTATGCGGTGAAGGCGAACCCCGCCGCGCCGGTGATCGGAGCGCTGGCAGCACTCGGCGCCAATTTCGACATCGCCAGCGAAGGCGAGTTGAGGCGCTGTCGCGAAGCCGGGATCGGTGCCGATCGCCTGTCCTTCGGCAACACGATCAAGCGCGAGAGCGAGATCGCCGATGCCGCCGCTTTCGGCATCGACCTCTTCGCTTTCGACAGCTCAGCCGAACTCGACAAGCTGGCGCGCCGCGCGCCCGGATCCCGCGTGTTTTGTCGATTGCTGATCGAAAACCGCGGCGCCGAGTGGCCGCTGTCACGGAAATTCGGTTGCGAGGCGCACGTTGCCGCCGACCTCCTGATCGAGGCGAAAGGGCGCGGACTGCATCCGGTCGGTGTGTCGTTCCATGTTGGCTCGCAGCAGACCGATCCTGGGCAGTGGCCGGCCGCCATCACGCACGCATCCTGGGTTTTTCACGCCTGCGCGCATCGCGGGCTTGAGCTTCAGCTGCTCAATCTGGGCGGCGGATTGCCGGCGCATTATCGCGCTGCGGTGCCGCCGCTCGAGGCCTACATCGATGCGATCGAGGCGGGCCTCGGGCGCGAGTTTGGCAGCAACCGGCCACGCTTGTTGATCGAGCCGGGCCGCTATCTGGTCGGCGATGCCGGCACCCTCCATGCAGAAATCCTGCTGATCTCGCGAAAATCGCCGCACGAACACGAGCGTTGGGTTTATCTCGACACCGGCCGGTTCAACGGCCTGCCTGAAACCGAGGCAGAGCGTATCCACTATCGCATCCGCACGTCACGCGACGGCGCCGCCTGCGGCCCCGTCATCCTGGCGGGACCGACCTGCGACAGCAGCGACATCCTCTATCGCCGGCACCCCTATGGGCTGCCGCTCGATCTGGAAATCGGCGAGCGCATCGAGTTTCTTTCGGCCGGGGCCTACACGGCCAGCTATGCAGCGGTGGAGTTCAATGGCTTCGCTCCGATCCGAACTCACTGCATCTGACGGTCCGATCGCGCCACGGCGCGTCCTGATCCTGGGCGCCGCGGGCCGCGACTTCCACAACTTCAACATGGTCTACCGCGGTGACCCCGCGGTGCGGGTGGTCGCATTCACCGCCGCGCAAATCCCCGGCATTGCCGGGCGGCGGTATCCGGCTGCGTTGGCCGGTGAACTCTATCCCGATGGCGTCGCCATCGAGGATGAAAGCGCGTTGGAGGATATCTGCCGCCGCGAGGCGATCGGTGAGGTCGTCTTCGCTTACAGCGATGTGCCGCACGAGCAGGTGATGCACTTGGCCTCCCGCGCGCTCGCGGTTGGCGCCGATTTCACCCTACTTGGCCCACGGCGGACGATGCTGACCAGCAAGCGCCCGGTCATCGCCGTCACCGCAGTGCGTACCGGTTGTGGCAAGTCGCAGATCGCGCGTTGGTTATCCCGGTATCTGCGCGCGCGGGGCAGGCGGGTCGCGGTGCTGCGCCATCCCATGCCGTATGGCGATCTCGCTGCCGAGCGGGTTCAGCGCTTCGCCGCGATGGCCGATCTCGACCGCGCCGGCGTCACCGCCGAGGAGCGCGAGGAATATGAGCCGCATCTCGCCGCCGGAAATGTCGTCTTCGCCGGGGTCGACTACGCGGCAATCCTCGCCGCGGCCGAAAGCGAAGCCGACATCGTCGTCTGGGACGGCGGCAATAACGACTTCCCGTTCATTCGGCCCGACCTGCAGATCGCCGTCGCCGACGCGCTGCGACCGGCGCAAGTGACGACGCACCATCCGGGCGAAGCGGTCGCGCGCATGGCCGACATCCTGGTCGTCAACAAGGTCGATGCGGCGGCTCCGGAAGATATCGAGGCGCTCACCGAGCGGTTGCGCGCGGTAAATCCGCGGGCGCCGATCGTGCGGGCCGCTTCGCCGGTGCGCCTCGACAATCCCGAGGCCGTGCGCGGACGCCGGGTTCTCGTCATCGAAGACGGTCCGACCATCACCCACGGTGGGATGGCCTACGGTGCCGGATACGTCGCGGCGCGTGCCGCCGGCGCCGCGGAGATCGTTGACCCGCGCCCGGTCGCCGCTCCTGAAATCCGCCGGGTCTACGAGGCCTACCCACATATCGGCCCGGTGGTGCCGGCGGTCGGGTATAGCCGAGCGCAGCTTACCGCGCTGGAGGCGACCATCAACGCAGCCGCGGCCGATGTTGTGGTCGCCGCGACCCCGATCGATATCGGCCACCTCGTGCGGATCAACGCTCCGGTCGTCAGGGCGCGCTACGAGTTCGACGACATCGGCAGTCCGTCGCTTGAAGCTTTGATCGAAGATTTTCTGTCCCGGTCGGTCAGCTAGCGGCCCACTCGACCCCATCGATCTGCCGAGCGACGGTGGTGCCGGCTGTGCCGTGCCGCAATGCGCCGAGATTGCCCAGGCCGCCGATGACCGCGCGCCTGCCCGTCGTTTCGGCGAAATTGTAGGCTGCCTCCACCTTGGGACCCATCGAACCGGCAGGAAAGCTTCTGCCTCGCAGCCATGTGGGGTTGGC
>DASYXG010000294.1:0-16310 GCA_035935235.1 Allostellaceae bacterium
AAGCCCGGCAATAGCGCCGAGCCCGAGTTGCACGGCGCGCCGCCGCGCCAATCGCGTGCCTTCCACTTGCGCCCTCCCGCTGGTTTTGCTGGGAGCGTAGGGAGTTCGGCCAACCAGGACAAGCCGCCCAACCTCGCTGACAGCGCGTCTCTCTCTCTACCGCACGGCGGCACAGCGTGCCCGGAAGTTGAAGTAAAGCGGAGAAGTGGTGGCCAGTGGCGATCATCGGGCGACCGGGGATTGCGGGATTTGCTTGGTTCTCGTTATAGTCAATCAAATTATCAACCTTAGGGTGTATGGGGAGTAAGGCGCCTGCCTTCGAGACTTGCAAGGATAAGACATTGGGGAATAGGGGCCTTCGCTTTTTCAGCGAGGGTTTCTAGCGTGGTGCTAGTGGGCTGGATAGCATGGCTGGTGCTCGACGCGGTGATACGCCCACACAGCCTTGAACTGGATGCGATTACGGTTCCTCAGGCGCTGGCCGATAAGGGGTTCACCACTGAGGTGGTTACCAAACGCCTTCGCGATGTGATCAATGCTGTACAAGAAATTGGCGGCACCACGATGGCGAAGGACCTCGTGAAAATCCCTGGTGAAGAGCCGAATATCTCCGTTCCGGTCGCCGGAGTTGCGTCGTGGCTTCGCAGCCTGCTTCCGGAAAGCTGGCGTCACGAGGTGTCCGGAGAATTAACGCTTTCAGGTACGGAGTTATCCATATGGCTGCACCCGCAGGTATCCATGCGGTTGCGGCTTAATGGTCAAATCGTGGTCTCCGATGCACCCACAGACATAAGTGCGATAGACACGCTTATTGCGCAGGCTGCCTTTAAGCTTGTTGAGAAGACCGAACCGTTTGTAGCTGCCTCTTTTCTGTACAACATGGGTTATGACGAGGCCGCAAACGACGCCGCCAGCAGGATTATCGCATCTCTTCCGCCCGAAAACGAGAACGTGGCGCGAGCTTACAATCTCAAAGGACTGATCGCGCAGGATCAAGGCAATGCTGCGGAGGCGGCTGCTTACTTCGCCAAAGTGCCAAATCTGGCTGTCGCTCGGGTAAGCATGGGCCGACTTCATTTTATACAAGGGCGAAATGGCCGATGCCGTTGACGAATACCATGAGGCGATCCGCCTCGATCCCAAGTTAGCCCTGGCGCACAACGATCTTGCCGCTGCCTTGAGGCGCCTCGATCCAAAGTTTGCGCGTGAGCACAACGATCTGAGCTACGGTTGGAGTGTCATTTTCTTTGACCCCGAGCGCGCCCTTGCGCTGGGCAAGTATGGGGACCTCCCACCCGACCGGAGCCCCGTGGAAGATGCTAGAGCTGAGTACCTTGAGGCGATCCAGCTCGATGCGAAACTCGCGGCCCCGCATCTTGAACTTGGGGACATTTTGAGTAGTCGAAAACAGCTGGCCGCCGCAATTGACGAATATCGCGCGGCAATCCGGGTCGATCTTAAATCTGCCTACAAATATTACGATCTCGGGGCCGCCCTCCGCGCTCTTGCGGTCTCGCCGGATAGTGCACCGGGGAAAGCATTGGCTCCCCTGGAGGTATGTGTGGCGCTGGTCAAAACCGCCGGCTCGGCGCTGACTGATTCAGATTGGATTGAAAGGATCAAGTCGGCGTTGAAAGATGCGCAGCCCTGTTTTGCGCCTGCCAGCCCGCCATCGCCCGCTGCGGCACAATCGCCAGCTGTAAGCAATAGTGTCGATGAGCCAAGCCCGGTGGCGAAGGTTTCGGGTTACGATCAGGCGACTGCCAGGGCTCAGAACAAACATGATGCGCCACGCCCCAACGCGGCACCTCTATGAACCGACGTGTTGCCCCTTCGGCGGTGTGACGTCCCCCGCGAGTGAATCAATCTTCATCGCCTCACGTTTCCAAGGGAGCCATGCGGCTTTCCTGGGAATGACGAACTAATTCCTACCGCTGCAAATCCCGCGCTTCCTTGGCGGCCGGTCGCAACGCGCAGCGGCTGAGCCAGTCGGCCGCTTTGGGGAACGGCCCGAAATCGATCCGCGCCGGCCGCGCCCAGCTGAGGATGCTGGCGACGTTGAGGTCGGCGACGGTGAAGTCGCCGCCTACCAGATACCCGGTCTTCGCCACCGCCCCGTCGAGC
Source organism: Allostellaceae bacterium (assembly GCA_035935235.1). Lineage (GTDB taxonomy): Bacteria > Pseudomonadota > Alphaproteobacteria > ATCC43930 > CGMCC-115725 > DATARH01. Next base: position 2,125 of record DASYXG010000294.1, read on the forward strand.
ACGCCGAGCGGGTGTTGCAGCTCCTTCTCGGCTTGGTCGGCCGCCGCGCCGTCGCGCTTGTCCTCGGGATAGATCGCGCGATTGAACATCGCGGTCAGCACGTGGCGCTCGAGCTCGGTCATCCCCCACAGGCTCCATTGCCAGCACCGCGCCTCATCCTCGAGGCCGGTCGGGTAGAGCGCGCCCAGGCTGTGCTTCTTCGCCAAATAAAGGTTGATCGCCATCGACTCCCAGAGGATGAAGCCGTTGTCGTCGATCGCCGGGACATGGCCGTTGGGGTTGATCGCAAGATAGGGTGGCTGGCGGGTTTCACCGGTGGCAAAATCGACCGGCACGTTCTCGTAGTCCAGCCCCAGCTCCTTGGCGAGCCACAGGGCCCGGAATGCCCGTGACCGCGGCACGCCGTAAATCTTCAGCGTCGCCATCGTTTCCTCCCTTGCTGCTATCGGAGCCTTGCACTTGTAGCGCGAGCCGGCAATACGCCACGCCTTGTTGGCGTAGGATGAAATTTTTTCGATGGGGTGTCTTGACGATCCGGATAGAGTTCCTAGTTTGTTCCTACCTGGGATCGCTGTGACCGGGGCATACCCGGCTTCTGCTGATCGGAATTTGAACCCCCGCGCTGATCGCCGGCTGATAATCTCGCTGTTCCGCCGCTGTTTTCTCGCTGATAACTCGCTGTTTTTTCGCTGTTATTTTCCGCGAAATCGAAGCAGAATCAATCGGATGGCTTATACAGAAAAGATGATAACAGCGGCGGGCGCGCAAATCCGCCTGCTGCGCGGCGGCCGTGACGGCGCGGAGCCGCTGGTCTTTCTGCACGGTGCCGGCGGCCACACCGGCTGGATGGGGTTTCTCGATGAGCTCGCACGCGACTACGCGATCTACGCGCCAGAGCATCCCGGGTTCGGTCGCTCCGACGACCCACCCTGGCTCGATGAGGTCGGCGACCTCGCCTATTTCTACCTCGATTTCCTCGACACGCTCGGTCTCGACCGCGTTCATCTGATTGGCACGTCGTTCGGCGGGTGGACCGCCGCCGAGCTGGCGGTGCGCAACCAGTCGCGGCTGGCCAGCCTGACCCTCGTCGGTGCGGTTGGGATTACCGACGCGAGCGGTCAGCCGGTCGACGATCTCTTTCGCCTCTCGACCGAAGAGAACTTACGCCGCTTCTACGCCGATCCGGATCGCGCCGCGCGGCGACTCGGCGATATGGCGAACATCGACATGAACCTGGTCGCCAAGAACCGCGCCACCGTCCAGCGCCTCGCCTACCGCCCGCGCTATCACAACCCGGGCCTGGCGAAATGGCTGCACCGTATCACCGTGCCGACCTTGCTCATCTGGGGCGACAAGGACGGGCTGGTGCCGGTTCGATTCGGCGAGGCCTACCACGCGCTGATCCCCGGTTCCCGGCTGGTCGTGCTGGAGAATGCCGGGCACGCGCCGTTCGACGAGCAGAAAGAGGCCTTCCTTGCCGCCTTCCGGGAATTTGTCGGAAGAGGCTGAAGCCGGAAGGCCGAGAGAATAGTGGCGATCTCTGTTACAATGCATTTACATAACGTCATAAAGCGGCCGGCGGGGGGCCGCGCGCGGGGCGAAATCGGGCGTTAGGGGCGGGCAGGTGGAGCAAATTGTTCTCGCGGCGGCGACCGCCGCAATCTGGGTGTATTTGATCGCCTTTCGCGGCTGGTTCTGGCGCCACGACAAGGCCACTGACCTCGACGTTGCTCCGGCGCCTCCGCGCTCGGTCGTCGCGGTGATCCCGGCGCGCGACGAGGCCGAAATTATCGGCGAAGCGCTCTCCTCGCTGCTGGCGCAGGACTATGCCGGCCGCCTCGACATCGTCGTCGTCGACGACCACAGCGGCGACGGCACCGCCGCTATCGCTCGGGCAGCCGCCGCCAATGCCGGCGCCGCCGATCGGGTCACCGTCATCGCCGCCGAGCCCAAGCCGCGCGGCTGGACCGGCAAACTCTGGGCGGTGCGCCAGGGGATCGCGCTCGCGGCGAAGATGTCGCCGGATTATCTGCTGCTGACCGATGCCGATATCGTTCATGCGCGCGACAATCTGCGCGGCCTTGTCGCCCGCGCCGAGGGCGAGGGCTACGACCTCGTCTCGCTGATGGTCCGGCTGCATTGCCGCGGTTTCTGGGAGCGGCTGATGGTGCCGGCCTTCGTGTTCTTCTTCTTCAAGCTCTATCCGCCGCGCTGGGTCGCCGACTCCGCTCGCGGCATCGCCGCCGCGGCGGGCGGCTGCATGCTGGTTCGGCACAGCGTCCTCGACCGCATCGGCGGCGTCGACAGCATCCGTCACGAGATCATCGATGATTGCGCGCTCGCCCGGCGGATCAAGTCGGTCGGCAAGGTGTGGCTCGGTGTCGCCGAGGAGACGCGCAGCGTGCGCCCCTACGGGTCATGGCGGCCGCTATGGGACATGGTCAGCCGCTGCGCGTTCGCCCAGATCAATTACTCCGCCGGGATCTTGCTCTCGTTGACCGTCGGGATGGCGATCACCTATCTGGCGCCGCCGCTTCTGGTGCTGCTGTCGCGCGAGACGCTAGCGGTCATCCTCGGCGGTTCGACTTGGCTGGCGATGACCCTGGCGTTCTTGCCGACTGTCAGGCTTTACCGCTGCCCGGCGCTGGTGGCGCCGCTCTTGCCCGCGATCGCGCTCTTCTACATGGCGGCGACGCTCGCCTCGGCGGTGCAATTCTGGCGCGGCCGCGGCGGCGCCTGGAAGGGACGCTATCAGGCCGCGTCCGGCTGATCCGGCGCGAAGGAAGCAATAAAGCCTGGCCGGCGCTGGTTAAAATAATGGACGATCACCGCGCCCAATCGCCGAAATCCTTCGAGCTGGTGCTCGATGTAGCCGCAGCGCACCGCGCGTCCGGCCAGCGCCGCCACGCCGGTGCGGGGAAACGCGTCGCCGCGCCGCCAGGTGCCGAAAATCACGTCCCAGATCGGCAGGATGATCGCGAAATTGCAGCCGCGCGCCCGGTCGAACGGCGGCTCGGCATGCTCGATCGAGTGGTGCACCCGGTGGTATTGCGGGCCGACCAGCAGCGCCGAGCCAATCGCGCCAAAGCTAAGCCGCACATTGGTATGCGACAGGCTCTCGACCAGGCGGAAGCCGATCAGCATCAGTGGGAATTCGCCCGGCGGCACGTCGATCAGCATCGCGATCGTCCCGCTCCACACCATCGCCAGAATGTCGTCGAGAAGGTGGTTGCGATCGTCGCTCCACAGCGTCATCTGGCGCTGGTCGTGATGCAGGCTGTGCAGCGCCCACCACCACGGCAGTCGGTGCTGCAGCCGGTGCCGCCAGTATTCGCCGAGATCGAGCACCACCATGTAGACGAAGAAGGTGGCGAGCGGGTGGTTGAAGAGCGGCGTCACCAACTGTTCGATCTCGGGCGGGATGTAGCCTTTGAAGCGCAGATACCCGTCGATCATCGCGCCGATCGGGGTCAGGATCACGAAGAGGATCGCCGGCACCACGCCGACCCGGTGAATGATCGTATAGACGACATCGGTGCGCACCGCCTTGCGGTCTTCCCAGCGTTCGACCGGCCGCAGCAATTCGAGTGGCCGGAACAACACATAGGCGAGGACGACCGCGACCACGCCATAGAGCGCGAACTCGACCCCGTCGAACACATCCTCGGCCCAGTCCATCAAACCTAGGTGAAACAGCGCCGGTTGGATCGCGGTCTCGAAAACCGCGCCCTGGATTTGTTCGATCAATCGCTGAAACGACTCGAACATCGTCGGCTCAATAGACGAAGATTCCGTGCGGAGACCGGCCTACCGGTATCGTCTTCAACGTTCCGGATGCCAATTCGATCACCCCGACCGAGGCGTGCCAGCGGTCGGTGACCCAAAGTTCCTTGCCATCCGGCGACAGTGCCATGTCGTCGGGCCCGCCCGGCGCCATCAAGGTCGCGGTAATCGCCAGCGTATCGGCGTCGAGGACCGAAATGGTTCCGGCGACCCGGTTGGTCACGTAGAGCGTCTTGCCGTCCGGGCTGGCGAGGAAATTATGGGCGCCGTTGCCGGTATGAATCTTCTGGATGACGTGCCCGTCCTGCGGGTCGATCTCGGCGATGTAGTCCGAGCCCATAATCCCGGCAAGGAGCGTACCGGTCGGTCGCGTGACGATCCCGGCGGGGGTGCGGCCGATCGGCACCGTCCAATTGACCTTGCCTGAGGCGAGATCGATCGAGATCAAACTGCCGGTGCCTTGCAGCGTGACAAAGACGGTGCCGCTGTCGCGCGAAAAGGCGATATGGCTCGGTATCGTCGCGGCGGGCAGCCGATGGATGACCTGAAACGTCTTCGCGTCGAAAATGTCGATGCGGTCGAGCCGTAGCGATGCGGAGACAAACCATTTGCCGTCTGGGCTAAAGCCGATTTGATACGGGTCGCTCGCTTCGACCCGCTTGCTCTCGATGCCGGTGGTGCGGTCGATCAGCACCAACTCGTTGCTGCCCGACATGGCGAGAATCAAGGTGCGCCCGTCTGGGCTGACAATCAGATGATGCGGGCCGCGCCCGATATGGGTGCGCGAGACCTCATGGTAGCCATCGCTGCTGACGACGCTGAGTGCGTCGTCGTCGGAGTCGAGGACGACGGCGGTGCTGGCCGATGCGGCGCCAGCGGCCCCGAAGAACAGCGCGGCGGTCGCGGTTCCGAGGACCAGGCGATTGAATTGGCGACACAGACGCACGAAGACCGCAATCGGCAAGAGGAAAAGGCATGTCGTCCGTTATAGGACAACGATCTGCCATACATAACCTTTTGCCGGAAACCAGAAAAGCTCGACAACTTTTCGTTGGATGCCGAACTGTGGGCGGATCAGCGCAGCCGCTGCGGCAATGCCACGATTGCGGTGTCGAGCAGCGCGGCGCCGCGGCGCTGGTCGATCCCCTCGGCGATCACGTCGCGGGCGGCGGCGATCGCCACGTCGATCGCGGCGGCGCGGACCTCGGCGAGCGCCTTCGCCTCGGCTTGCGCGATCCGCTCCTCGGCGAGCTGCTGGCGCCGCTTCATGGCTTGTTCCAAATCGCGCGCGCCCTGAGCGGCAATCCGTTCGGCCTCCTGTCGGGCATGAGCGACGATCGCCTCCGCCTCGGCGACCGCCTCGCGCTCCTTGGCGCGGTATTCGGCGACGAGCCGCTCGGCCTCTTCACGCAGCCGGCGCGCCTCGTCGAGCTCCGCGCCGATACGCGCGGCGCGCGCGTCGAGCCCGCCGGTGAGCGCGCGGCGGGCCGGTCGGAACACGGCAATGACGAAGATCACCGCTGCGACCAGCACCCAGAATTCGGACTCGTGGAGGAATTCCATCAGGCGGCCTGCCCGCCGGATATCCGGGCCACCGCGCGGGTCATTGCTGCGCCGTCGGGCGCCGCGCCGGTCAGCTTCTCGACCACGGCGCTGCCGACCTCGGCGGCGACGCTGCGGATTTCACCCAGCGCCAGCTCCTTACTGGCGGCGACGCGAGCCTCCGCCGCCTCGATTTGCGCGGTCAGCGTCGCGGTTAGCTGGCGCTGCCGCTCCGCCGCCTCGGCGGCCAGCTTTTCGCCGGTCTGGCGCAGCGTGTCCTGTGCCGCGGCACGCGCGTCGGCCAGGGTCTTCTGATAGGCGGCGAGCGCCGTCTCCGCCTCTTGCTTTGCCGCGGCCGCGCGGGCGAGGTCGCCGTCGAGACGGTGCCGCCGGCCTTCGAGCGCGCCTTTGACCTTGGGCAGCGCCAGCGTTGTCATCAGGATGTAGAGGACGACGAACGAGATCGCCAGCCAGACCAGCTGCGGAGCGAAAGTGTGGTAGTCGAGTTGCGGCATCGCAGCCGGCTCGGCAGAGCTAGAATACGAACAGGATCAGGAAGGCGATCGCCAGCCCGAATAACCCCGTCGCCTCGGCCAGCGCAAAGCCAAGGAAGGCGAAAGGCTGCACCTGCGACTGCGCCGCCGGATTGCGCGCGACGGCGCTGATCAGCGACGAGAACACGTTGCCGATGCCGACACCGGCGCCGACAAGGGCGATGCACGCCAGACCGGCGCCAATCATTTTCGCGGCAGCAAGATCCATCGGTAGTCCCCTAGGTTTTGTGAAACATTAGTGGAGGTGAAGCGCGTCGCGCAGGTAAAGGCAAGTGAGGATGGCGAAGACGTAGGCCTGCAGCGCCGCCACCAGCACCTCGAGCGCGAGGATCGCGACGTCGAGCGCGACGGGCAGGAACGCCAACAAGCCGACGCTCGCGGCAAACCCGCCAAAGATCGCCAGCATCGTGTGTCCGGCCAGCATGTTGGCGAACAGCCGGATCGACAAGGTGAACGGCCGGATGAAGTAAGACAGCAGCTCGATCGGCACCAGCAGCAGCAGCAGGACGATCGGCACGCCTTCGGGCACGAAGAGGCGCAGGAAGTGCGTGCCGTGCTTGACGAAGCCGATGATGGTGACGCCGATGAACACGATCGCGGCGAGCGCGAAGGTGACGATGATGTGGCTCGTTACCGTGAAACTGTAAGGGATTAGCCCCAGCAAGTTCGCGAACAGCACGAACATGAAAAGGGTAAAGACAAATGGGAAATAAGGCTCGGCCCCGTGCCCCGCATTGGTCTCGACCATGTCGGCGACGAACTCGTAGCTCATCTCGGCGACCGATTGCCAGCGCCCCGGCACCAGCGCGCCGCGCCGCGTCCCCAGCACCAGCAGCGAGGTGATCAAGATCACCGCGATCGTCATGAACAGCGCGGAATTAGTGTAGGATACGTCGAGCCCGCCGATATGCAGCGGGATCAGCGGCTCGATCTTGAATTGTTCGAGCGGGTGCAGCTCCAAGGCCACGCTAGTCTTTCCTCTCCGCGTCCCGCTGCGGCGGCCGGAAACCGACTGCCGCGCTCTGGCCGGTGATCGCGCGATAGACGTTGAGCATGCCGGCCGCGACCCCCAGAAAGAACAACACGATCATCCCGAACGGGCGCGTGCCGAGCGCATGATCGAAAGCCCAGCCCAGCCCGGTCGCGACGATGATCGCCACGACAAATTCGATGCCGATGCGGAAGCCAACTCCGAGAGCCTGCTGCTGCCCGGCACCATCGCCGCCGACAACCGGCTCCTCGCCCCGCCGCGACCGTGCCTCTTCGAGCCGCTTGCCAAGCCGCGCTAATTCATCCGGCGGCCGCTTCTCGCTCATCGCGCAGTCAACAGCATCCCTGCCCCGGCCGAAACCGACCAAAGGCGGGGCGCAAAATAAAGAGGCACCGGATCGCTGTCAAGTCGCGCGCCGGTTTCGGCAAAGCCAAAATAGCTCATATATTCAATCAGTTATTAAATGGTCTGGCTGGTATTCCCGTAGCGCTCCCGGCGGTCTATTGGGCCGCCGCATAATGCGTCTCGCGCAGCTCGGCGGCGCGGGCAAGATCGACCGACACCAGCTGCGATACGCCTTGCTCGGGCATGGTCACGCCGAACAGCCGGTCCATATGCGCCATGGTGATGCGGTGATGGGTGATCAGCAGAAACCGCGTACCGGTCGTGTCGGCGGTCTCGGCGATCAGGCGGCAGAAGCGCTCGACATTGGCGTCGTCAAGCGGCGCGTCGACCTCGTCGAGCACGCAGATCGGCGCCGGGTTGGTAAGGAACACCGCAAAAATCAGCGCGATCGCGGTCAGCGCCTGCTCACCGCCCGACAGGAGCGACAGGCTTTGCAGCTTCTTGCCCGGCGGGCTCGCCATGATCTCGAGACCCGCTTCGAGCGGGTCATCCGTGTCGGTCAGCGCCAGATGCGCCCGTCCGCCGCCGAACAGCCGCTCGAACAGCTCGCCGAAATGCGCATCGAGCTTGTCGAAGGCGCCGGCGAGACGCTTGCGCCCTTCCTGGTCGAGCGCGGCGATGCCACGGCGCAGCCGGGCGATCGCCTCGGTCAGCTCGGCGCGCTCGTTCTGCAGGCTCTCGACACGCTCGCCGACTTCCTGTGCCTCACGTTCGGCGACGAGATTGACCGGGCCGATTGCCTCGCGCTCACGGGTGAGGCGCTCCAATCGCGCGTCGAGCGCCGCCGGACCGGTCGGCGTCTTGTCGTCGGTGTCGGCGAGTTCGGCCAGCGCCTCGGGCAGGGTCTCCAGCCGCTCGCGGATTTCCTCACGCAGGCGCTCCTGCATTGTCGCCGCGCCGTCGCGGCGAACTTCGCAACGCGCCCGCTCTTCGCGCGCCGCCGACAAATTGTGACCGGCTTGGCGGGCGGCATCGCCGGTCTCGCGCAGCCGCGTCTCGCCGGCGGCAAGCGCATCGGCGGCGGCGCGATGCGCAGCTTCCGCTTCAACCAGGGTGCGTGCCAGTGTCTCGCTTTCGATCGCGATCGCCGCCGGCCGCGCCGCCAACCCGGCGATCTCGGCCTCGATCGCGGCTTGGCGGTCCCGCAGCACTTGCTGCTGCGACAGGGCGCGCTCGCGGCGGCCTTGCCAGGACTGGCTCTCGGCGGCGATTGACTCGATGCGGCGGCGCCGTGACTCGGCTTCTTGAATGAGGCGCGCGATCGCCGCCTGCGCCTCGCTCTCGTGTCGGCGCGCCGCCGCGGCCTGGGCGCGGGCGCCGTCGAGTCCCGCGCGTGCCAGCGCCGGATCAGGCACCTGCGCCAGATTGCGCTCGGTCTCCGCCACCTGTGCCACGGCTTCCGCAAGGTCGCCGGCGAGCTTGTCGGCGGCATCGCCGAGCGCGGCCAGCCGAGTCTCTGCGCCGAGCGCGCGGCGAGCGAGCTCGGTCTCGTCGGCGCGGCATTTGGCTAGCGCTTCTTCGGCTCGTCGCAAGCTGCCGGCGGCGTCGCGCTCTGCCGTCGCGATAGCTTGCGACTGTGCGGTCGCGCCGGCGGCGGCCCTCCCATGCCTGTGGAATTCGGTTTCGGCGACCGCGATCTCGGCCGAGATCGCGGCGAGACGGTTGCGCTGCCGCAACAGCTCGGCGGCGCCGCCGGCGCCGGGCGCCAGACGGGCGAACCCGTCCCAGCGCCACAGTCTGCCGTCGCGATCGACCAGGCATTGCCCGGCGGCAAGCTTGGGTTGCAGCCGCCAGCCCTCCGCCGCGCCGGCGACGAGACCGGCTTGGGTCAAACGGCGGGCGAGGGCAGACGGCGCGCCGATCTCGCCGGCGAGCGGGCGCGCCCCCTCGGGCAACGGAGCAGTGTGGTCGAGCGGCGGCAGCTCGACCCAGCCTTGCGCGCCGTCCCGGGCAGCCCCGAAAAGCGGCGCCGCCAACTCGTCGTCGAACAGCGCCGCGATAGCCGCTTCGAGGCCGGGCGGCACTTCGATCAGTGACAGCGCGGAGGGGCCGCCAGCGACGCCGGCGATGGGCGCGGGTGACAGGATGCTGGCGAGCGCGTCGGCTTCCGCTTTGAGCCGGGACAGGCGGTGCTCGGCCTCGCGGGCGTTAGCGACGGCGGCGGCTTCCTCGACCCGGGCGGCCTGCAGCCGCTCGGCCGCGGTCCCGGCTGCGGCGCGGGCCGTTTCGGCGTCGGTCGCCGCTTGCGCGACTTTCGCCTCGGCCGCGGCGAGCATCGCCGCGGGCACAGCGTTTTCGCCCAGCGAGCGCCGCTGTGCCTCATTCTCGTCGATGCGCCGCTGTAACTGGCTCTGCCGTTCGGCGAGTTCGGCGCGTTGGCGTTGCAGGGCAACCCGTCGGGCTTCACCAGTCGCGGCGGCCTCGGTCATCTGCTGCAAGCCGATTTCGGCCGCGGCCAGTTCGGCGGCGGCGCGATCGAGCTCGGCGGTGGCGGCCGCATGCGCCCTGTCGTTGCCCGTGTCACCGCGTTCGAGTCCGCGCCGTTCCTCGTCGAGGCGTGCCAGCGCGGCGTCGGCGTCGGCGACATGCTCGTCCTCGCGGCTGATATCGCCCGAGATCTGGTCACGCCGGTGCGCCGCTTCCTGCCGCGCCGTGGCGATCCGCCCGAGTTCCTGCTCCAGCACCTCGCGGGCGTGGGTGATGCGGTGCAATGCCGCCGAGGCCGTCGCCTCGGCCATGCGCAGCGGTGGCATCGCTTCCTCGGCGGCGGCGCGGCCGCGCTCGGCGAACGCGGCGCGCTCGGTCGTGGCGGCGACGGCGCGCTCGGCCTCGCGCAATTCGCTGGCGATGCGTTCGCCTTCGACGAGCGCATCGCGCCAGCGCGCCTCGAGGAGCCGCGCCTCGGTGCGGCGAATCTGCTCGGACAGATTGCGATAGCGCTGCGCCTGGCGGGCTTGGCGTTTGAGCCCGTCCAGCTGCTGCGTCATCGTCACGATCACGTCATCGACGCGCAGCAGATTGTCTTCGGCGCCCCTCAGCTTGAGTTCGGCCTCGTGGCGGCGCTGGTAGAGCCCGGCGGTGCCGGCGGCTTCGTCGAGCAAGACCCGCCGCTCCGTGGGCTTGGCGTTGATCAGCGCACCGATGCGACCCTGGCTGACCAGCCCACCGGAATGCGCGCCGGTCGCGGCGTCGGCGAAGAGCAGCTGCACGTCGCGGGCACGCGCCTCGCGGCCATTGATCCGGTAGGCCGAGCCGGAACTGCGCTCGATGCGGCGCACCACCTCGATCGCGTCGTGATCGTTGAAGGCGAAGCCGGAGTCGCGAGTGGCGTTGTCGAGGGTCAGCGACACCTCGGCGACGTTCCGCGCCGGCCGGGTAGCCGAGCCGGCGAAGATCACGTCGTCCATTTCGCCGCCGCGCAGACGCCGCGCCGATGCCTCGCCCATGACCCAGCGCAACGCCTCGACCAGGTTCGACTTGCCGCAGCCATTGGGGCCGACGATCCCGGTCAGGCCCGGCTCGATCGTCAGCTCGGTCGGGTCGACAAAAGATTTGAACCCGGCAAGGCGGAGGCGGTCGACCTGCATCGCGCGGTTATGACCCCGCCAGCTTGCTCAGCGCCGCGTCGAACGCATCCAAAGTCGGCGCGCCGTCGAACTTCTTGCCGTTGATGAAGAAAGTCGGTGTCGAGTCGACCCCCAATTGCTGACTGGCGACGAGCCGGCTGGCGAGCAGATTGTCGGAAACCGCCTTGTCATCGTAGCAGGCGTCGAACTTGGTCTTGTTGACCCCCCCGATCAATGCGATCCGGGCCAGCGCTGCCTTGTGGTCCGAAGGGGTCATCCACTGATCCTGGCTGGCGAACATCGCGTCGATAAAGGCATAGAATCGATCGGACGCAGCGCACAGCGCGACCGAGGCCGCGTGCAAGTCGACCTCGTCACGCGGAAACGGCCGGAAGACCAGTTTCGCCTTACCCGAATCGATCCATTTCTCCTTCAGCTTCGGCATCACCTCCGCGTCGAAGGCGGCGCAGTGCGGACAGGTCAGGGAGCCGTACTCGATAATGGTGATCGGCGCGTCGGGCTTGCCGAGGACGCGATCCTCCGCGGTGAGCGTCAGCGGGTCCGCAGGGGCGGCTGCCGGCGGCGGTTTGGCAGGCGCTTGCGCCAAGGCTGGTGCGGCTGCGGCCAAGGTCAACACAGCGACCAATGTGAACCAGATTTCCCGTCTCAACTGCGACCTCACTACTAGATGTTGATGTTAGAGAGTCCAATCGGGTGACGCAATCCTCGCCGCTCGCCGTTTCAACACTCGGTCGTCCCGATCACCGCCCGGCCGAGCCGGTCGAGCGCCTGGCGCAGTTCCGGATCGCCGATCTCGGCGAGCTGGCGACCGAGCACGGCGGCTTCGCTTGTGGCGAGCGGGCGGATCGACTCGCGCGCGGCCGTCGCGTCGGGCAGCGGCAGCGGGCCCTGGACCAGCGCCAGCCGGGTCACCGCCTCGCGGCCGAAAAACAGGTTGATGCGCTCGGCGAGGAGCGGCGCGCGATGCTGGATTTCAAGCGCCTTCGCGGAGGTGACGCGCAGTTTGAGGACGCCGCCGCGACCCAGCGCCTCCGGCCAGGTCGCGACCGCGAGTTCGGGGCCGACGATCGCCGCCCAGTCGGCCTTGAGCCTGGCGAGGACCCCGCCGCCATGCCGCGCGACGATCGGCGCGACGAGCCGCGACAGGCTGGCGCCGGCGGCGCGGAACCCCGGCCGCCGCTCGCCTCCGTCGTCGTCGCGCGGTAGATTCGCCTCGCTCATGCCCTCCAGACCCGACTCTGCGGCGCTGCTCGCCTGGTACGATCGCCATCGCCGCCACCTGCCGTGGCGCTCGCCGCCCGGCGAGCGGCCCGACCCGTATCGGGTCTGGCTCAGCGAGATCATGCTTCAGCAAACGACGGTGGTGACTGTCGCCCCTTATTTTGACCGATTCGTGGCGCGCTGGCCCGATGTTTCGTCGCTGGCCGCGTCCGCGCTCGACGAGGTGCTGCATCAATGGCAGGGACTCGGCTATTACGCCCGCGCCCGCAACCTGCACGCTTGCGCCCGCGCCGTGGTCGAGCGGCATGGCGCGGTGTTTCCCGACGGCATCGCCGGGCTGCGGGCGTTGCCGGGGATCGGCGACTACACCGCCGCCGCCATCGCCGCGATCGCCTTCAACCGGCGCGAAGCTGCGGTTGACGGCAATGTCGAGCGCGTGGTGGCGCGGCTCTTCGCGGTGCGCGAACCGATGCCGGCGGCCAAGCCCCAGTTACGCGCCTTGGCGCGCGAGTTGGTGCCCGATAGGCGAGCTGGCGATTTCGCCCAGGCGATGATGGATTTGGGCGCGACGATCTGCACCCCGCGCAAGCCGCGCTGTGTGCTGTGTCCCTGGCAGAAGGAGTGCGCTGCGCGCGCCGGCGGTTTCGCCGAGGATTTGCCGGTTCCGGCCGAGAAACCCGAGCGCCCATTGCGCCACGGCGTCGTATTCTGGCTGCAACGCGGTGATGGCGCGGTGCTATTACGCCGCCGTGAGGAGAGGGGGCTGCTCGGCGGGATGATCGAGGTGCCCTCGACTCCGTGGCGCCAGGCGGCATGGGGCGACGCAGAAGCCCTGGCGCACGCGCCCGCAAAGGTGAGTTGGAGCAAGCTGCCGGGCACCGTGCGCCATGGCTTCACCCACTTCTCGCTCGATCTGACGATCCTTGCCGGTACGACCGGCAGCCCGCCCGACGGTATCTGGGCCACGCCCGGTCAGTTCAAGGACTACGCCTTTCCGACCCTCACCAAAAAGGTGGTCAAGCACGCGCTGTCAGTTCTTCCGGCTGCGCTTTTCGTCGATCCCTGAAGTGCCCTCGCGCCGCGTAAGCTCGGCGCCGATGTCGTCGGGGTTGAGGCCTGCGGCCGCCCACAACACGAGCAGATGGTAGAGCACATCGGCGCTTTCGCGGCTGAGCGCGGCTTTGTCGCCCTTCACCGCCTCGATGATGGCTTCGAGCGATTCCTCGCCGAGTTTGCGCGCCACGCCCGCCGGGCCGGCTGCCAGCAGCTTCGCGGTGTACGAACTCTCGGGGCTGGCGCCGCGCCGCGCCTCGATCGTCGCCCACAGCCGCGCCAACGCCGCGCCGAGCTGGTCGGCCATCGCTACGGCCGCACCGGGATGCCGGCAGCGGCCATGTGCGCTTTGGCCTCGCCGATGCGGAATGTGCCGAAATGGAAGATCGAGGCGGCGAGCACCGCTGTCGCGTGGCCGTCGCGGATGCCCTCGACCAGATGATCCAGCGTGCCGACCCCGCCCGAGGCGATCACCGGCACCCTGACCGCGTCGGCGACCGCGCGGGTCAGCGCGATATCGAAGCCGGATTTGGTGCCGTCGCGGTCCATCGAGGTCAGCAGCAATTCGCCGGCGCCGTAATCGGCGAGGCGGCAGGCCCATTCGACCGCGTCGAGCCCGGTCGGGTTGCGCCCGCCATGGGTAAAGACGCCCCATTTGCCCGGCCCGGTCTGCTTGGCGTCGATCGCGCAGACGATGCATTGGCTGCCGAATTTGTTGGCCGCCTCGCGGACAAATTCCGGTCGCGCCACTGCGGCGGTGTTGATCGACACCTTGTCGGTGCCGGCGAGGAGCAGCTTGCGGATGTCCTCGACCGTGCGCACCCCGCCGCCCACGGTCAGCGGCATAAAGCATTGTTCGGCGGTGCGGCGGACGACGTCGTAGATCGTGTCGCGGTTCTCGTGGCTCGCGGTGATGTCGAGGAAGCAGAGCTCGTCCGCGCCCTCGCGGTCGTAGATGCGCGCCTGCTCGACCGGATCGCCGGCATCGGTCAGGTCGACAAAGTTGACGCCTTTGACGACACGGCCATCCTTGACGTCGAGACAGGGGAT
>DASYXG010000295.1:0-9031 GCA_035935235.1 Allostellaceae bacterium
GACGTTGGCTCTGACAATGCGCACCCGCTGGCCGATGGCATATTTCGGCAGCTTGGCAAGCTCCGGACCAACGCCCCTGCTGATGTACAATGCCGGCATCGATTTTCGTTCGAAAGCCGGCTATGACCAACACGCGAAGCCGAGGCCGGTGCCGGTGCCGGCGGGAGTGCGGTAGCCCGGCTCGTAATGCGACCATTCGAGCGAGAGATGCTCGACCGCGCCGCCGACGCAAATCCAGTTGCGAATTTCCGAGCTGCCCGAATTCAGCAGCTTGCGCGGCAGGTTCTGGATCGCCTCGGCGTCCTTGCGCTTGAGCATATCGATAAAGCCGCGGTCCAGCGCCTCGTCGACGACGAAATGCGAGAGGCCGCCCGAACCGACGATGCCGACTCGCTTGTCCTTGGGATAGCTTTCGACCGCCGCACGGATCGCCTGGCCGAGCTTGTAGCAGCGCCGCGGGGTCGGCTGGTTCGGCGGGTAGTAGGTGTTGATGCAGATCGGCACAATCGGCACCACGTCCTTCATGATCCGCTTATGGACAAAGCCGATCGCATGCCCTTCGCCCTCGCCGTCGGGGCAGGAATCCGAGGCGGCGATGTCGAATTCGTCGTCGATCAGCCGGTCGATCAGGTGCCGCGCCAAGCCGCTGTCGACCGGATAGTCGTGCGGCTCCTTTTCCTCGAACCAGCGCGCGCTCGCCCGCCAGCCCCAGGTGGGGTTCGCCACCGGCGCCAGCGGCACGTTGCGGACGGTCTCGCCGTAATAGACGAGGACGCCCGGCATGTTGTCGGAGTGATAAAGCTCGTCCTGGTCGTCGCCGACCACGATCAGCGCGTCGAGCTTGGCTTCGCGCAGGTAGTCGCCGAGCCGCGACATCGCCGCCTCGACCGCCTCGTGCCGCGTCGCCATGCGCTCGGGCGAGATTTGCGCCTCGATATCGGCGGGCGCGCGCTTCAGCTGCGCCTCATAAGTGGTGAGGTTTCCGTCGACGTCGAGCAGATTGGTCCGCTGCGTGTCGCGCTCGATAAATCGCGGCCAGTCGGTCGCCGGCGCGTTCAGCATTGGCGTATGCGAGGTGCCGATCCCCAGCACGAGCTTTGCCATCAGGGCCTCCGTGCGTTCCGACACTGAGTGTAGCGCAGTTGCGGCGAGGCGCGCAGCCTCTATGCGGGGAGGCTGTCCTCGACCGTGCTGCGCCTCATGTCGCGCCGTTGCGACAGGTCGTAGCGCCGCCCGCGATGCAGCACCGCGCGATTGTCCCACATGACCAAATCGCCGGGCCGCCATTCATGACGGTAGACAAATTGCCGCTGCGTCGCGTGCTCCAGCAGGTCGCAGAGCAGCACCCTTCCTTCGGGCAGCGACAGACCGACGACATGCGTCGCATGCGCCCCGAGATAGAGCAGCTTGCGGCCTGAACCGGGGTGAACGCGAACGATCGGCCAGACCACCGGCGGGATCGCGCCGGCGATCTCCTCGGGGCTCGGCGCGAAACCCAGCTTGGCGCGCGAATGGTGCACATAATGTTCGGCCGAGCGGCCCTCGGCTTCCTGCCGCAACCGCTCGGGCAGCGCATCGTAAGCGGCGCGCATGTCGGCGAACTCGGTCTCGCCGCCCCAATCCGGGATGGCGCTGCAATAGAGCAGCGAGAACTTCGCCGCTGGCTTCTTGTACGAGCTGTCGGTGTGCCACAACCGTGTCGCCATATTGGAGAGGATGCGGCGATGATTGCGGCCGGCGACGTTTCCCGCTTCGTCAAGGTTGGAGACATCGGCGAATTCCGGTCGCACCCGGCGATGCTGGCGCACCGCGAGGTGGCGGCCTGGATCCATCGGCCCGAACGCGGCGGTGAAGGCGAGCTGCTCCTCCTCGCTAACGTCCTGGCCGCGGAAGACCAACACGGCATAGCGATCCATTGCCGTCTCGATCTCCCGCGCGGCCGCTCCGTCGAGCGGATCGCGCAGATCGATGCCACCGGCCAGCGCGGCGAAAAGCGGGTGCAGCGGCGTGAAGTTCAGTTTCATCTGGGCAACCTACGCTGCCGGCGACGCGCGTGGTAGCCTTGCCCCGAAAGGAGAAAGGCGATGATGGAAACCCGTGAAGGCGGCTGCCATTGCGGCCGGGTGCGGTTCCGGGCCAAGGTCGATCTCGATCGGCTGTCGCAGTGCGACTGCTCGATCTGTACAAAAAAGGGCATCCTGCATCTGGTCACCGATCCCAAAGATTTCGAGCTGCTAAAGGGCAAGGACGCGCTGACCGCCTACACGTTTCAGACCGGCGTGGCGCAGCACACCTTCTGCAAATATTGCGGGATGCATGCGTTCTATATCCCGCGCTCGCAGCCGCATCAGATCACCGTCAACGCGCGCTGCCTCGACGGCATTGATGGGCCGAGCCTCAAACCGACCCGCTTTTTCGGCGGACGCAATTGGGAAGAGGCGCAGGCGAAACGGCTCACGGAAGAAGGCGTCCCGCCGCCCGATACGATGGGCGGCCGGGCTGGTGCGCTGACCCTGCAGGCGATCCTCGACAAGGCGCCGGAATAGCCTCACCACTCCGGCGGTTGGGCGAACGAGGTGCTGGAGAGGTCCGGCCGGTCGGAGAAACTGGCGCCGGCGAAGCGCGCCGGTCCTCCGAACCGCGTCTGGGTTAGGCTGACATAGCCACCGAATTGTGCACCAGCGAACTCTGCCTCTGCCGCGAATTGTGCTTCGTCGAACAGTGCGTTGCCGACAAAACTCGCGCGGTCAAACAATGCGGGCGCGGCAAACCGCGCGTCTTCGAACCAGCAAAAACCCTGCATGTTCGGCTCGACCTCACCAGGGACAAAGCGGGCGCCGCTAAAGCGGGCTTCCGCCGCGAATTGCGCGAGCATAAGCGTGCCCTCGGACGCGAACTCGGTATCGGTGAAATCGGCCGGCCCGCCGAACCTCGCGCCATTGAAGCAGGCGCTGTGATGGAAATGCACACCGACAAAACGGGCGCCCCGCGGGAACCGAGCGCTCGTAAACAGCGCGGCGCCGGGAAACACGAAACCGGCGAAATCGGGTGCGGTAGGGAACTCATGCTCAGCAAACAGCGCGATGCTGTCGCTCATCCACGCCCGTGTTTCGTCGTTCAGCGGGATGACATCGCCGGGATAATGAGTCTCGACCGAAAACCGCCACTTATCGGCGGCAACCAGAGCGCGATGACACGCGATCATCGACGCCGCCCACTCGTTCCATGCCTCTTTTCCCCGAACGAGCAACGCCAGCGTGGCGGCTTGATCCACTGCCGCCGGTCCTAGATCACGAGCTCTCTCGAGACCCCGCGCACATCGACCTCGTAGTCGAGGCCCTGCACCGGCGGGCGCGCGTAGTGCCAGGTGAGCCCACCCGGCGCGGCGCCCCGGTGGATGAACTCATCGGCGAAATGCGGATGGATGTCGAAGATGGTGTAGAGCTGTGTTTCGGTCACGTCGGCCCAGTTCTTGTCGAGCGCACCCATGCGCGATTCCATCGCGCCGAGCACGAAGCGCGCCTTGTCGCGCATACCCGCGGGCGAGGTGTCGCCAAGCCGAACGATGCGCGGCCCGTAAGGACCCTCCGCCCCGCCGGCCTCGCCGCTCCCGGCGATGACAAACCCGCCCGCGCCGCCGGGCACGGTAAAGGAAAACGCGTAAAAGCTAGGCTCGGCAGGCGGGTCGATCTCGGGACAGACATTGGAGCGCGCAACCGGGTTGATCTCGTCGTGAAAAATGCCCCAGGCCGCCAGCTGCTGCACGTAGTGACGGTTGAAGTCGATAAACCCCTGGTCGGTGAACTGTCCCGGCGAGCGCAGCTCGCAGGCGCAAAACGCGCTTGGCGGTCTCCCGAGCCGGGCCATATGCGCCTCGGCGGCGGCGAAGCCCTCGGCGAGCTTCAGCGGCCTCGAGAAGCGCACCCGCTCGATCGCATAGCCCGGCAATGCTTCGACCCCACCCGAATATTGAAACGCATGTCCGATAAAGCGGTAATTCCCCGGCTGAAACAGCTCGATATCGGCCATCGCGTTCCTCCTATCCGATCGGCGCCGTCGCCTGATCCAGCCACGCGGCCGTCTCGGCATCGACCAGCGGGCCGATCGTCGCCCGCACCCGCGTGTGATAATCGTCGAGCCAGTCCGCCTCGCCGCGATCGAGAAGCTCGCGCGCGACCAGCTTGCGATCGATCGGCGCCAAGGTAATGGTCTCGAAACGGAACATTTCTCGCTCCGCGGCGGCTTCCTCGCCCGGCTGCACCACGATCAAATTCTCGATGCGGATGCCGTAAGCGCCGGTCTTGTAGTAACCGGGCTCGTTCGACACGATCATGCCCGGCAGCAGCGGCTGGGTGTTCGCCGCCTTCGAGATGCGCTGCGGCCCCTCATGCACCGAGAGATAGCTGCCGACCCCGTGTCCGGTGCCATGATCGTAGTCGAGCCCGACCTGCCACAACGCCCGGCGAGCGAACCCGTCGAGCTGAGACCCGGTCGTACCTTTCGGAAAGCGCGCGGTCGCCAGCGCGATATGGCCCTTGAGCACGCGGGTGAAGTTCTCGCGCATCTCCTCCGAGGGCGTGCCGATGGCAATGGTGCGAGTGATGTCGGTGGTGCCGTCGAGATACTGCGCACCGGAATCGAGCAGATAGAGGGTGCCTGGCTCCAGCAGTTTCTCGGTCTCGGGGCTGGCGCGGTAATGCACGATCGCGCCATTTGAGCCTGCGCCCGAGATCGTCGGGAAGCTGAGATCCCGGAAGTACTTTCCTTCCTTGCGGAAGGCTTCGAGCCGGTCGCTGGCAGCGATCTCCTTGAGCCCGCCTTTCGCCGCCTCGCGCGCCAACCAGGCGAGGAACCGCGTCACCGCGGCGCCATCGCGGCGATGCGCCTCGCGGGTGCCGGCGAGTTCGACTGCGTTCTTGCACGCCTTGGGCAGCATGCACGGGTCGGCGGCACGATGGATTTGCGCGCCCGCCTTGCCGAGCCGATCGAACACCCAGGACGCCGCGCTCGCTGGATCGACCTGCACTCGGCCTTCCTTGGCCAGCGCGTCGAGCGCGGAGCCGAGCCGGTCCGGTGCCTCGATCGTCACCGCGTTGCCGAGGTGGCGGTCGAGACCGGGGGTGAGCTTGCGGCGCTCGATGAATAGGGTCACCGCGCCGTCGGCCTTCACAATCGCGAAGCTGAGCGGCAGAGGCGTGTGCGGGACGTCTCCGCCGCGGATGTTGAGCAGCCAGGCGATCGACTCGGGCATGGTCAACACCGCCGCCGCCGCGCCCTCGCCGGCGAGCGCCTTCCCGATCCGCGCCCGCTTGTCGGCGGCGCTCTCGCCCGCAAAACTGTCGGGCTGAGCGAAAACCGGCGCCAGCGGCGCCGCCGGCCGGCCGCCCCAAACCTGGTCGAGCGGGTTCTTGTCGACCGGCTTCAGCGTCGCGCCGGCGCGCTCGACCCCGGCCTTGAGCCGCTCGACCTCCTGCGGCGTGTGCAGCCATGGGTCGTACCCGATGACATCGCCCTTTGCCGCGGCTTCAGCTAGCCAACTCGCCGGCGGCTCGTCGATCAGGTGATGGATTTCGAACGCCTTGGTATCGACCTGGGCGCCGGCCTGCAGCGTGTAACGGCCATCGACAAAAATCGCCGCGCGCTTTGCCAGGACAATCGCCGCGCCGGCCGAACCGGTGAACCCGGTGAGCCAGGCGAGGCGCTGACCGCACAGCGGCACGTATTCGCCCTGATGCTCGTCGGCGCGCGGCACGACGAAACCGGCCAGCCCGTGTTCGCCCAGTTTCTCACGCAGCAACAAGAGCCGCTCGGCGCGCGGCATGCGTTTGAAGTCTTCCGGCTGCACTCCGTCGCGATGATCGACCGCCAGCGCCGACTTGAACGCCTCCAACTCGGCGGCAAGCTCCGGCGGCGTTGGTTCGGCGACCAAGGCGTGCCAGCTCGACCCGATCTCCGCCGGCGCCGCGAGTACACCGGCGATCAGCGCCTCCACCGCGGCGACGTCCAGCGAGGAGCCCGCGCTCTTGAGCGCCACCGCCAGCCGGTCTCGATCTGGTCTCGCCCCGCGCATCTCTGCTCCCGTCGTCGACCCCGCAATCTAGCGCATATTCGTCCCGATAGGTGCCCGCGGCAACCAACGGTTTGTCCGTTTTGCAGTGCAGAAGGTTATCGATTAATCAGTCAGTGACACTGACATACGCATAGCTGCTTTGCATTTGAATTATTGATAAATCTCAGGATCATGCCCATTTGTGCGTTGCACCATTTAAGGTGAGAGGTGTCACTATGTTGATCGTAAGTTTTCTGACCGCTGCCAAGAACGCGCTGTCCGAATGGCGCCGCAAGCAGCAGGCCTATGCCGAGTTGTCCGCGCTCGACGATCGGTCGCTCGCCGATATCGGCATCAACCGCTCGCAGATCCCGGCGATCGTCGAAGGCTTCCACGAGGCCTCGCATGCACCGCGCGACCGCGAGTTCATCCCGGCCTTCAGCACGCACAAGCTGGCCGGCGGCCATAGCTGGTTTCCGTGGTTTCCGCCGCTTTAAGCAGCGCTGATCGCGACCGAGACGCGGCCCGCTCCCTCACCGGAGCGGGCCGTTTCATTTGCGCAGCACGAGGATCGACCAGCCTGCGATGACAATGCGGAAATCGAGCGCGAGGCCCTGCGCCCGATAGGCGGCGAGCACCGCCGCCTCCTGCCGCGCCAATAAGCCGGAGAGGATCGTGTAACCGCCAGGCCCGACGCCACGCGCCAAATCGCGCGCCATCAGCATCAGCGGCCGTGCCAGGATATTGGCGAAGATCAGATCGTAACCCCCACCACTCATGCCCGCTTTGCACTCGATCCGCACGAACTCGGCCAGCCCGTTGCGCCGGACATGGTGCCGCGCCACCCGCACCGCCTCCGGATCGATATCGCTCGCCAATACTTCGCGGCGCAACGCTTTCGCCGCGGCGATCGCGAGGATGCCGCTGCCGGTGCCGACATCGCGCACCCGCTGTAAGCGGCGGCGCCTCGTCAGCCGCTCGAACGCCAGTAGGCAACCACGGGTCGACGGGTGTTCGCCTGTCCCGAAAGCGCTCGCCGCGTCGATCTCGACCGCGATCGCACCCGTCGGCGGCGTCTCGCGCCAATGCGAGCCGTGGATGAAGAACCGGCCGATGCGCTGCGGCGGAAAGGCGCGGCGGTTCTCGGCCAGCCAGTCGCGCTCGGCGATCGGCAACTCGATCAGATCGAGGATCTTGCCGCCCGCCGCGGTCGCCGCCAGAGTCAGCCGCAGGTCGAGCGCGGCATCGACCAACGCTTTCGCCACGTAGGTCTCGACCAGCCATTCGGCCGGCTTCCCCTCGCGCGTCTCGAAGGCCGCGACGGCCCCGGTCAACGCATCGAAAATGTCGGCGACCGCGGAAGCCGCCCCGGCGCCCTCGACCCGCACCGCAACGCGCCACAGCGGCATTGGCTCACACGCGCTCGACGAAGGCGTCCATCACCTTCTTGTCGCCAGCTTTCTCAAACGCGATTTCGAGCTTGTTGTCCTCGACGACCTGGATGATCCCGTAGCCGAATTTCTGGTGAAACACCCGGTCGCCCACCGAAAACCCGCCGATCTTGCGGATTTCCTGGCCGCGCGCCGGCGGGCGCGAGTGCTCGATGACCAGCGACGGTCGCGGCAACGTCTTTCGCATCGGGCTTTGATAACCCTCAGCCCAGGTCGAGCCCCACGCGGCGTTGGCGGCTCGCGAGGCGGCCCAGCCGGCGCCGGGGCCGAGACCTAACTCGGTCTCGACCTCGATCTGATCCTTGGGCAGTTCGTCGACAAAACGCGAGCGCGCCGAGGCCTGCCACTGGCCGTGAATGCGCCGGTTCGCGGCGAATGAGATCAGCGCGCGGTGCCGCGCCCGGGTCAGCCCGACATAGGCGAGGCGGCGCTCCTCCTCGAGACCAGGCAGGCCGGATTCCTCGATCGACCGCTGTGAGGGGAACACGCCTTCCTCCCAGCCGGGCAGGAACACCGTGTCGAATTCGAGCCCCTTGGCGCTGTGCAGTGTCATCAGGTTGACCATATCGCCCGCGGTATCGCGCGCGTTGTCCATCACCAGGCTGACATGTTCGAGAAACCCGCCAAGGTTCTCAAACTCGGCCATCGCAACGACGAGTTCCTTGAGGTTTTCGAGCCGCCCGGGCGCGTCCGGCGACGGGTCCGCTTGCCACATCCCGGTGTAGCCCGACTCGTCGAGCATGTGCTGGACCAGCTCGACATGGCTGTCGCGCTCGGCTTCCGCCCGCCAGCGGTCAAGCATGGTAAGGAAATTGCCGAGCGCATTGCGCGCCGCCCTGGGCAGATCGTCGCCGGCGATGAGGCTGCGAGTCGCCTCGACCAGTGAGACGCCTTCGGCGCGCGCCGCCGCATGCAACACCTGTAGGCTGGCGGTGCCGATGCCGCGTCGGGGCGTGTTGACGATCCGCTCGAAAGCGAGGTCGTCGGCCGGCTGGTTGATCAGCCGCAGATAGGCCATCGCGTCGCGGATTTCCTGACGTTCGTAGAAGCGCGGTCCGCCGACGACGCGATAGGGCAAGGCGAGCGCGATAAAACGCTCCTCGAACTCGCGGGTCTGGAACCCGGCGCGCACCAGGATCGCAATCTCGCTGAGCGCATGGCCCTTGCGATGCAGCGCTTCGATCTCGTCGCCGGCCCAACGCGCCTCCTGCTCGGCGTCCCACAACCCGCGGACCGTCACCTTGTCGCCGACCTCAGCGTGGGTCCACAGCGTCTTGCCGAGCCGGCCGCGATTATGGTCGATGACCCCCGCCGCGGCGGCGAGGATTTCCGGGGTCGAGCGGTAATTCTCTTCGAGCCGGACGATCAGCGCGCCGGGAAAATCGCTCTCGAATTTAAGGATGTTTTCGATCTGCGCGCCGCGCCACGAATAGATCGACTGATCGTCGTCGCCGACGCAACAGATGTTCTTGTGCTGCTGCGCCAGCAGCCGCAGCCACAGATACTGCGCGACGTTGGTGTCCTGGTACTC
>DASYXG010000296.1:0-2967 GCA_035935235.1 Allostellaceae bacterium
TATAGGCCGCCATCGGCAACATGATCATCAACCCATAAGCGCTCGGCGGCTGATGCAGGGTTTCCGACATCAGATATGGCGCGGTGGCGATGAAGGTGAACCACGACGCGCTGGTGAAGGCGGTGCACAGCGCGAAGCAGCTGAAGGTCGGCGAGCGCAACAGCATGCCGTAAGAGCGTCCGATCGCGCCGATATTGAGCGACACCGGCTGGCGCAAGGTCTCGGCGAGCCGCAGCGCGGTCCAACCGAACACCAGCACGCCAAACCCGCCCATCAGCACGAACATCGCGCGCCAGCCAAACCATTCGGTGACGTAAGCGCCGATCGCCGGGCTCACCGCCGGCGCCAGCGACATCGCCATCATCACCAGCGCAATGCCGCGCGCCGAGCCTTCGCGGTCGTGGACATCGCGGATGATCGCGCGTCCGAGCACGAGACCAGCGCAGGCTCCCAGGGCCTGCGCTACCCGGCCGGCGATCAACAGCGGTAGCGACGGCGCCACGCCACACAGCACCGTGCCGCCCATGAACAACAGCAACCCGGCAAGCAACACCGGACGCCGGCCGAAGCGGTCGGAGATCGGACCGTAGAACAGCTGGCCGGCGGCAATCCCGAGGAAATAGAGGGTGAGCACCAGTTGGACCTGCGCCGCGGGGCGCGCGAACGCGGTCGCAAGCAACGGCAGGGCGGGCACGACCATGTGCAGGGACGCGAAACCGATCGCCGTCGCCGCCGCGATCAGCGATAACGGCGGCACCGCCGGACGAGCGACGGGCCGACCGGCGGCGAGAGCTTTCAAAGAGGCGGATACCATCCCCGGAGGTGCGATTGCCACGCTTTGGAGTGCAGACTAGCATGGCGCTTGCATTTGCGGTGACGAGATCGCCCCCGAGACATTCGAGACAATGACCTCCGACCCCGGCAACCCCACCGAGAGCGGCGAGATTTCGCGCGCCGATCTGCTGCCGTTCCTGACGTCGTTCGGCGATCTGCGGCGGCGCGCGTTCTTGTGGCCCGGGGTGGTGCTGGCGATTTTCACCGCGGTGCTGCTGGTGTTCGCCTCGGTTGACAGCGAGACCGGGTTCTTCTGGTGCCTCGCCGGGCTGATCTCGCTGAGCAATCTCTATCTGGCCTACCTCTGGTGCGGCAAGAAGATGCCCTTCCCGTACCTGGTGCTGGTCGCCGTCCTTGCCTTCTTCCTCGACATGCTACTGAGCCCGGCGATCATCGCCGCCGAGAAGTTCCTGCCGTCGCTGATCGCGCCAGGGTTGGTCGAGGAGACCGTGAAGGCGTTGCCGCTTGCCGCGGTATTCGGCCTCGGTTTGCTGCTGTCGCACCAGCGGCAGCGCAAATACGGGCTGCGGGAACCGCTGGACGGCATCTTGCTCGGGGCGGCGTCGGCGACCGGGTTCGCCTTCCTCGAGACAATGTTCATCTACGTACCCGAATACGGTGCATTGATTAGCACCCCGCGGCTGCTGATCAACGTGTTCAGCCATATCGGCTATGCCGGAATTTTCGGCTATTTCATCGGGCTGGCCGCATTGCGGCATCGCCGCATCTTACCCGCGGCGATCGCCGTGCTAATCGGCTTCGGCATCGCCAACGTGCTGCACGACCTCTACGATTCGATGCGGTTCTATGGCGGCACCCTATCGATCATCAGCCCGGTCCATGAAACCGTCCTCGCCATCGTCTCGTTTGTCGTGCTCGGTTCGGCGATCTTCAAAGCGCGCGAGATCTCGCCCGAGCGTGAGTTTCTCTGGCCGTTCGGCGCCCTCCTGCCGTACCGCGCACCCGAGGTCGAGCCGCTGCCGACGATGCCGGCTTTGCCGGGCGATTTCTGGCTGGCGATCGGCGGCAAACGCATCCCGCTCACCGAGACCTCGCATCTGACCTCACGCGACATCCCTTGTCTCAGCGCGCCCGGTCCCGACGGCCTCGTCGCCGAGGTGCGCGAGCACCCCAGCGATCCGTCGCTCCTCGTGCTGCGCAACCTGTCGACCAATATCTGGGAGGCGGTGCTGCCCGACGGCGCGGTGCGCAATATCGAGCCCGCCGGCACCGTACGACTCATCGCCGGGACCCGGTTGGTCTTCGGCACTCAGTCGGGGGCGATCCTCGTCACCTCGACCGAGATCGGCGCCGACCCGCGCGCCAAGCCGGAAGAAGAGTGGTGCTGAGCCTTACCGGCAGCTCGCCAGGCTCGCCTTCTGCCGGCCCTCGGCGTCGAAATTGCCGGGATCGAGCCAGCGCTCGAAACCCGTTTTGATCAGCGGCCATTCGCGGTCGGTGATCGAGAAATACATCGTGTCGCGGTTGCGCCCGCGCACCACCATCGCCTGGCGGAACGTCCCTTCATAGGTGAAACCGAGGCGCAGCGCGGCGGCGCGGCTCGGCATGTTGTGCGAGTCGCATTTCCACTCGTAGCGGCGATAGCCGAGCTCGTCGAAGGCGCGCCGCATCATCAGGTAATGCGCCTCGGTCGCGGCCGGCTTGCGTTGGAGAAGCGGGCTGAACACCAGCGCGGCGGTTTCGATCACCCCCATCGCCGGGGTGATGTTGGCGTAGCAGGCGACGCCGACCGCCTTGCCCGTTTCCTTGTCGACGATGGCGTGGAACAGCCGGGTTGGCTCGCCCGAGACGCTGGCGATCCAGGCGCGGTATTCGTCGAGCGTCGCGAATGGTCCATAGGGGTAATAGGTGAAATTACGGCCCTCGCGGTCGAGCGCATTGGCCGCGAACAGATCGGCGCCGTGGCGGTCGGCGTCGAGCGGTTCGACGATGGCCAACCGGCCCACCATCGGCGTCAGCGGCGGCCTCTGCGCCGGCCTCCAATCAGGCGTGATGTGCCAACCAATCGGCTGGCCGAACTGATTGCGCCGCGGCTCCTTGGTGCCGGCATAGACGTCCGTCATCGGCTTGTAGAGCGCCACCGCGCCGCGGAGCGCGCGGCGAGCGCTCGCC
>DASYXG010000297.1:0-6491 GCA_035935235.1 Allostellaceae bacterium
GTTACCGCTATCAAGCTAGGCTTTCGGGCGCACGCGCAAATTGCCGCGAACACCGTTTCCAGGATGGGACGTTTGGCCCTAATCCGCTTCCTGCTCGTTGTCCTCGCCGTCTCGGCCGGCGTGATCTTTTTTGCCTACCCGCCGCTCGTGGAAGAAAGCGACGGGGAGTGCAGCGCCCTGGACCTGCGGGTCGCCGACCTCGCTTCGCGCGACAGTTCAGGCCTGCTCACGGTCAGGCCGCTATACGGTTCGACGTCGAGCCAGCCGGGCGGAGCGGTCTTTGCGAAAGAGCACTACCCGCTATTGCCGACTTCGGTTGGCTGCGCGGTCGCATTCTGGAAAACCATGGTTGACCCGTCGGTCGCGACCGCAGTGGCCGGCCCATCCTCTCCAGCGCCGGGACAGAAGACACTCGCCACAATTACGAGCGCCGACACGGGTTTCGATCCGGTCATCGCCCGCGACATCACGCCGAACGGCGATCCGATCTCCCCGGCGACCGTTTTCACCCTGCCGATGGACGCGGTGGCGGTCCGTATCGCCTATCCTGGCGGCAAACCGGGGGGCGCCCGCTTCCAGGTGACTCAGGGGAAGGCCGTGCTCTCGTCGTGCAGCGCCGAGTGGAGCGCTCCCGGGATCGCCTGGTGCAAGTTCAATGTGAGCTTGCGCAAGGGCATGTACTCGATTTCGCTCACCGCCAACAATGTGGTTCTCGGCCAATTTCCGTTTGCGGTGATCGGCCGCTAAATCCGCGCCCGAAAGAACTTGACGGCCCGCGGGCCGGCCCCTAACTCCGAGGCGATGCCCGCCTACCAATACATCTATGTGATGAAAGGCCTCGGGAAGACCTATCCCGGCGGCCGCGAGGTCTTGCGCGACATCTGGCTGTCGTTCCTGCCCGGCGCGAAGATTGGCGTCTTGGGCCTCAACGGCGCCGGCAAGTCGACCCTGCTGCGGATCATGGCTGGCGCGGAAAAGGATTTTACCGGGGAGGCCTGGGCCGCGGAGGGCGCGTCGGTCGGCTATCTGCCGCAGGAGCCGGCACTCGACCCCGATAAGGACGTGTTTGGCAATGTCAGCGAGGGTCTGGCCGCGACCAAGGCGCTCGTTGAGCGCTTCGAGGCGGTGAGCGCCCGTTTCGCCGAGGAGTTGTCCGACGATGAGATGAACGATCTCATCGTCGAGCAAGGCGAGCTGCAGGAGCAGATCGACCGGCTCGACGCCTGGGAGCTCGATCGCACCATCGAAATTGCCATGGACGCGCTGCGCTGCCCCTCGGGCGACGCGTCGGTGGCCAATTTGTCGGGCGGCGAGCGCCGCCGGGTGGCGCTGTGCCGGTTGCTGCTGCAAAAGCCCGATCTGCTGCTGCTGGACGAGCCGACCAACCATCTCGACGCCGAGTCGGTGGCCTGGCTCCAGCGCTTCCTGAAGGACTATGCCGGCACCGTCGTCACCGTCACCCACGACCGATATTTCCTCGACGAGGTCGCCGGCTGGATCCTCGAATTGGATCGCGGTCATGGCATCCCCTACGAGGGCAACTACTCGGGCTGGCTCGAGCAAAAGCAGGCGCGATTGGCCCAGGAGGGCCGGCAGGAGGAGGCGCGGCAACGCACCCTCGAGCGCGAGCTCGAATGGGTGCGGCAGAGCCCGCGCGCCCGACAGGCAAAGAGCAAGGCTCGGCTGTCGGCTTATGAGGAACTGGTCGCGCAGAGCCGCGAGAAGGCGCCCGACAATGCTCAGATCGTCCTGCCACCCGGACCGCGGCTCGGCGATCTCGTCGTCGAAGCAAAAGGGGTGCGGAAGGGCTTCGGCAATCACCTCTTGATCGAGTCGTTGGATTTTCGCCTGCCGCCCGGCGGCATTGTCGGCGTCATCGGGCCGAACGGCGCCGGCAAGACCACCCTGTTTCGCATGATCGTCGGCGCCGAAAAGCCCGACGCCGGCAGTTTTCGCATCGGCGACACCGTCAAGCTCGGCTATGTCGATCAGTCGCGCGACACGCTCAAGGCCGACAACACCGTCTGGCAGGAGATTTCGGGCGGCCTCGAGGAGATCGATCTCGGCCGCCGCAAGCTGGCGAGCCGCGCCTATTGCGCGCTGTTCAATTTCCGCGGCAGCGATCAGCAGAAAAAGGTCGGCCAGTTATCGGGCGGCGAGCGCAACCGCGTTCACCTCGCCAAGATGCTCAAGGAAGGCGCCAATCTGCTGCTGCTCGACGAGCCGACCAACGACCTCGATGTCGATACGCTGCGCGCGCTCGAGGAAGGCCTCATCGACTACCCCGGCTGCGCGGTGATCATCACCCACGACCGCTGGTTCCTCGACCGTGTCGCCACCCATATCCTCGCCTTCGAGGGCGACAGCCAGACGGTCTGGTTCGAGGGCAATTATGCCGATTACGAAGCAGATCGCAAACGCCGGCTCGGCGCCGCCGCCGACCAGCCGCACCGCATCAAATACAAACCGCTCACCCGAAACTGAGCGGGCGATTTTGGCAGCTGCCGTGAAGCTCCCGGGGTCGAGCCGGGGATGAGTGGGTAGGCGAGCGCTTACCCGCTGACCTTCTGGCGGATGCGGTCCAGCAAATACTGAACCTGGCCGCCGCCTTGCTGGATGACCGAGGCGAACTCGTCGCGCTGGGTGATCGCCATGCTCACCCCAGCGACATAGGCGTCGGTGATTTTCCACCCGCCATTGTTGACCAGATGCCATTCGACATGGATCTTGCCGCCGTCATTGCGGGTGATCTCGCTGAACACGATCGTGTCGCCGCCTTGCTGCTGGGCGTTGGTCGCGTTGAACTTTTCACCGGCGTATTGGGCAAGCCGGCCGGCATAGGCTTGCGCCAGATAATCCTGCAGCAAGCCGAGATATTGCTGCTGCTGCTGGGGCGTGGCGATACGCCAATAGCGGCCGAGGGTGAACTGGGCGATTTCGGGCAGATCGAAATCCGAGCCGAACAGCTGACGGAAGCGCTGGACGCGCTGCGGCATCGGCACGGCAGGTCCGAGGACCTGAATCGCCTGGACACCAAGTTGGTTGATAAACGCCACTGCGTCGGACTGCGCCATGCCGCGTGGCGCGGCGATGGTCAGTCCAACAGCAATAAGCAGCGAACAGAAGGCAAATTTGCGACGGGTCATCGCCGTAGCTTAGCGCCCCATCGACGATCTCTGCAAATCGCCAACCGAATTGGGTTGCACGCTGTAGACGATCGGCGGCGCCGGCGGCTTGGGCAGGCTGGCGACGGTCGGCGCCGGCACGGGCGCCGTCAAAGCGCTCGCGCCCTGCAACGGCGAGGCATTGGGCGTGTCGTCTTTTTGATGGCGGATCTGCGCGGCGCGGCGCTGGCGCGCCAGCGAGCGGATCGTCGCGTAGAAATCGAGCGAGGTGCGCTCGATTTCATTGAGGCTCTCGATATTCCGCGAGCGCTCGTCGATGCCCGAGGTCATGCCGCGGGCGAAGGACGCCCACAGCATGTGATGATTGCTGGCGACGATGTTTCCAGGATCACCGAAACTGTCGGCAACGTCGCCGGCCAGATCGCGCGGGTTCGACGGGCCCAATATCGGCAGCATCAGATACGGCCCGGGGCTGACACCCCACGTCGCCAGTGTGATGCCGAGATCGTTGGTGTGATAGGGGATGCCCCACTGGTTGGCGACGTCGAACAATCCGACCAGACCGATGGTGCTGTTGACCACGGTGCGGGTTACCGTCTCCGCCGCCAGGCGCGGCTCGCCTTGCAGCACGTCGTTGGCGAAGATGATCGGCCCGTTCAGGTTCTGCAGGAAATTGTGGATCATGTCGCGCGCCGTCGGCGGCAGCACGGTACGATAGGCGTTGGCGACCGGCACCAGCACAGCCTTGTCCACGCCCTCATTGAAATTGAAGATCGCCCGGTTGCTATCCTCAAAAGGGTCGCTGGTACCCTCGTCCGGTACCGGCGCCGCCGGAGCCGGCGCGGCAGCTTGCTGCGCGGCGGCTGGGCGCGCGCCGATCAACCCGGTGATGGCCAGGCTGGCGGCAAGCACGAACCCCGGCAAGGCAAGCTTTAGCGGACGACGGTACATCGATGGCCCTCGCGTTAAATGGCTAACGGCGCGGTATGATAATGACGAATAACGCGCATCGGCCGCAAGCGATCCGTGCTGCCTATATTCAATTTGTACGCATAAACCGTTAACCATATGGAGTGCCAGCCGCATTCGGAAAGCGCCGGCGGCGGAGCCCACTCGGCGAGGGGCGGCGCCACGCCACGCTCGGCATAGCTCTTGACGATATAAAGATATCTTTATATGTTTGATCGATGGCTGATGCCTCAAAAGACGCCACCGCGGTCGACGTCTCGCTAGGCGAGTTCCTCGGCGCGTTGCGGGCGGTCGCCGAGCCGACTCGGCTGCGACTCTTGGTGCTGTGCTCGCGTGGTGAGCTGACCGTCAGCGAGCTCGCCCAAATTCTCGGGCAGAGCCAGCCCCGGGTCTCGCGTCATCTTAAGTTGATGTGCGAAGCGGGGCTGCTCGATCGCTTCCGCGAGGGCAGCTGGGTGTTCTATCGGCTCGCCGGCAGCGGCGGAGCGAGCGGACTTGGCCGCCATCTGGTGGCCGCCTGTGGCGAGCGCGACCCGACCTTGGTGCTCGACCTGCAGCGCCTCGGGACGATCAAGCGGCAACGGGCCGAGCGTGCTTCCGCGTATTTCAGCGAGAACGCGCCGCGCTGGGACAGCATCCGCTCGCTCTATATCGACGAGCGCGAGGTCGAAGCGGCGCTCATCGAAATCATCGACGCCGTCCAGCCGCGCGATTTGCTCGATATTGGAACCGGCACCGGGCGGATCCTTGAAATCTTGGGGCCGCGGGTCGGCCAGGCTCTCGGCATCGACATGTCGCGCGAGATGCTGGCGGTGGCGCGGGTCAATCTGGAGCGCGCCGGCGCGGCGAACGGCACGGTGCGCCTCGGCGACATGTACCAGCTGCCGCTGCCCGACGCGTCGTTCGACGCGGTCGTCATCCATCAGGTGCTGCACTACGCCGACCGGCCCGCCATGGCGATCGCCGAAGCGGCGCGGGTGCTGCGCCCGAACGGCGTATTGGTGGTCGTCGATTTTGCGCCGCACCAGCTCGAGTATCTGCGCGACGAGCACGCCCATCGCCGCCTCGGCTTCGCCGATTTGGAGGTCGCCGAATGGTGCCGCGCCGGCGGACTGCTGCCGGCAGCGCCGATACATCTGACCGGCGATCCGCTCACCGTCATCGTCTGGGCTTCTTATCGTCAGCCGGCGCTTCGGCCGGAACCGCCGCTTCCCGAGGCGGTTTCACAACAGGTGTTGCAGCCATGAGCGACCGCAGAGGCCTTCTCGCCGCCGACCCGGTGCGCGATTTCGACGCCGCGCCGCCGCGCATCTCGTTCGAGTTCTTCCCGCCGAAGACGCCCGAGATGGAAGAGCGGCTGTGGGAGGTGGTGAAGCGCGTCGAGCCCTTGGGCCCGCGTTTCGTCTCGGTCACCTACGGCGCCGGCGGCTCGACCCGCGAGCGCACCCACGCGACGGTGCGCCGCATCCGTCAGGAGACCAGCTTGGAGCCGGCCGCGCATCTCACCTGCGTTGCCGCCACTCGCGCCGAAATCGACGCGGTCGCCGCCGCCTATTGGGCAGCCGGTATTCGCCACATCGTAGCGTTGCGCGGCGATCCGCCCGGCGGAATGACCAGCGGCGAGCGCTATGCGCCGCACCCGGGCGGCTACGCGTTCGCCGCCGATCTCGTCGCCGGATTGAAGCGGGTCGCCGATTTCGAGATCAGCGTCGCCGCCTATCCCGAGACCCATCCCGAGGCGGTTAGCGACAATCACGACCTCGACAATCTGAAACGTAAGCTCGACGCCGGCGCCAACCGTGCCATCACCCAGTTCTTTTTCGATGTCGATCTGTTCTTGAGGTTCCGCGACCGCGCCGCGACGGCAGGCATCTCAGTGCCGATCGTCCCCGGCATTTTGCCGGTCACCAACTTCGCTCAGTTGAAGCGGATGAGCGCGACCTGTGGCGCCTCGATCCCGCCGTGGATGGCCGGGCATTTCGACGGGCTCGACGACGATCCCGACACCCGCCGGCTCGTCGCCACCTCGCTCGCTGCCGAGCAGTGTCGCCGGCTGCAGGCCAATGGGGTCAACGAATTTCATTTCTACACGTTGAACCGCGCCGACCTGATCGTCGCGATCTGCCACATGCTCGGCGTCCGCGCGCCGAAGCCGGTCGCCGCTTAGAGACGCGGTCCGATGGCGCATCTCCTCGATTACCTCGCCGACCGGGTGTTGCTGTGCGACGGCGCGATGGGCACCGAAACCCAGGCGCGCAACCTCGACATCGTCCGCGACTTCCACAATCACGAGAACTGCACCGAGATCCTGACCGAAAGCCGGCCCGATCTGGTGCGCGAGATCCATCGCGGCTACCTCGCCGCTGGCTCCGACGCGATCCAGACCAACAGCTTTGG
>DASYXG010000298.1:0-2066 GCA_035935235.1 Allostellaceae bacterium
TGAGGAAGCCCGCGCCACCTTTAACGCCAAGCGCAAGCCGGGCGACATGCGCCGCTGGACCGGGGTCGGGGTCGATACCTACAAGCCGCTCCAGCTGAGCGAGGCGTTCGCGAGAATGACGAAGTAATTTTCTGTCGCGGGCCGGCGAAAGCCGGTATCCAATTGTCAGTGCGTGGTGACGTTGAAGAGTGGGTCCCGGCCTCCGCCGGGAGGCCAGTTGATAAAGGAATGAGCCATGAAGCTGATGTGGTTCCATCTGATGCCGTACACCGAGCTACCGGATGATTTCCGCGAGAAGCATCCGTCGGTCTGGGTCGATATCCACTCGACCTTGTTCGATCCGCGCCGTGCGCATCACATGTACAACGACTTCATGGACGAGCTCGAATTCGCCGCCGAGTGCGGGTTCGACGCCGTCTGCGTCAACGAACATCATTCGAACGGCTACGGCCTGATGCCATCGCCGAACCTGATCGCCTCGTCCCTCGCTCGGCGGACCACGGACACCGCGATCTGCGTCATGGGCAATTCGCTGGCGCTCTACAACCCGCCGACGCGGGTCGCCGAAGAATTCGCGATGATCGACTGTATCTCCGGCGGCCGGCTCATCGCGGGCTTCCCGGTCGGCACCCCAATGGACACCTGCTTCGCTTACGGCCAAAACCCGTCGATGCTGCGCGAGCGCTATCTCGAAGCGCACGATCTGGTGATGAAGGCCTGGCAGGAAAAAGACACCTTCGCCTTCAACGGCCGCTTCAACCAACAGCGCTATGTCAACATCTGGCCGCGGCCAATCCAACGGCCGCATCCGCCGGTGTGGATCCCCGGCGGCGGCTCGGTCGAGACCTGGCAATGGTGCGCGAAGATGGACTACGTCTACGCGTATCTGTCGTATTTTGGCTACAAGGACGGCCAGGCGACGATGAGCGGGTTCTGGGAGGAGATGAGGCGGCTCGGCAAGGACATGAACCCGTACCGCGCCGGCTTCCTGCAATTCGTCGGCGTCGCCGAAACCCGCGAGCAGGCGATGGAGCTCTATGCCGAGCCGGCCGAATATTTCTATGGCCGCTGCCTGCGGGTAGACCCGAAATGGGCGATGCCGCCGGGTTACATCACCGAGGCAACGCAGCGCGCCGGCATCCAGGGCCAAATCGGCCGAGCCGCCAGCCTCGACGCGCGGCAGAAGGCGCGCGCCACGACGGAGATGAAGGACATCGTCGATCGCGGCTATGTGATCGTCGGTTCGCCCGACGAGGTGGTCGAGCAGCTCACCGAAGTGGCGACCAACCTTAATGTCGGGCACCTGATGATGCTGCTGCAGTTCGGCAGCATGAATAAGGAACTGGCCAAGTACAACACCAAGCTTTTCGCGGAGAAGGTGCTGCCGCGGCTTAGCCACATCCATTCGGAGTGGGAAGACCATTGGTGGCCCGAGCCGATGAAAGCGGCAGAGCGCGCCGAGTTGCCGGCGTTTAGCGCGGCGCACGCAGCGGAGTAACAAGAGCGGGCGCAGCGCACGCCAGATGCAACAGGGAGGACAGAATGAAACGCGGTCTCGCGAGCACGCTTGTCGCAGTTGCCCTAGCCGCGATGGCGACCGCCACGCCGGCGGCACACGCAGCCGAGCCCTTCACCCTGACCTCTCCGGCGTACCAGGACAATGCAATGCTGGACGTCAAGAACGCCGGCAATCTCAAAGAAGTGCCGAGCTGCCCAGCCGATGCCGGCAACGTTTCGCCGCCGCTGGCCTGGGCCAACGCGCCCGACACCGCCAAAAGCTTCGCCCTGACGATCGTCGACCCCGAGGGTGGGGGCGGCGCCGGCTTTATTCATATGGTCATCTACGGCATTCCTGCCTCGGTCACAGGCTTCGCCGAGGGCGAGCTAAGCAAGCCGTCGGACAAGTTTGTCGGCGGCAAAAACACCAAAGAGATGGCGACCTATTTCGGCCCCTGCCCACCCGCCGGAGTTAGCGCGCACCACTACACCTATATCCTCATGGCCACCGACTTCGACCCCAAGGCGCCCGAGCTGAAACCCGGCATGACGCGCGACGAGCTGCTCGC
>DASYXG010000299.1:0-7685 GCA_035935235.1 Allostellaceae bacterium
CGGGTGCCGGTGGTTGATCCGCGCCGGGTCGGCCCTGCACTGGTCAAGGCGCTGACCTCGGACAAGGCCGTCTATGTGGTGATCCACGCCAATCACCCGCGTGAATTTACCGAAACGGCGCGAGCGGCGGTCGGTCGGCTGACCCGAGCGGGCATCCCGCTCTTGTCGCAAAGCGTGCTGTTGCGCGGGGTCAACGACAACGCGGCGGTGCTGGAAGCGTTGTTTCGCAAGCTCGTCGCGATGCGGGTGAAACCCTATTACCTGCACCACCCCGACCTGGCGCATGGCACCGCGCATTTCCGCGGCGATATCGCCACCGGCCAAGCGCTGATGCGCGAATTGCGCAGGCGGACGTCGGGACTGTGCCAGCCGACCTATGTGCTCGATATTCCCGGCGGTCACGGCAAGGTGCCGATCGGCCCAACATGGCTGCACTCGGGCGAGGGCCGGGGGGAGTGGCTGGTCAAAGACAGTCGCGGCATCGCTCACCCCTACCCGCCGGATTCAAACCGCAGGAGGCGTGAAACCTCGGGCGAACCGTAAGAATTGCTTGTCGTAAGTTTCCTGTAATTAATAATCAATTTGATGGATTTTTGTGCGATGTCCGGCGATGGTCGAGCCATGGGAAGCACCTTCTCCAAACTTGATCGCGCCGAGCTGCGCCGAGATCGCCGCCGTCCGGTTCCGATCTTCGAAGTCATCGTCGAATGCGAGCAATTCCGGTCAGTCGACTGGTCGATGGGCGGGGTTCAGCTCGATGGCGTTTGCGAAGGAGTGAAGGCCGGCAGCCCGGTCGACGGCTGGATCGCCTTGCCGGATATGAGAAAAGCGTTTGCGTTTTCCGGTCGGATACTGCGCACCGATCCAAGTTCTGGAAATACCGTGGTGCGCTTTGATGAAATCGACGCCGACACGGCTGAGTTTCTTGATCGCGCGATGGCCGCGTGTCTCCACTAGCCGAATAACGGCTCAGACCGCCAACTCGCACCAGATCGGCGTGTGATCCGAGGCGCGCTCCTTGCCGCGCGGCGACTTGTCGATGTCGCAACCGACGATCCGGTCGGCGGCCTGCGGCGACAGCAGCAAATGGTCGATGCGCAGGCCCTCGTCACGCTGCCACCGTCCGGCCTGGTAATCCCAATAGGTGTATTTGTGCGGGTCGCGATGAAACACCCGGTAGCTGTCGATCAGGCCCTGGTGCAGCAGCGCGCGGAAGCGCGAGCGCGCCTCAATCCGGCATAACGCGTCGTCGCGGAAGGCGACCGGGTCGTAGACGTCGTCGTCGGTGGGGACAATGTTGTAATCGCCGGCGAGGACGAAGGGAATTTCCCGGCGCAACAGCCCCGCGGCGTGGTCGATCAGCCGGTCCATCCAGGCGAGCTTGTAGCCGAATTTGCTGGTGTCGCTGCTTGGGTTGCCATTGGGCAGGTAGATCGAGGCGACGCGCGCCTCGGCGCCGTCGGTACCGAAGGTCGCCTCTAGATAGCGCGCGTGGTCGTCGCCGTCGTCGCCAGGAAGACCGAAGACGATGTCGCGTGCCGGTTCTTTCGAAACGAGCGCGACGCCGTTGTAGGCGCGCTGGCCGAGCGCCTCTACCTTATAGCCGAGCGAAGCGACCTCGAGCCGCGGGAAGTCGTCCGCAAGGCATTTGATCTCCTGCAGGCACAGCACGTCGGGCTGCGCGCTTTTCAGGTAGTCGAGAAGATGCGGCAGCCTGACCTTGACCGAATTGACATTCCAGCTGGCGATCTTCATGGGAGGTCTCTTCGGTTATGCCCAGGGCTGCTTTTTGGTCCGGGCTTTAATGAGGTAGTGTCGCAACCTCCGGCCGGCGGCAGCTTTAATGGAATAGCTTAGAGGGCGTAAGTGGCTTTCGACGTCTTCATTAGTTATTCGACGCTGGATAAGCCGGCGGCCGACGCTGCGTGCGCGACCCTCGAGGCCGCCGGCATCCGCTGCTGGATCGCGCCGCGGGACATCCTGCCTGGAACCGACTATGGCGAGTCGATCGTCAATGCGATCGAAAGCGCCAAAATCTTTGTCCTGATATTTTCAGGTAACGCCAACGCTTCCCGCCAAATAAAGCTGGAAGTTGAGCGCGCCGTAAGCAAGGGCATAACGATCATCCCGGTGCGCATCGAAGACGTGATGCCGAGCAAGACATTGGAATACTTCATTAGCACACCGCATTGGCTTGACGCGTTCACGCCGCCAATGGAAACCCACCTGAAGCAGCTGGCGGCCTCGGTTCGGGCGTTATTGGAAATCCAGGCTTCCCGACGGGAAACTGTCGCTTCGACAACGCCGGTGACCTCGGCGCCTGCGGCCGCAACGTACCCGCCTTCGGCGGATCGCCGCCGGTCCTTCAAATTGGCGTTACTCGGGGCCGCCGCGGCGCTCATCATCGTTCTGGCAGTCGCCGGCTTTTGGACTCTGAGCGCGATGCACCCTCTCGTGCGGACGCTCACGGGACACGCCGCGGACGCGGACTCCATTGCTTTCACCCCGGACGGCAAATGGATTGCCGCCGGAGGCTGGGATGCGACGATCAAAATTTGGAACACCGCGGATGGCAGCCTGGTGCTCACCATCCATGATTTCACGGGGAACGCTGCGCCATTTTCCCCAGACGGCAAGTGGATCGCCGGAGGGGCCGACGACAATAGCGTCAGAATTTGGGATGCCAGAACAGGCCGGATCTTGCACTCGTTCGTGAAACATACCCAGAAGGTCCACGCCGTCGCCTTCTCGCCGGATGGCAAGCTGCTTGTGTCGGGTGCAGAAGACGCGATGCTTTATATTTGGGACATCGCCAACGATGCGTTGGTGCGGCCACTCGTTGGCCACAGGGACAAGGTTTTTTCGGCGGCATTCTCGCCGGATGGGAAGCGGATCGTTTCCGCGGGCTTCGACGGCAATATCATCGTCTGGGATGTCGCGACCGGTCAAAATCCCTATCCACCGCTGACCAGCCATCACAACAAGGTGCCTACCGCGGTGTTTTCACCTGACGGCGGCACGATTGTTTCGGGCGGTTGGGACGGCAGCGTCAGGGTTTGGGATGCCGATAACGGACAGCATCTACGCGAATATAAGGGGGACTCGATCGTTACATCGGTCGCATTCTCCCCGGACGGCAAATTGATCGCCGCCGGAAACGATGATGGTTCGGTGAATGTTTGGGACTCCGGAAGCGTACGACTGATCCAGAAGTTCAGCGAGCATACCCAGGCGGTCTGGGGAGTCGGGTTTAGTCCCGACGGTAAATGGATCGCCTCGGCGAGCGCCGACAAAACCGTCAAGATTTCGAAGACGCCTTAGGCTGAGAGCACCTATCAGAGGAGCGAGATGGCTGAAATCGCCGCGTCGCGCTGCGCGCCACCCGCCACCCGCGACGATAATCTGACGCTAGGCGATCGAGAAGGAATTGCCGCAGCCGCAGGACGACGCGGCGTTGGGGTTATTGATCCGGAATGAGGCGCCCATCAGGTCTTCGACGAAATCGACCTCGGCGCCATTGAGCAGCTCGAGCGAGACATCGTCGATGACGACACAGACGCCGTCGCGCTCGAACAGGCGGTCGTCGGGATTCGTCTGGTCGTCGAAGCTGAGCCCGTACTGGAACCCGGAGCAGCCGCCGCCGGACACAGCGATGCGCAAATTGGCGTTGCCGACTTGCTCTTGTTCGCGCAGGAAGGCAATGCGCTTGGCCGCACTTTCCGTGACGATAATGCCGCGCTCGCCGGTTTTGCTCGTCGTTTCGCTCACGAGGCTCGGCTCCATCTCGCTCATACCAACGCAGCAGTGTATTTAGTCAATGATGGATGATCATACCACCCTGCGTCCTCGAAAGCCGCAAGGGGCGCAGACCGAGAAATTGGCGCTGCTGCGGGAGCTGGAAAAAAAGGTGCTGTGGCTCTCCACCTGGATGATCCACAACGCTAACCATCTGCGCCCGAGCCGCGACGGGCTGAAGGTCGGCGGCCACCAGGCATCGAGCTCGTCGGTGGCGACGCTGATGACAGCGCTTTACCTCGATGTGCTGCGGCCGCAGGACCGCGTCGCGGTCAAGCCGCACGCCGCGCCGGTATTTCATGCGCTGCAATATCTGTTGGGGCACCAAACGCGCGACAAGCTCGAACGCTTTCGCGCGCTTGGCGGCGCCCAGGCCTATCCATCGCGCAGCAAGGATGGCGACCACATTGTCGATTTTTCGACCGGCTCGGTGGGGCTCGGGGTCGGGGTGACGTTGTTCGCGTCGCTAGTGCAGGATTATCTGCGGCTGCACGAGATGGTGCCGAGCGACGGACCGCCCGGCCGAATGATCGCGCTCGCCGGCGACGCCGAACTCGACGAAGGCAATATCTTCGAGGCGCTGCTCGAAGGTTGGAAACACGACGTTCGCAATCTCTGGTGGGTAATCGATTACAATCGCCAGAGCCTCGATGCCGTTGTCTCCGACCGGCTGTTCGGCCGTATCGACGCGCTGTTCGAGCTTGTCGGCTGGCGCGTTGTTACACTCAAATACGGCCGCAAGCTCGAGGCCGCCTTCGCGCGGCCCGACGGAGCGCATCTGCGAGAGTGGATCGATGCCTGCCCCAACTCGCTCTACTCGGCGCTCGTCTACAAGGGCGGGGAGGGGTGGCGCGAGCATCTATTGCGCGACCTCAACCGCTATCCCGGCATTCGCGCGATTCTCGACGAGCACGATAACGACGCACTCCATGCGCTGATGACCAATCTCGCCGGGCACGACATGGAAGCGGTGCTCGACGCCTTCCACAGCATTACCGATGACCGTCCGACCTGCTTCATCGCCTATACGATCAAGGGCTACGGCCTGCCGCTTGCCGGTCACAAGGACAACCACGCCGGGCTGATGAACCCGGCGCAGATGGCATCGTTTCAGGCGAGCATGCAGGTGCCGGCAGGCACCGAGTGGGAGCCGTTTTCGGGGCTGGGTGTGCTGCCAGAGCGCCTGTCCGACTTCCTTCGCTCGGTGCCGCTGGCGCAAACCGCTACCCGTCGGGTCGAAACGCCGGCGATCGCCCTGCCCGCCGAGATCCCGCCGCCACGCGGCAAGCGCCAATCGACCCAAGAAGCGTTCGGTCGCATCCTTGGTGGGATCGCCGCCAGCGATAGCGAACTCGCGAGCCGCATCGTGACGACCTCGCCCGACGTCACCGTGTCGACCAATCTTGGCGCGTGGGTCAATCGCCGCGGCATCTTCGATCGCGCCGACCGGCTCGATACGTTCCGCGAGGAAAACGTTGTCTCGGCACAGCGCTGGGCGATGTCGCCGCAGGGCCAGCACATCGAGCTTGGCATTGCCGAGCATAATCTCTTTTTGCAGCTTGCCGCGCTCGGCCTTGCCGGCCCCCTATTTGGCGGCCGGCTATTGCCGATCGGCACACTTTACGACCCCTTCATCAAACGCGGCCTCGACGCCCTCAATTACGCACTCTACCAGGATGCGCGGTTTATCTTGGTGGCGACACCCTCGGGAATCTCGCTCGCGCCCGAGGGCGGCGCGCACCAGTCAGTGATCGAACCGGTGATCGGCCTCACTCAGCCGGGCTTACTCGCGTTTGAACCCGCCTACGCCGACGAGTTGGCCGTGCTGATACGCTGGGCCTTTGGCCATATCCAGGAACCGCAAGGCGAGTCGGTGTATTTCAGGCTATCGACGCGACCCGTTGAGCAGCCCGAGCGGAAGATGGATGAGGGGCTTATCGCGGGAATCGTAAGCGGGGGTTACTGGCTGCGTGAGCCGGGTTCCGATTGCGAGCTGGCGATCGCTTATTGCGGGGCGGTGGCGCCCGAAGCACTCGGAGCGTTCGACACACTGAGTGAAGACGTTCCCGGTCTGGGAGTGTTGTCGGTCACTTCGCCCGACCGTTTGCACCGCGATTGGCGGTTTGCGGCCACGCGGGGTGGGTTGAGCGCGGCACAGCGTCTGGTGGCGAGGCTGCGTCCCGACGCCGTGCTGATCACGGTATGCGACAGTCATCCGGCTACCCTGTCGTGGCTGGGTGGCATCGGCCAGCACCGGGTTTTGCCACTCGGCGTTGATCGCTTCGGACAATCGGGAGATATCCCCGACCTTTATCGGCATTACGGTATCGACCAGGACGCGATTGTTGACGCCGCCGCGCGAGCCTTCCTGCGCGAGCGCCAAAGCCTAAGAATCGCTTAACTTGCATTCGATTAGGATGCTAGGATGCCCGACCCCCTAACCGATGGATCGTAGTTCCCCTCATCAACCCTACGTTGTTACACCTTGTTACATCTGGATCAGGCTAATCTACCCTAGGATGGGTGGGTTAGGGCGATGGGTTGAGCTTCGATCCGGCCGGCTCGTACATTGAAATGACAGCAAGTTTTCGTTGCCATTGGTGCGGAGTAGTAGCGGTTTAACCATGAAATCAGACGACGACGTTGAGAAATTGTTTTCCTGGCTACAGACTCCGGATATCCGTTACCGGGAGTTCGCTGGCGCCCGCGAAGTTACCGATACTCGGCCGACGCGCCAAACGCGATCTAATACAGTCGAGGAGCCAGAGCCTGTACAGGGAACTCATCTAATCCATGAGGAAGCGCTAAGGCAGGACGATCAGGTAACTCAAAGTGAAGCGGTCGCCCCCCCGGCGCCGCCGCATGCCCAACCCACTCCGGCCGCTTCGACCCCGGTTTCTCCTGCGAGCGCCCCACCACCTTCCGAGCCGCCTGCTTCGGAGGAGCCAGCTGATCAGACAAGTCGGCCGCTGGATACGGTTTTTAATCGGCTAGCGGGTGGACGCGGTGGCGATCGTGATCCAACCAAGGGCCGGCCGCGCTGACATGGCACGGCATCGGGTTTGCGCCAAGCCGTACCACGGCGCGGATATGGCCCCGCCGCTGCTGACGTCGGTTCGGTTCACCGTGAGGATGGTGTCGTAGATGCTTGGCGGACTTAGACGTATCGGTGAATCGGAGCTCGCGGGCCAGAACTTGATCCTGGCGGCAATGGTAGTCGCTGGCATCTTCTTCCTTGGCATCGTCATCATCACGCCACTCGACTTGGTGTCGCAGGCGCTGTTCGCTTTGCTGACCGTGATCGTCATGTTGTTGATCCGCGGGCAGCCCTCGCGTGGCGTGACGCTTATCCTGATCACCCTGTCGATTGTCGTTTCGACCAGATACATCTGGTGGCGCCTTACGGAGACGTTGCAGTTCGGCTCCGACCTAGAGGCGTTTTTGGGGATCGGGCTCATCCTAGCCGAGCTTTATGCCTGGCTCGTGCTGGTATTGGGCTATATCCAGACCGCGTGGCCGCTGCGCCGGCCGCCGGTATCGATGCCTGACGACCTAGCGGCCTGGCCGACAGTCGATCTCTTCATCCCGACCTATAACGAGCCATTGTCGGTCGTCCAAAACACGGTGCTCGGCGCGCTGTCGATCGACTACCCCCTCGATAAGCTCAAGATCTACATTCTCGATGACGGCAAGCGCGAGGAATTCCGCGAGTTCGCCGAGGCACTCGGGGTCGGCTATATCACCCGCGACAACAATGAGCATGCCAAAGCCGGCAACCTCAACCATGCGATGCAGGTCACTGACGGTGAGCTACTCGCGCTGTTCGACAGCGATCACGTGCCGACGCGCGCGTTCTTGCAGTTGACGATCGGCTGGTTCCTACGTGATCC
>DASYXG010000300.1:0-3911 GCA_035935235.1 Allostellaceae bacterium
GGTACCTTCGCCTCTAGCCGTTCGAGCTCGATCCGGGTGCGCGCGCCGGCGCGCAGCAGCCGGTCGGTCGCCTCCTTGAGGCCAAACCGGCTCTCCTGAGTATCGGCGCTCAGCACCGCATCGAACGCGGCGAGGAAAGCGGTAATGTCGCCGTCAATGCGGCTGCGCAGTTCCTGGTCGAGCGCGGCGCCGCCATTTTTGCGCGCCGGAGCCTCGTCGCGAGCCATCTGCGGCGCCATCTGACTGGGCGGCGTCGGTTCGCGCATTGCGCCGAAGTCACGGTTGCTCGGGCCATTGTCAAACGGGTTGCGCGACGGCGCCTGGAACGGCGGCGGCGCTGGTTGCGCCTGCTGGTGCTGCGCGCCGTTGCCGGGAGCGTGGCCGTTGCCGTTGCCGCTGCCAAAGCCGAGGTGCAGCTTCGGACGCTGCCGCTCGCCGTTGCCTTGCGTGACCGGGCTGGCGGCCGCCACCGGCTGCGCTCGCTCGACGCTATCGCGCTGTCGCGCCACTTCAACCGACGATGTCGCAGCGGCGACAGCAGCAGCCGGCGCGGCTTTCGCCTCTACCGGCGCGATAGCATCATTAGTCAATATCCCGCTGAAGTTAGCCTTAATCAGTTGCGGCTCAGCGGTCGGCGGCGGCGATGTTTCATTTGCCGGCTTATTTCGGTTACGGCTAACGATGTAGCTGATCGCCGGTGGTGAGCAATCATAGGTCCGCGCGATACTGGCTAGCGTTTCTCCCGCTTCATAACGGCCCATGATCAGAGGCCAGTCAGCTTGCGGGATCTTTCCCCGTTTATTTGATTTTTCCATGCCAAACCTTACCCAAGCACATTCCGAGAGGGTTTCAGGGTGTTCGTCTGGCGATTTATTGTCGAATCGGAAGGACGCCGAGACAGCCCGAAAACTACACACTAAGACGCTACAGTCACCCAAACAGCAGGGCCAGTCCGCCTCTGGCCACGGCCTTATCGATACAAGGCCATTTAAGCTTGATTTCTAGCACCTAGAATAGCGCCAACTAAGTTCATGGCAAAGCAATTTATTCATTCGATAAGCGAAAAATCAACCGCGAGCTCGGCGCATGCGAACGGCAGAGATCAGCTCAAATCCGCACTATCTTGCCGGGGTTCATCAGATTATCTGGGTCTATCGAGTGCTTGATCGCCGCCATCACCTCGACAGCGTCACCATGCTCGGCGATGAGAAAGTCGATTTTACCGTAACCGACCCCATGCTCGCCGGTGCAAGTCCCATCCATCGCTAATGCGCGCGCCACCATTCTGTCATTGAGCCGGCTCGCCTCGGTGATTTCTTCGGGGCGATTGGGGTCGATCATGAAGATCAGATGGAAATTGCCATCGCCGACATGTCCGGCGAGCGCCGACGGGATCGACGACTTGGCGAGATCCGCTTTTGTCTCGCCGATGCAGTCGGCGAGCCGTGAGATCGGCACACAAACATCGGTCGCCCACCCCTTCGACCCCGGACGCAACGCCAGCGCCGCGTAATAAGCGTCGTGCCGCGCCTGCCACAGTTTGTTGCGTTCCTCCTGCGCCGTCGCCCAGCGGAAATCGTCTCCGCCATTATCGCCGGCGATGTCCCTGACGAGTGCCACCTGCTCGGCGACGCCGTCCTTTGTTCCATGGAACTCGAAGAAGAGAGTCGGCGCTACCTTATAGTCGAGCTTAGAATACCTGTTGATGGCAT
The DNA here is from genome assembly GCA_035935235.1 of Allostellaceae bacterium. Lineage (GTDB taxonomy): Bacteria > Pseudomonadota > Alphaproteobacteria > ATCC43930 > CGMCC-115725 > DATARH01. The sequence goes on from DASYXG010000300.1 coordinate 1,713, forward strand.
CCATTTGTGGCTCGTCGAGTAGCTCGATGCGCGCCACCGGGATACCGCTCTGGATCGTCAGGATCACCGTGTCGACCGCGGCGGCGATCGACGGAAAGGCGCAGACGGCTGCCGAAATCGCCTCGGGGATGCCATAGAGCTTGAGCGTCACCTCGGTGATAACGCCAAGTGTGCCTTCCGAGCCGACAAAGAGGCGGGTCAAGTCGTATCCGGCCGCCGATTTCCGAGCGCGCCTCGCGGTGTGGATCACCTTGCCGTCGGGCAATACCACGGTCAGCGCCAGCACATTCTCGCGCATCGTGCCATAGCGCACTGCATTGGTGCCCGAGGCGCGCGTTGCCGCCATCCCCCCGAGCGAGGCGTCGGCCCCCGGATCGATCGGAAAGAACAGGCCGGTATCGCGCAAATATTCGTTGAGCTGCTTGCGGGTGACTCCCGCCTCCACTGTCACGTCGAGGTCTTCGGCGCCGACGCGCAGGATGCGGTTCATTTGCGACAGGTCTATACACACGCCGCCCTTCAGCGCGGCGACGTGGCCTTCCAGCGATGTGCCGGTGCCGAATGGCACGATCGGCGTCTTGTATTGCGCGCAAAGGCGGACGATTTCGGCGACCTCGTCGGTGCTCTGCGCGAAGGCGACCGCATCGGGCGAATGCGGCTGATGATAGGATTCGTCCTTGCCGTGCTGGTCGCAGATTGCTTGCGAGGTCGACAGCCGGTCGCCTAGGCGCTGGCGCAGCGCGGCGAGCAGGGCCGGATTTAACGGCTCGCGAACGAGAACGGGCGCGGTCATTGGCGGCCCTCTACGCGGATATCAATAGGCGAGATTTAAAGCCTTACTCTCACGCTACCATCACTGCAACGTCATACACCGTTGAAGATGACTGTTATGCAATCACTGGGCACGAATTCCAGACATCTTCCTCGCCTGCCCCGTCTGTCTCAAAAACTGCGGCCCAAGCCGATGGATGACGGTGTGAAAAACCTGCGCTAGGGTGCCATGATTAGGACTTTGGAGACCGCGATGCCGCTAGCGGCGGTCACGCTCGACGACAAGTATTTGCTCGAAAAGGGCCGGGTGTATCTCACCGGGACCCAAGCGCTGGTGCGCCTGCCGATCATGCAGCGTCAGCGCGACGCGGCTGCCGGGCTCAACACCGGCTGCTTTATTGCCGGCTACCGTGGCTCGCCGCTGGGCAATTTCGACATGGCGCTGTGGGGCGCGCGCCGCTTTCTCGACGACAACCACATCAAATTTCAGCCGGCGATCAACGAGGAATTGGGTGCGACCGCAGTCTGGGGGTCGCAGCAGATCGGTCTCTCCCCCGGCGCCAAGTACGACGGCGTCTTCGCGATCTGGTACGGCAAGGGGCCCGGGGTCGATCGCAGCGGCGACCCGCTGAAGCACGGCAATTCCGCCGGCACCGCGCCGCACGGCGGCGTGCTGGCAATCGCCGGCGACGACCATACCTGCAAGTCCTCGACCTTGGCGCACCAGTCGGAGCTGGCGTTCATCGACGCCTCGATCCCGATTCTCAACCCGGCCGGGGTCGAGGACATCCTCGATCTCGGTCTCTATGGCTGGGCGATGTCGCGCTATTCGGGCTGCTGGGTCGGGTTCAAGACTGTCGCTGAGACGATGGACAGTTCGGCCTCGGTGACCTTACACCCTGACCGCGTACAGGTCGTCCTCCCCGAAGATTTCATCATGCCGCCCGGCGGGCTTGCCATTCGCTGGCCTGACACACCGCTCGATCAGGAATATCGGCTGCACCGCTACAAGCTTGACGCCGTGCGCGCCTTCGCCCACGCTAATGGGCTCGATCGCATTGTCATCGACAGCAAGAAGCCGCGCTTCGGTATCGTTACTACCGGCAAGTCCTATCTCGACTTGCGCCAGGCGCTCGACGATCTCGGCATTGGCGATGCGGAAGCCGAGGCGATCGGCCTGCGCATCTACAAGGTTGCGATGGCCTGGCCGCTCGAGCCGCAAGGCGTGCGCGAATTTGCCGAGGGGCTGGAGGAAGTTCTTGTCGTCGAGGAAAAGCGCGGAGTTATCGAACCGCAGCTGAAAGAGCAGCTTTACAACTGGCCGGCAACCGCCAGGCCGCGCATCGTCGGCAAATACGACGAGGCCGGCGCGTGGATACTGCCCTCGCCTGGCGAGTTGTCGCCGGCGCAGATCGCCCGAGTCATCGC
>DASYXG010000301.1:0-2946 GCA_035935235.1 Allostellaceae bacterium
GGCTATTTGCCGATGAACGCCTCGGTGCAGGGCGCCTCGACCGTCCACAAGGCGACCCGCCCGAACCAGAACGAGAGCTTCTTCATCAGCCACGATCGCGCGCCCGACCACCCCGAGGTCGTCGCCAAGGTGCCGCTCAGGGGCTGCAATCAGTGGCCGCTCTCGCTGCCCGATATCCGCGCGCCGATGGTGACGTACTTCAAAACGCTCGGCGCCATGTGCGACCGCATGCTGCCGGCCTTCGCCGCGGCGCTTGATATGCCGCCCGACACCTTCGCCCCGCTCTTCGCCCATGACGGGCACCACAATCTGCGCTTCCTGCATTACCCGTCGCAGGACGCCGATGAGGACAATCTGTTCGGCCAGGCGCCGCACACCGACAATTCGTTCATGACCGCGCTGGCCCGCACCGAGGTGCCAGGTCTCGCGGTGCGGCTGCCCTCGGGCGAATGGTTCCCGCCGCCGATCATCGAGGGCACCTTCCTCATCAACCTCGGCAACATGATGCGCCGCTTCTCCAACGACCGGTTCCTGTCGACCCCGCATGGCGTGCTCAACGAGAGCGGCGCCGACCGCTATTCGATCGCCTATTTCCACTCGCCGAACCCCAACGCGACGATCGAATGCCTGCCGAGCTGTGTCTCGGCCGACAACCCGGCGCGCTACGAGCCGACCGTCTATCGCGAGCTGGTGCTGGCGTTCTACCGCGCCAATTACTTCCACCAGAAGGGCCACAAATCGTCGGCCGCGGAGATGGTGGCGGCCGAGTAGCTCATGGCGGCACCCAAGCTCTTCGCCTTCACCTGCGGCACGGTCACCGGTGAGTTCGCCCATCTGATGGAGGGCGGTGAGGGTGAGATCACCGTGCCGATCCCGGTCTATCTGATCGAGCACCCCAAGGGCCGGGCGCTGTTCGACACCGGCCTCCACCCCGATTGCCAGCACGACCCCGCCGGCAGGCTCGGCGAGCGGCTGATGAAGCTGTTTCGCGTCGGTTTCCAGCCCGGCGAGGAGGTCAGCGCCCGGCTTGAGGCGGTCGATCGCGATCCGGGCAAGATCGACCTCGTCATCAACTCGCATTTCCATTTCGACCATGTCGGCGGCAATGCCCTCATTCCCAACGCGACCATGCTGGTGCAGCGTCGTGAGTGGGACGCTGGCATGGATGCCGAAACCGCGCTGCGCCACGGCTACAATCCTCGCGATTTCGACCTCGGCCACAAACTGCGCCTGATCGATGGCGAGCACGACGTGTTCGGCGACGGCTCGGTCGTCTGTCTACCGACGCATGGCCATACCCGCGGGCACCAGTCCTTGAAGGTGCGCACCGCGAGCGGCGATATCGTCATCGCCGCCGACGCCTGCTATTTCTGCCAAACGCTGCGCGAGCGCCGCCTGCCGCGCTATGTCAGCGATCGCGAGGGCATGCTCGCCTCGCTCGACAAGCTCGAAGCGCTGGAGCGCGGCGGCGCACGCCTCTTCTTCGGCCACGACCCCGAAACCTGGAAGACCGTGCCCCAGGCACCCGCCGCCATCGCGTGAACCTGCCGCAAATGCCATCGACAACAGTCCTCATCCTGAGGTGCTCCGCGCAGCGGAGCCTCGGAGGACGCTATTCCGAGTTGCAGCCCGAATAATGAACCTGCCGACCGCCATCCTGTTCGACCTCGACGACACGCTGCTCGTCGCCTTTGGCCCGTCGCCGTCGCAATGGCAGCGCACGATCGCGAGCTTCGCCGAGCGGCTGGGTCCGATCGAGGCGCACGCCGTCGCCGCGGCGATCTCGGCGGCGTCTGCCGACCTCTGGGCCGATCCCGGCCGCCACAAATACTGGCGTCACCGTATCGGCGAGGCGCGCCGGCGCATCGTCGCTAACGCCTTCGCCGCGCTGGCCGCCGCCGGACACCCGATCCCGCCGCAACCCGTCGGCGATGCGATGGCGGACGCCTACCAGGCGCTGCACGACGAAGAACTGGCGATGTTCCCCGACGCTCACGAGACCCTCGACCAACTCAAGGAACGCGGGGTCAGGCTGGCGCTGATCACCAATGGCGCCGGTCCGCCGCAGCGCGCCAAGGTGGTGCGCTTCGCACTGGAGCACCGTTTCGACCATATCCAGATCGAGGGCGAGCACGGCTTCGGTAAGCCTGAGGAGCGCGCCTACACCCATGCGATGGACGTGCTTGGCGTCCGCCCGCACGAGACCTGGATGGTCGGCGATAACCTCGAATGGGAGGTGGTCGGCCCGCAGCGCCTCGGCATCCACGCGATCTGGCATGACGGCTATGGCGTCGGCCTGCCGCCCGGCTGCCCGATCGTGCCCGACCGGATCATCCGCCGGCTCAGCGAGCTGTTGCCGTAGCGCCCTACTTCGCCCGCTTCAGCCCAAGCCTGACGAGGCAGTCGTCAAAGGCTTCCTGGCGGTCGCGACAGGTCGCTTCGAGCGCGGTGAATTCCGCGCTGGTCGGCTCCTTGCCGGACAAGAGCCGCCAATTGGCCGGGTCGGGCGCGTTGGGGTCGGCAGGCGCGGTCTCGGTGGCGCAGCCGCCGAGCACAAGCAAAACGAGCGCGGCGGCACGGGGGAAGGTGCTGGCGTTCACAAACCGGATAATGCGGAGAGGCTTAGGCCCTGTCTACTGCAAGTGGCGCGAGATTAGGCAGGATCGAATTCGCGGTCCTTGCTTGGGATCAGGTCGTAGGGAAGCGCGAAACCGGGCATTGCCTTGATCCGTTTGGCCCAGGCCTCGAGATGCGGCCAATTCGAAATCTCGAACCCGCCCTCAGCCATGAACACCATGCGGCCCCAGCAGCCGATATCGGCGATCGTCAGATAGTCGCCGACGAGGAAGGGCTGATTGGTCACCGTCTTGTCGACAAAGCTCAGCGCCGCTTCGGCGCGCGGGCGAAACTCGGCGATGACCTCGTCGTGCATTTTGCGGAACCGCG
>DASYXG010000302.1:0-7653 GCA_035935235.1 Allostellaceae bacterium
CGAGGCCCAGTCCCAGTACCCAGCTGAAATACCACATGCCCGCCGAGCTCCTCAGTAATGTCCTTCGCGCCCGGCGACCTCGGCGATCCGCACCTTGCCGCGCATGATCCGCAGGGCGTAGGCGGTGTAGGCGAGGACAACCGGCAACAAGATGATCGTCGCCAGCAGCATGATGAACAGCGTCGTCTGGCTGCTCGATGAGTCCCAGACCGTAAGGCTCATCTCGGGATGGGTCGACGACGGCAACAGGAACGGGAACAGCGCCAATCCCGCCGTGGCGATGATCCCGGCGACCGACAGCGCGCTCAGCAGAAACGCCAGTACCCGCAGACGACCTGCCGGGATCAGCGCGACCAGCAGCGCACCGACGATGCCGATGGCGGGAGCCGCCAACAACGGTGGGTACGCGCGGTAGTTGGCGAGCCAGGCGCCGATGGCGCGCGTGACGCCCTTCGCCAGCGGGTTCGACGGCCCGGCATGCGCGACCGATCCGAGCACATAGCCGTCGATCCCGGTCGCCACCCACCAGCCGGCGAGCGCGAAGACGATCGCGGCGATGAGCGCGAAAATCCGCGCCGCTTGCGCGGCCCGCCGAGCAACGGCGCCGTCGGTCTTCATCGCCAGCCACGCGCCGCCATGCATCGCCAGCATCGCCGCGCTGACGATCCCGGCGACGAGTCCGAACGGGTTCAACAGCGCGAAAAAGCTGCCGGTGTAGCTCAGCCGCAGCTCGCTATCGAAGCCGAACGGCACGCCCAACAGCAGATTGCCGAAAGCGACGCCGAACACCAGCGACGGCACAAACCCGCCGACCGCCAATCCCCAGTCCCAGAACTCGCGCCAGCGGTAGTTCGGCAGCTTGTCCCGGAAGGTGAAGCCGACCGGGCGGATGATCAGCGCCAGCAGCACCAGGAACATCGCGATGTAAAAGCCGGAAAAGCTCGCCGCGTAGAGCAGCGGCCAGGCGGCGAAGGAGGCTCCGCCACCGAGGATGAACCAGACCTGGTGGCCCTCCCAATTCGGCTCGACAGTCTCGCGTACCTGCCGCCGCTCAGCGTCGCCGCGTCCGACAAAGGGCAACAGCATCGCGGTGCCAAGGTCGTAGCCATCGAGCACCGCAAAGCCGATTAGGAGTATACCGAGCAGCGCCCACCAGATGAGGCGCAGGATGTCGTAGGGGATCGGCGCGCCGGTCATGGGCTGAGCCCCGGGCCGCGCCGGACGGTGCGCACCATCAGCGCCAAATCGACCACCGCCAGCGCGCTGTAGAACAGCACAAAGCCGGCGATCGAGCCGAGAATTGTCCCGACCGGCACCGAGGACGCGCCGAGAAAGGTCGGTAGCACCCCTTCGACGGCCCAAGGCTGCCGGCCATATTCGGCGACGACCCAGCCAAGCTCGATCGCGACCCAGGGAAGCGGCAGGCTCAGCACCGCGAGGCGCAGGAACCATCGCTTGTTGAGCCGCCCTACCGAGGCGAAATAGAACGCGCCGGCAAACAACGCGATAAAATAGAAGCCGAGCCCGGCCATCACCCTGAAGCCCCAGAACAGCACCGGCACGTTGGGGATGAGGTCGTTGGCCGCGGCGGCGATCTGGTCCGGGGTGGCGGCGCCGATATCGGCGCGGTAGCGGCGCAACAGCAGCGCATAGCCGAGATTGTCCTGGGATGCGGCAAACGCCGCCTTGGCGCTGGCGTCGTCCGGGTTCCGCCGCAACGTTTCGAGCGCGCGATAGGCATCCAGCCCATTGGCGATGCGTTTCTGACCCTCGGCGACTAGATCGGCGATCCCCTCGACCGGCGTGTCGAGCGAGCGGGTGGCGATCAGCCCCAGCACCCAGGGGATTTTAATCGCGTCACGCGTGGTCCGGGCGGCGACATCGGGAAACCCGAACAGGGTGAGCCCGGCCGGCGCCGGCTCGGTCTGCCATGCCGCCTCGATGCCGGCGATCTTCATTTTCTGGTTGATCGTCGCGGTGTAGCCACTCTCATCGCCGAGCACGACCACCGAAAGCGCCGAGGCAAGGCCAAAGCTGGCGGCGACGGTCAGCGAGCGGCGGGCAAGCGCGACATGCCGGCCGCGCAGCAGATAGAACGCGCTGACCGCCAGGACGAACACCGAGCCGCAGACATAGCCGGCGCTGACGGTATGAACGAACTTCGCCTGCGCCACCGGGTTGAACAGCAGCTCATAGAACGAGGTCAGCTCCATTCGCATCGTCGCCGGGTTGAACGCGGCGCCAACCGGGTTCTGCATCCAGCCATTGGCGATGAGGATCCATAGCGCCGACAGGTTCGCGCCGATCGCGGTGAGCCAGGTCACCGTCAGATGCGCCAAACGCGGCATCCGGTCCCAGCCGAAAAAGAACAGGCCGACAAAGCTCGCTTCGAGGAAAAACGCCATCAACCCTTCGATGGCGAGCGGTGCACCGAAAATGTCGCCGACATATTGCGAGTAATAGGCCCAGTTCGTGCCGAACTGGAATTCCATGGTGATCCCGGTCGCCACCCCCATCGCGAAATTGATGCCGAAAAGGACACCCCAGAAGCGGGTCATCTCGCGCCAGATCGGGCGCCCGGTCATCACGTAGACGCTCTCCATGATCGCCAGCAGCAGCGACAGGCCGAGCGTCAGCGGCACAAACAAGAAGTGATAGAGCGCGGTCAGCGCGAATTGCAGCCGCGATAATTCGACGACGGTAGCGTCGATCATGCTAGCGGCCCGGCAGACCGAGCACGGCCGTCGCGGTTCGCTCCGCTGGCGGCGCCGGATTTGACGGCGGCACAAAGAACGCGAAGTAGAGCGCGGCCAGCGCCACGGCTTTCACCGTCAGCGCCGCAGCGATCGACAGGCCAAGAGGGTAGTTTTGGAGAACGAGACGACGAGGCTCATGCGGCATATCGACTTCCCCGGCTAGCCGTTCCGATCGACATGGACTGCCTGTCCTTACGGCGCCGAGTCTGCGCTGTGGTGCCGCCGGCAACAACCAAAATCGCACATCCTCCGCTAGCCAGCGCGTCGCGAGCATCGCGGCTATTAAGCACGCTAAGCGCCCACCGGGATTGATCTGGATCAACGCAAAGGCTTCCATAGGCAGGCGAAATACCGGGTCGGCGAGGAGACTGCGCATGGATGGGATCGGCCAGGATCGACTGGATTATGTCGCTCGCGCCAAGGCGCTCGGGCCGGCAATCGCCACCGCCGCGGACGACGTTGAAAAGGGCCGCGAGCTGCCCCGCGCGCTGGTTTCCGCGCTGACCGGCGCCGGCCTCTTCCGCCTGTTGCAGCCGCGCGAACTCGGCGGCGCCGAGCTGACCCCGATGGAGTTCGCCGAGACGATGGGCGAGATCGCCAGCCACGACGCCAGCACCGCCTGGTGCGTCGGCCAGGGCAATGGCTGCGGCATGGCGTCGGCGTTTCTCGATCCCGCGGTAGCGAGAGAGATTTTCGGCCCGGATGACGGCATCCTTGCCTGGGGCCCGCCGAGCAGCTCGGCCGAGGCGCGCAAGGTGCCGGGCGGCTGGCGCCTGACCGGCAGCTGGAGCTTCGCCAGCGGCAGCCACAACGCGACTTGGCTCGGCGCTCATATCCTCGAACGCGGCGCCGATGGGGAGCCGGTGCGGCGGCCCGATGGCGGGACGATCCTGCGCTCGCTGCTGTTCCCCAAGGCTCAGGCCGAGATGACCGATATCTGGCGCGTCCTCGGCCTCAAGGGCACCGGCAGCGACATGTATAGCGTCACCGACCTCTTCGTCGCCGACGATCATACCCTGCTGCACGACCGCACCCGGACGCCGGCGCGACAAGGCGGCCGGCTCTACCGCTTCAGCTTCAGCAATCTCTACGCCTCGGGCTTCGCCGGGCTCGCCCTCGGCGTGGCCCGCGCCTTTTACGACAGCTTTGTCGAGTTAGCAGCGGAGAAGACCCCGCGCGGCGCCAAGGGGACCCTGCGGCACGATCAGGTCGTGCAGTCGCAAGTCGCGCAGGCCAGCGCCCGGCTGCGTTCGGCCCGCGCCTTTCTCCTGACCTCGCTCGCAGAGATCTGGGATTCCGTCGGTGAGACCGGCGAGGTCGGCCTCGATCAGACCGCGACGATCCGTCTCGCCTCGACCTGGGCGATCAAGCAGGCGCGCGAGGTGGTGAACGAGCTCTACCACGCCGCCGGAGCGACCGCGATCTTCGACGAGCAGCCATTCGAGCGCCGTTTCCGCGACATGAACACGATCGCCCAGCAGATGCAGGGCGCGCAGCGGCATTTCGAGACGGTGGGCGGCATCCTCCTTGGCCTTGAGCCCGACGCGACGATGTTCACCTTCTGACGCTCTTCTATTTGTGTGCGCCGCTCACGGCGGCTAAACTCCCCTCCAGACCTTTTTGCTCAATGAGGAGACACCGCCGTGAACGATGTTGCGCCGTCTCGTTACAAGTGGGTGGGAACTCGGCCGATCCGTCCGGACGGCGTGCCGAAGGTCACGGGCCGCGCGATGTACGCCGCCGACCTGGCGATGCCCGGCGCGCTCTACGGCAAGATCGTGCGCTCGCCCCACGCCCACGCGCGCATCAAATCGATCAACACCGCGAAGGCGAAGGCGCTGCCCGGCGTCAAGGCGGTGATCACCGGCGCCGACTTCCCGGACCACAAGTTCGAATACATCGGCCCCGAGCGCGTCGCGGTGAATTTCTGGCATGTGTCGCGCAACGTAATGGCCAAGGAAAAGGCGCTGTACGACGGCCACGCCGTCGCCGCGATCGCCGCGATCTCGAAGGAGGTGGCCGAGGAAGCCGAGGCGCTGCTCGAGATCGATTACGAGGTGCTGCCGCACGCCATCGATGTCGACGAGGCGATGCGTGAAGACGCACCGCTGCTGTTCGAGGACATGATCACCCGCGGCATCGAGCCGGCGCCGACCAAGCCGTCGAACATCTCGAAGAAGCTCGAGTTTGCGATCGGCGACGTCGAGAAGGGTTTCGCCGAGGCCGATGTCGTCGTCGAGAAGGACTTCAAGACCGCGGCCGTGCATCAGGGCTACATCGAGCCGCACGCCTGCAGCGTCCGGATGGATGCCGACGGCCAGGGCGAAATCTGGTCATCGAGCCAGGGGCATTTCGTCGTCCGTGCATTGACGGCCAAGCTGCTTGAGGTCCCCGTGGGCAACCTGCGCGCGATCCCGGCCGAGATCGGCGGCGGGTTCGGCGGCAAGACGGTCGTCTATGTCGAGCCGGTTGCGGCGATGCTATCGAAAAAGACCGGCCGGCCGGTGAAGATCACGATGAGCCGCGACGAGGTGTTCAAGGCCACCGGGCCGACTTCGGGCGCGTCGATGACCGTCAAGATCGGCGTCAAGAAGGACGGCACGATCACCGCCGCCCAGGGCATCTTCAAATATCAGGCCGGCGCATTTCCCGGCTCGCCGGTGATGAACGGCTGCCTCTGCGCGTTCGCCCCGTACGAGATCGAGAACCAGCACACAGTCGGCTACGATGTCGTCTGCAACCGGCCGAAATCGGCCGCGTACCGGGCACCGGGCTCGCCGATCTCGGCCTTCGCGGTCGAAAGCGTGCTCGATATGTGCGCCAAGAAGATCGGCATGGACCCGGTCGAGCTGCGCCTCAAGAACGCGGCTAAGCCCGGCACGCCGATGATCTATGGTCCCAAGCTCGGGCATGGCGGCTACATCGAGACGCTGGAGGCGGTGAAAACCCATCCGGCCTATCAGATCAAGCTCGGCCCCAACCAGGGCCGCGGCGTGGCATCGGGCTATTGGTTCAACGGCGGCGGCGAGTCGAGCGCCACGATCCAGGTCAATGCCGACGGCACCATTACCGTCGCCACCGGCAGCGTCGATGTCGGCGGGTCGCGCGCCTCGATGGCGCTGATGGCGGCCGAGACCTTCGGCATCGACTACAGCCAGGTGCGCGCGATTGTCGCCGACACCTCGTCGGTCGGCTACACCCATGTGACCGGCGGCAGCCGTGTCACCTTTGCCACGGGCACCGCGGTCGTCGACGCCGCCAAGAAGGCGATCGACGATTTGCGCGGCCGCGCCGCGATGATCTGGGATGTCGATGTCGATGGCGTCGTGTGGGAAGACGGCCATGCCAAGCCGGCCTCGAGCAATGTCGGCGACTTCAAGCCGATGTCGCTGAGGGAACTGGCAGGGAAGGCGGCGGCCACCGGCGGGCCGATCACCACCGCGGCCTCGGTTAACGCTGGCGGCCAAGCGCCGGGCTTCGCCACTCAGTTCTGCGACGTCGAGGTGGACCCGGAGACCGGCAAGGTGACCATCCTGCGCTTTGTCGCGGCGCAGGACGTTGGCACCGCGATCCACCCCTCCTATGTCGAGGGGCAGATCCAGGGCGGTGTCGTGCAGGGCATCGGCTGGGCGCTCAACGAGGAGTACATCTACAACCAGCGGGGCCAGCTCGATAACGCCGGCTTCCTCGATTATCGCTGCCCGGTCGCCAGCGACCTGCCGATGATCGAGGCGCTGCTCGTCGAGGTGCCGAACCCGACGCACCCCTACGGCGCCAAGGGCGTCGGCGAGGTCAATATCTGCCCGCCGATGGCGGCGATCGCCAACGCGATCGACAACGCGATCGGCCGGCGGCTGACCGAGTTGCCGATGTCGCCGCCGAAGATCCTGGCCGCGCTCGACCACAACAGCGACTAGCAGCCAACCGATGACGACCGCGCAGGTGACGCTCACGAGCGGGTTCAGCCGCCGCTATACCGGCGGGCGGCGTGAATTCGAAATCGAGGCGAAAACCCTGCGCGACGTCATCCGCGCCTTGGATAAGATGTATCCGGGGCTTGGCGATCATTTGGAGGAGGAGACCACCGTCGCCATCGACGGTGCGATTCACGATTCGCCAGGCTATTTTCAGAAGCTACACCAGGGGAGCGAAGTGTTTTTCATCCCCAAGCTCGAAGGCGGCTGAGAGCACCCGCTTGGCGGTCGAGGCCCGGCAACGAAAAAGCCGGGCTGAGCCCGGCTTTCGGAAGAGGATGGCCGGGGTTGTCAGCCCCGACCGGCCAGCCTCTCGAACCAAAGATGCTTACATGTCGTTGGCGACTGTCGTGAAGGTATCGCTAAGGCTCCCGCCGACCGTGCCGACGACGCCGGCGATGGCGACGGCGATCAGCGAGGCGACAAACGCGTACTCGATGGCGGTGACGCCGCTCTCGTCCCTGAATACCCGGTTAAGCGCTGCAAGCATCAAACAACTCCCTGGGCGTTGTGTGGCGAATGTTTGCCGAATGCCCGGCATATTTCAATAAAATTGATCCTTAATTGAGACTATATGCCGATTACTTAGAGTTAATTATCTATTACCTACAGCGCCATCCGCTCGCCGCCGGAGCGACGATTTTAGGCAGGAATGCTATAACGGGCGCCGCCGGATCGCCGGGTTAGCACAGTGGCAGTGCAGCGGTTTTGTAAACCGAAGGTCGGGGGTTCGAATCCCTCACCCGGCACCAAGCTTTCAAGGGGTTAGGCGAGAGGGGTCAAGAACAAATCGTGCCGGGGTAACGTTCGGGGTAACGCGGTATAATACAGGAGCTGTTGTCCTGAGCCATAACGGGTGCGGCCACGCGGTGCGCGCGGGCGAAGTGAAGCGCTAGCCTACGTCGATAATAAACGGTCAACCT
>DASYXG010000303.1:0-7984 GCA_035935235.1 Allostellaceae bacterium
AGGCAGAGCCATCCGCGGTACCGTCAGCGCCACCACCCGTTGGACCTTTGGGGAGGCTGGTAGGATTGGCCGCCTATGGCCTCAATAGGCTGATCATGCGGCTCGGCTTTCGACTGCGGGTGGCTGGGCGAAACACGCTACCGCAGCTCGGCGGCTACATCGTCGTCGCCAATCACGTGAGCGATCTCGATCCGCTCGCCCTCGCGGCCGCTTTGCCTTACCGCCATATGCGCAGGGTGTTTTGGGGTGGCGACGCGGCGTACTTGTTTTGGATTCCGCTGTCAGGGCCATTTTGGCGCGCACTGCACGTCTTTCCCGTCGACGAGCGCAAGCCCGCCGAAGCGCTTGCCCGCGCCACCGCGGTGCTCGCGGCCGGCAACGCGCTGATCTGGTTCCCCGAGGGGTGGCGTTCGCCGACCGGGGAGCTGCAGCACTTTCTTCCCGGGATCGGCAAGATCATCACTGAGTCGGGGCGGCCGGTCGTCCCCGCGTATATCCGCGGCACCTTCGAGGCGCTGCCGCGCGGGCGCCGGTGGCCGCGGCGGCATCCGATCGTTGTCCGGTTTGGCGCTCCAATCGAATTTCGCGCATCCGCGGGCGGAACCCCGGAGCAGGGGTATGCGCAAATTGCCGACACGTTGCACGACGCGGTGGCGGAGCTCGCCCGGCGTCATTGATCCGCCCGCCGACCGAGGCGTCGCGCAAGTTGCGTTAGATCAAATGCGGATGGCGCGGGATCACGTAATAACGATGCTGACTGCACCGGCGGGAGCGACACATGGACACTGAGCGAACCCCGCTGCTGACCGACCTGTACCAGCTCAACATGTTGGCGGCGTATCTCGATCACGGGCTGACCGAGACCGCGGTATTCGAGCTGTTCGTGCGCAAATTGCCGGCGCGGCGCGGGTTCCTGATGGCCGCTGGCCTAGAACAGGCGCTGTCGTATCTCGAAGGCATAGATTTCTGCGAAGCCGACATCGCGCGCTTGCGCGGCCTGGCGAGCTTCCCCGATCGGCTGCTCGACTATCTCCGCGGCCTCCGCTTTACCGGCGATGTCGACGCGCTTCCCGAGGGCACCGCGTTTTTCCCCAACGAACCGATCTTGCGGGTGGTCGCGCCGCTGCCGCAGGCACAACTGATCGAGACCCGGCTGATCAACCTCCTCCATTTCGAGACGGTGATCGCTTCCAAGGCGGCGCGTTTGGTGTTGGCCGCCGCTGGCAAGCCACTGATCGATTTCGGGTTGCGGCGCGCGCACGGCGCCGAGGCGGGGATGCTCGCGGCGCGGGCGAGCTATCTCGCCGGATTTGCCGGGACCGCGACGCTCGCCGCCGGGCTCGAGTTCGGCATCCCGGTCAAGGGCACAATGGCTCATTCGTTCGTTCAAGTTCACGACGATGAGACCATGGCCTTCGAGCATTTTGCGCGCTCGCGGCCGCGCGATCTCGTGCTGTTGATCGACACCTACGACACCGAACGCGCGGCAAGGCGTGTGGCCGAGCTGGCGCATCGGCTGGCCGCGGAAGGCATCACCGTTGCGGGGGTGCGGATCGACAGCGGCGATCTTGGCGAGGAGGCGCGCAAGGTCCGCCAAATCCTCGATGCCGCCGGTCTGCCGCAAATCACGATTATCGCCAGCGGTGGGCTCGACGAGGACCAAATGCTCGCACTGCGCGATGCGCCGATCGATGCTTTTGGCATTGGCACCAGCCTGACCACCGCGGCCGATGCGCCGGCGCTCGATTGCGCCTACAAGCTGCAAGAATATGCCGGCGTCCCGCGGCGCAAACGGTCGCTCGGCAAGGCTACCTGGCCGGGCCGCAAGCAGGTCTGGCGGCACAGCCTGCCGACCGGCCAGTTCGCGCGCGATTTCGTAACGCTCGATGCGGAACGCGGTGAGGGCACAACGCTGCTGCAGCCGGCGATGCGCTGCGGACGCCGGGTTGTGTCTTTGCCATCGCTACAGCAGGCGCGAGACCACGCGCGGGACCAGCTTGCGCGACTACCGGCGCCGCTCAGACGCCTCGAGCCGTTCGCCTACCCCGTCGAGATTTCCCGGAGCCTGCGCAGTCTCGCGGACGAGCTGGACCGCAAGGACAGCGCGGCGGTCGTTGCGCAGCCGTGACCCGATCATGCCGGACGGCCTCCAGGCGCCGTTGACGCCGATGAACAGCGCCCTGGCGGGCGACATCGGGATAGCTGAAAAAGTCCGCTTTCTGCGGAATCCCGGGAATTATCCGGGCCGGGAGAGCACGATCGAGGTCGCGGAGACACATTTTTCCTGGGTTTTTCTAACCGAGAAGCATGCCTACAAGCTGAAGAAACCTGCCCATGGCGAAGGATTCGACTTCCGCTCGGTTGAGCGGCGATTGCGCAACGTGCTGGTCGAGATACGGCTCAATCGTCGCCTGGCACCGGAAGTTTATTTGGGCATCGTCGCGCTAACGCTCGAACCGGATGGCGCGCTGAAACCGGGCGGCTCCGGCACACCGGTCGACTGGCTGGTGAAGATGATCCGCCTCGACGCTGGCAACATGCTGGACAGGCGCCTCGTCGAAGGCAATTGGCACTATGGAGAATTGGAGGCGGTGGCGCATCGTCTCGCCGGCTTCTTCGCGGACGCGCCGCGGGCGGCGTTGACCCCGCCGGCGCAGCTCGCCCAAATCCGCGGCGAACTGCGGCGGGCGCTCGCTTCGCTTTCGCGGCTTGGCGCACCGAGGTTGCGCAGCATGGCGGCGCCTGTCGTCCGAACCATCGATGCTTTCTTGTCGCGCCGCGCCGCGCTGTTTCGCCGGCGCATCGCGGAGCGGCGGCTGGTCGATGGGCATGGCGATTTGCGCCCCGAACACGTTTACATCGACGGCATACCGCAGATCATCGACTGCATCGAGTTTCGCGCCGATTTGCGCCAGCTCGATCCGATCTGCGAGATCGCGTTTCTCGCTCTCGAATGCGATCGCCTGGGCCGATCGCCGATCGCGTATCGGCTGATGCGACGCTATCGCGAGCGCACCGGCGACAGACCACCCCCGGTGCTTTTTTTCTTCTTTACGGCGCTGAACGCATTGGTTCGTGCCCGGCTCGCGGTCGACCATATCGCCGAGCCGGGCACGCGGAGCCGAGAGGAATGGGTCGCTCGCGCCGCCTCTTACCTCGCCGTCGCGGCAAAGGCGTGCCGGCGGCTATACCGCTGATCCGGTAGAGACATATTTTTTACGATCACTCCGGGAGCGGCGCGAGGCGCCGAACCAGGAACCCATGACCGCTCGGTGGTCCCAAACTTATCGAAGCGGGGCGTTCATGGGTCCCGATAGCAAGCCTCGCGACCCGGGAGAGCCGTTGCTCTCCCGGGCTCGCCTAGCTTCCAGAAAGTGGCGCCTACAGATCCTTCAGCATCGTGTCGGCGTCGGAGACCTCGAACTTGCCGGGCGCCTCGATGTGCAGCGCCTTGACGACGCCGTCATCGACCAGCATCGAATAGCGCTGCGAGCGCTTGCCGAGCCCGTTGCGGGTGGCGTCGAGCTCGAGATCGACCGCGCGGGTGAAATCGCCGCTGCCGTCGGCCAGCATCGTCACCTTGCCTTCGGTCTTCTGGTCCTTGCCCCAGGCGCCCATGACGAAGGCGTCGTTGACTGAGACGCAGGCGATGGTGTCGACGCCCTTAGCCTTCAGCGCGGCGGCCTTGTCGACATAGCCGGGGAGGTGACGCTGCGAGCAAGTCGGGGTGAAGGCGCCGGGCACCGCGAAGAACGCGACCTTCTTGCCTTTGAACAACTCATCGCTGGTGAGCTCTTTTGGACCCTCGGCGGTGAGGACCCGGAAGTTGACCGCGGGGACCTTGTCGCCAACCTTGATCGTCATCGGGGGATTCCTCTGAAGGGGTGGCTCGGCCGACATTAAACGCGTCGCGCCGAAACGGGACTAGAGCGATAGCATAGCGCGGGAGGCCGCGTAAACCGCGGCCGGCGCATCCGCCAAAGCGGGTATTTTTGTCCTCGCAATCGGGCTCGCGACCCTATATTTGCCGATAGAGGAATGGGAGGAACGTGGTGAGCTCGCTGACCGGCCAGCTTCTTGTCGCGATGCCGCACATGCAGGATCCCCGCTTTGCCCGCTCGGTCGTTTATATGTGCGCCTATAGCGAGGAAGCCGGGGCGATGGGCCTCGTCATCAACAAGACGATCGACGCCCTGACCCTCGACGAGCTCTACGCCCACCTGAAGATAGAGCCGGTAAGGGCCAACCGGCCGCAGCCGGTGCATTTTGGCGGGCCGGTCGATCCCGGCCGCGGCTTCGTGCTGCACAGCGCCGACTACCGCGAGGAAGCGACGCTCGGCATTACCGGCGACTTCGCAATGACCGCGACGATCGACATCCTGCGCGCGATCGGCAAGGGCGAGGGGCCGCGCCAGAGCCTCCTGGCGCTCGGCTATGCCGGCTGGGCGCCGGGGCAGCTCGACGCCGAGATCCAGGCCAATGGCTGGCTCTCGGTCGCCGCCGATGCGGGGCTGGTGTTCGACGACGCCGACGACAGCAAATGGCAGCGCGCGTTGAAAAAACTCGGCGTCAGCCCCGAGATGCTCTCGGGAGAAGCCGGCCACGCTTAGGTCGCCGCCAGCTCGGATCAAGCTCACCTACTTTCCGTCATACCCGGACTTGTTCCGGGCATCCACGAGAGATGGGAAGTGGTCCGCCCGGCCAAGTGGATGGCCGGGATAAACCCGGCCATGACGGCGAGAGGAAGTCGCTGTTGGCAAAAAGCGAGCTTCTTACTTGTGCAATACCGCCAGCAGTTGTTCTGCTTCCTCTCGTTCCGCCTCGGAAAGCGAACCTTCGAGCGCGCGGTCAAGGCACTTTTCGGCTTCTGCCGAGCTTCTTCGGGTACCGACGCCGCTCACATAGCATTTTGCGAGCTCGATAAAGGCTCCATCGTCGCCCGCTTCTACGGCGCGCTTGAACCATTGAAACATGGCGCGCTGGTTCCCGGCCTCCCGGTAAAGCACCGCGATATTGCTCGCAGCGACGACGTCGCGGAATCGCCAGGCGCGGCGGTAACACCGCATCGCCATCACCTTGTCGACGTCGCACCCGACGCCATTGTCGAACATCAGCCCTAGGCGGGACCAGCAATAGGGATCACCCAGTGCGGCGCCACGTTCAAACGAAGCTCGCGCCGTCTTGAAGTCCCCCGCGTCTTCGGCGGCATCACCCTCTATGAAGCACTGGTGATCGACGGGCATGCCCGTGAGTCCCTTCGCGCGCTTACCCCCGCCAATCCTCGCGCAGGATCGCGAACAGGACATGGTCCTGCCACTTGCCGTCGATCAGCAGGTAGCGCCGCGCATAACCTTCCTCGGTGAAGCCGGTGCGCTTTAAGAGCGCGCGGCTCGGCACATTGGTCGGCAGGCACGCCGCCTCGACCCGGTGCAGGCGCAGCCGGCCGAACGAGAAGTCGAGCACCAGCGGCAGCGCCGCGGTCATAAAGCCTTGGCGCGCGAACGCCTCGCCGACCCAATAGCCGAGGCTGGCGGTCTCGGCGACGCCGCGCCGCACATTGGAGAGCCCGACCCCGCCAACCAGCGTCTCGTCGTCGCGGAAGATGAAGAAATTGTAGCCCTGGTCGCTGCGCCAATCCTCGCCGTAGCGGGCGATGCGCGCGCGGAAGCTGGAACGGCTCAGCGCGTCGGGCGGCCAGGTCGGTTCCCACGGCGTGAGGAAACTGCGCGAGCGCGCCCGCAGCGTCGCCCATTCGTCGTAATCGGCGCGCTCGGGTGGGCGCAGGAAGACCTTGGCGCCGACGAGGCGGAGCGGCTCCGAGCGGGTCGCGAAGAGTCGCGGGAAGGTCTTGCGCTGCGGCGCCATCCGCCTGCTCGCCTCAGCCGCTGAGCCGCGCTTCGAAGCGCGCGAAATCTTCGAGCCGTCCGGCTGGGCCCAAGGCAACCAGGGTCGGCGAGCCGTTCCGCCAGCCGGCGACGACGCGGCCGATCGCGGCATCGTCGACCGCGTCGATGCGGCGAACGATATCGTCGGGATCGAACGGCGTGCCGTGGATCAGCATATGTTGCGCCATCTGCTCGCAACGCGCCGAGGTGCTTTCCAGCGACATCAGCAGCCCGGCCTTCATCTGCGCCTTGGCGCGGGCCAGCTCGCCCGGCGCGAAGCCGTCGTCGAGCTTGCGGGCCTCGTCGCACAGCACCGGCAAGAGCTCGGCCGCCTCGTCCTCGCCGGTCCCGGCATAGATGCCGAAAAGGCCGCCATCGCGATAGGAATGGGCGAAGGAGTTGATCGCGTAGACGAGGCCGCGCTTCTCGCGCACCTCCTGAAAGAGGCGCGAGGACATGCCGCCGCCAAACGCGGTCGACAGCACCGCGGCGGCGTAATAATCCGGGTCGTCGAGCTTGAGCCCCGGAAAGCCCAGCACCAGGTGCAGCTGCTCGAGGTCGCGGTCGAGCCGGAAATCGCCGCCGACATAGCGCGCCGTCTCGGTCGCAACCGTGCGCTCGGCGGGGAGCTTCGAAAGCAGCTTCCCGGCCAGCGCGACAAAGCTGTCGTGATCGAGATTGCCGGCCGCCGACAGCACCATGCGCTTGGCGCCGTAATGGTCCTTCAGATAGGACACCACCGAGTCGCGCGACAGGTTCTTGATGATCTCGGGGCTGCCCAGCACCGGCCGCCCCATCGCCTGGTCGGGGAAGGCGCGCTCCTGGAAATAGTCGAAGATGATGTCGTCGGGCGTGTCGTTGGCCTGGCCGATCTCCTGCAGGATCACGGTGCGCTCGCGTTCGAGCTCGCTCGGCTCGAAGGTCGAGTGCTGCAGAATGTCGGCGAGGATGTCGAGGGCGAGACCGACATCCTCCTTCAGCACCTTGGCGTAAAACGCGGTGCTTTCGCGCGAGGTGTAGGCGTTGAGGTGGCCGCCGACCGCCTCGATCTCCTCGGCGATGGCCAGCGCCGAGCGGCGCTCGGTGCCCTTGAACGCCATGTGCTCGAGGAAATGCGCGACGCCGTTGACGGCCGCCGGCTCGTGCCGGGTGCCGACATCGACCCACAGGCCGAGCGACACGGTCGCCACCGTATCGACCCGGTCGGTGACGATCCGCAGACCGTTGGGCAGGGTGGCGAAGCCGATTTTCATGCCGCCCGCCATTATGCTGCCCTCTGCCGGCGCCGCGCCCGTTCGCGGACAAAGCGCGACACCGCGGCGATGTCGTTGGGCAGGACGGTGACGCGTTCCGGCCGCTCCATCATCTCGGCCAGGGCCGGTGGCAGTGGCGGCCGCACCCCGGTGGCGCGCTCGACGGCATCGCCGAATTTGGCGGGATGCGCGGTCGCCAGCGCCACGATCGGGGCGTCTCCTTCGCGCTGCGCGCGGGCGGCGGCGATGCCGATCGCGGTGTGCGGATCGACGAGCATGCCGGTGCGCCGATAGGTCTCGCCGATCTCGTCGAGCGTGCCGGCATCGTCGATGCGCTGCCCGGCAAAAAGCTTGGACGCGGCGTGCCAGGCCTGATCGTCCAGCGGCAAGGCGCCGTCGCGGCGGAAGGCGGCGATCGCCTGCGCCACCGCGGCGCCGTTGCGGCCCTTCAACTCGAACAGCAGCCGCTCGAAATTGCTCGCGACCTGGATGTCCATGCTCGGGCTGAGGCTCGGCTTGACCTCGGCGATGCTCATGTCGCCGCTGGCGAGGTAGCGCGCCAGGATGTCGTTGGCGTTGGTCGCCAGCACCAATCGCTCGACCGGCAGCCCCATCGCCCGCGCCAGATGCGCCGCGTAGACATTTCCGAAATTGCCGGTCGGCACGGCGAACGACACCTTCCGGCCGAAAGCGCCGAGGGCGAGGCCTGCGGCGACGTAATAGACGATCTGCGCGGCGATGCGGGCGAAATTGATCGAGTTCATCGCCGACAAGTTCAACTCGCGGCGCAGCGCGGTCTCGGCGAACAGCGCCTTCACCAAATCCTGGCAGTCGTCGAATGTGCCC
>DASYXG010000304.1:0-38125 GCA_035935235.1 Allostellaceae bacterium
CAACGGTACGTCGGGGATCAAGAGCGTTTCCTTGCTGGTCGCCGAGCCCGCGGCGCTGGAGTCGGCCTATGTCCGTCTCACCGGCCGCGAGCAGGTGAACCGGGGCGGCGGCGAGCTCGCCGTCAAGATCGGTCGCCACCGGCTAACCTTTACCACCGCGCACCGATTCCGGACGAAGCATCCAGGGGTTGCCGTTCCCGGCGATTTTCCAGTGCCCGGCATCGTCGCGCTCGAGCTCGCGGTGAGAAGCCGCAAACGGACCGCTTCCTATCTTCAAAAAGAGGGGGTGGTCTTCGACGAGCTGCCCGACGGCCGCCTCTCGGTCGCGCCAGGCGAAGCGAATGGCACGATCGTCATCTTCGCCGACGCGTAAGGGCTTCGCTTACACGTTGAAGCGGAAATGCATGATGTCGCCATCGGCGACGACGTAATCGGCGCCTTCGAGTCGCATCTTGCCGGCATCCTTGGCACCCTGCTCGCCGCCGCAGGCCACGAAATCGGCGTAGGCGATCGTCTCGGCGCGGATGAAGCCCTTCTCGAAATCGGTATGAATCACCCCCGCCGCCTGTGGCGCCCTGGCGCCGTTGGCGACGGTCCAGGCGCGTGCCTCCTTGGGGCCGACGGTGAGGAAGGTCACCAGGTCCAAGAGCCGATAGCCGGCCTTGATAACCCGAGTGAGACCCGGTTCGTCGAGCCCCAGCGCGGCGAGGTAGTCGCGCCGCTCGCTATCGTCGCCGAGCTGCATCAGCTCCGCCTCGATCGCCGCCGAGATCACGACCGTTTGCGCCCCCTGTTCCGCCGCGAATGCGGCGACGCGGCGGCTCTCGGCGTTGCCCTCCGCGGCATCCGCCTCGTCCACATTGGCGATGTAGAGGACGGGCTTGGCGCTCAGCAATTGCAGCGGACGCAGCCGCTCGGGCGCGATCCCGGAGGCGCGCGCCGGCTTGCCATCGCGTAAGCCAGCAAGCAGCGGCTCGCCGATTTGCAGCAGTTCCCTGGCTTCCCTGTCGCCGCCCCGGGCCCGCTTTTCAGCGGCGGCGACGCGGCGCTCCAAACTGTCGAGGTCGGCGAGCATCAGCTCGGTCTCGACCACTTCGGCGTCGCGCACCGGGTCGACCGAGCCCTCGACATGAACGACGTTCTCGTCGCCGAAACAGCGCAGCACGTGCCCGATCGCATCGACCTCGCGGATATGGCCGAGGAATTGGTTGCCGAGCCCTTGGCCCTGCGAGGCGCCGCGCACCAGCCCGGCAATATCGACGAACTCCAGCTGAGTGTGGACGATCTTCGCCGACTTTCCGAGCCGGGCGCAGATTTCGAGCCGTTCGTCGGGCACCGCGACGCGGCCGACATTGGGTTCGATGGTGCAGAACGGGTAATTCGCCGCCTCGGCTGCCTGGGTGGCAGTCAGCGCGTTGAACAAGGTCGACTTGCCGACATTCGGCAGCCCGACAATGCCGCAGGAAAAGCCCATTTAGGGGTCTCCCGCGGCGCCGAGATCGGGCGGCGGCTCCGGCGGGGTGAAGCGCCGCGCCACCTCGCTCATAAACGCCGGAGCGTCATCGGCGAGCAGCAACGGGATCGTCTCGGCCACCGCATCGAGCAGCGGGCCGACCCACTCCTTGATTTCCTCGGCCAGGAAATTCTGCAGCACGTAAGGCTGCACCAGCTCCTTGACGCCGGGGTGGCCAACGCCGATCCGCACTCGCCAGTAATCGGAGCCGAGGAGCGCGTCGATCGAACGCAGCCCATTATGCCCGGCGCTGC
This sequence comes from Allostellaceae bacterium, assembly GCA_035935235.1. Taxonomy (GTDB): domain Bacteria; phylum Pseudomonadota; class Alphaproteobacteria; order ATCC43930; family CGMCC-115725; genus DATARH01. Next base: position 1,768 of record DASYXG010000304.1, read on the forward strand.
CGCCGCCTCTCTTGACCCGCAGTTTACCGGGCCGCAGATCGATCTCGTCGTGGATGACGACGATCTCGGAGGGCGGGATCTTGTAAAAGCTCGCCGCCGCCAGCACCGCTTCTCCGGAGGCGTTCATAAAGGTTTGCGGCTTCAGGAGGAGACGCTTCTCGCCGCCGATCGAGCCTTCCGACAACTCGCCCTTGAAGCGGTCGCGAAATGCGGGAAAGCCATGTCGACGGGCGATCGCATCGACCGCAACAAAGCCGACATTGTGCCGGTTCTTGGCAAAGCGCAGCCCCGGATTGCCAAGCCCGACGACAAGGCGCATTGGCGAGGCAGTCTGCCTCAGGCTTCCTCGGCCGAAGTCGGAGCGGCCGCTGGTGCGCCGGGAGCGCCAGGCGCCGGCGCCTCGGCGCCTTCCTCGCCCTCTTCGAGCGGTGGAGCGGCGGCCGCTGCCGCGGCCGCGGCAGCCGCCGCGATCGCTTCTTCGCGCACCGCCGACGAGGCGGCGATGGTGGCGACCGTCGAGTCGCGCGAACTCAGCACCGGGCGCACCCCTTCCGGCAGCGTCAGCGCCTCGATATGGATGCTGTCGCCGATCTCCATCCCGGCGAGATCGACGGTGAGCCGGTCGGGAATGGCATCGACTGAACAGGCGACGTCGATCGTATGACGGATGACGTTGAGGATGCCGCCGCGGCGCAGCCCGGGCGCGCTTTCCTGGTTGACGAAGCCGACCGGCACGCTGACAGTGACCTGGGCGCCGGGCGCGACACGCATGAAATCGACATGCAGCGCCGTATCGCTGATCGGGTGGTGCTGGACCTCGCGGGCCAGGGTACGATGGACGGTCTCGCCTACGGCGACGTCGACGATCGTTGCGAAGAACCCGGCGTGGTTGATCGCGCGCGCCAAGGCGCGCGGTTCGAGGGTGATCTGCACCGGCGCCTCGCCGCCCCCATAGATGATGCCGGGAACGCGGCCGCTGCGGCGCGCCGCCCGGGCCGCGCCCTTGCCGGCGCGGTCACGCGGCTCGGCGGTGAGGCTGATGATCTCGGGCATCGAACTTCTCTCTCCTGTCATTGAAAAACGGGCGGCGGACCGCCCGTTTTCTCGCTGCGGCGGACTATAATCTCAGTTGAACAGACTCGAAACCGATCTTTCTTCGCTGATCCGCAGGATCGCTTCGGCCATCAACGGCGCGATCGTCAACTGCCTGATATTGCGCGACAGCCGCACCGCCTCGGTGGCGACGATGCTGTCGGTCAGGACCAGCTTCTCGATCGGCGAAGCCGATACCCGAGCCACCGCACCGCCCGACAACACGCCATGCGTGACGTAGGAATATACGGCTTTGGCGCCCGCGTCGATCAGCGCCTGCGCGGCGTTGCACAGCGTGCCGGCGCTATCGACGATGTCGTCGACGAGAATGCAGTGCCGCTCGGCGACGTCGCCGATGATGTTCATGACCTCGGAGTGGCCGGCGCGCTCACGGCGCTTGTCGATGATCGCGAGGTCGGCATCGACCCGGCGGGCGATATCGCGCGCCCGCACCACGCCACCGACATCGGGCGAGACGATGACCAAATCCTGCTTGGCGTGGTTCTCCTGGATGTCCTTCACCAGCACCGGCGAGGCAAAAAGATTGTCCACCGGAATATCAAAAAATCCCTGGATCTGCGCGGCGTGCAAATCGAGGGTCAGAACCCGGTCGGCGCCGGCGGTGGTGATCAGATTGGCGACCAGCTTGGCCGAGATCGGCGAGCGCGAAGACGATTTCCGGTCCTGGCGGGCATAGCCGTAATAGGGAATGACGGCGGTGATCCGCCGCGCCGAGGCGCGCTTCAGCGCGTCCAATGTGACGAGTAACTCCATCAGATGATCATTGGCCGGGTAGGATGTCGGCTGGATCACGAAAATATCCTCGCCGCGAACGTTCTCCTGGATTTCGACAAAGACCTCCATGTCCGAGAAGCGGCGCACGCTCGCCTGTGTCAGCGGCAGCTTGAGATAGGCAGAAATCGCCTCGGCGAGCGGCCGATTGGCGTTGCAGGTCAAGATTTTCATTGGCGCCGGTCATGGGCGTTTGCCCTGGGCCCGGTCCCACGGCTTCACGCTCATCGAATTGTAATAAACCGGCCGCGACGACGCAATCGATAGGCCTGCGAATGACTGAGGCAATTGCCGAAAAACGCGGCGCTCCGACACCCCAGCGACGGTGCAAACACGGAGAACACCGTGCATCATGCTGTGGCACGCTTCTTGTAGCGGCATACAGTAGGTCCGGGCCGTCGCTGCGACGGTCGATCCGGGCCGGGATCGCCGGATCGCCACCGGACCTCATTCCCGGACCAGCCCTTATCGTTGCGCCTGTTTATGGTCTGCGCCGCCACTGCGGGCTAAGGTCGCGCCGATGCGGATCGCGCTCGCACTTACTTGCTGCGCCGCTGCGCTTCTCGCCAGCATGACCACGGCAGCGGCGGCGAACGTGGCGCTGGTGCTGGCTGTCGATGTCTCCGAGAGCGTCTCGATCGACCGCTACCTGCTTCAGCATGACGGGATCGCCCGCGCCTTCGAAAACCCGCAGCTGGTGGAGGCGATCAGCAATGCGCCAGGCGGGATCGAGGTGCTCGTGCTCGAATGGTCGGACCCGGACAAGATCGCCATCACCGTCGGCTGGACGCGAATTGCCAACCGTGCCAGCGCCGCCGCCTTCGCCGCCGCGGTACGCGCGACCAGCCGAACCTCGCACGGCCTTACCGCGATCGGCGCGGCGATGCTGGCCGGCGGCGCCGCGTTCGACCATATGCCGGAACCGGCGGCGCACAAGGTGATCGACGTTTCCGGCGACGGCATGGCCAATTTCGGCCCGCCGCCGGCGCAAGTGCGCGACGAACTGGTCGCGCAGGGAATCACAATCAACGGGCTGGCGATCCTCACCGAGGAGCCGTGGCTCGCCGACTATTACAACAGCAATGTCATCGGCGGGGCGTCGAGCTTCTGCCTTGTCGCCGAGAACATGGACAGCTTCGCCGAGGCGATGCTCAAAAAGCTGGTGCAGGAGGTGGCCGGCTCACGGTCTCACCTTGCCAAGGCGGGGCGATGGCCGGCGCAACTCCCACGATAACCGCTGAGTTCAGATGCAGTAGGTCCGGATCGGCGCGAAGCCATTGAACCCGACCGAGGCATAGCTCGCGGTATATGCGCCGGTCGAGAGGATCTCGACCTTGTCGCCGACGCTGAGCGAGAGCGGCATCTTGTACTGGGTCTTCTCGTACAGGATGTCGGCGCTGTCGCAAGTCGGCCCGGCGATCACCACCGGCCCCGAGGGCCCGTTGCGGCCCGGCGTCTCGATCCGATACTTGATGCTCTCGTCCATCGTCTCGGCGAGCCCATTGAACTTGCCGACATCGAGATAGATCCAGCGCTTGCCGTCGCCGTCGCCCTTGTCGGAGATCAGCACGACCTCGCTCTGGATCACCCCGGCGTCGCCGACCAGCGAGCGGCCCGGTTCGACGATGACCTCCGGAAGGTGATTGCCGAAATGCCGGGTGAGCGCCGTGGTCACCGCCGCGGCGTAATTGGCAATCGGTGACACCTCGCCGCGGTACTGGGCCGGGAACCCGCCGCCGATATTGACCATGCGCAGGTTGATATCGGCCTCGGCAAGCAGCGAGAACATCCGCGCCGCCGCGCCGATCGCGCCGTCCCACTGGTTGAGGTCGGTCTGTTGCGAGCCGACATGGAACGACACGCCATAGGGGTCGAGGCCGAAGTCGCGGGCGCGGCTCAGCAGCGTCACCGCCATCTCCGGGGTGCAGCCAAACTTGCGCGACAGCGGCCAGTCGGCGCCATCGCACGAGACGAGGATGCGGCAGAACACGCGCGCGCCCGGCGCGACCCGCGCCAGCTTGCCGAGCTCGGCTTCGCTATCGAAGGCGAAGAGGCGGATACCGGCAGCGTAGGCCGCGGCGATGTCGCGCTCCTTCTTGATCGTGTTGCCGAAGGAGAGGCGTTCGGCCGTCGCGCCGTTGTCCAGGCACAGCGCGATCTCGCTCGGGCTTGCGACATCGAAGCTCGAGCCCTTCTTCGCCAGCATGGCGACGATGTCGCGCGCCGGGTTGGCTTTCACCGCGTAATAGACGCTGGCGTTCGGCAAGTACCGGCGCAGCAGATCATACGCCTTACCGACGATGTCGAGATCGACGATGAGGCACGGGGTCTCGGGCACAGTTTCCGCAAGAAAACGGGAAATCTTCTTGTTCATCGACCGGGGATCCTTCCCGAACAGCAACCAATACGACCAGATCTCAGCATCATTCCCGACCTCGGTACCCACCGCTTGGGGGATAGAGGCGGCGTGAGCTGAAACAGAGCGAAAATGCCGATCGAAAACGGGATCGAAATCCCGTATCGCGGCAGATTTTTGGTTAGCTTAAACTGCTCGGATCGGTGACCCGGCTGCCCCGTCCGCGCAAGCGGGTGCCGCGCAGAACGGCGTCAGGGCAGGGCTCTATAGCCCAGACAGGAATTGCAACCATATCGACCTCCCTCTCGGGACCGGCATCCAAGCCGGACTGCCAAAAAGGACGCGTTACGTCGTTGCATAACCACCAAGGGCCATAGGCACGTGCGAGTGCGTCAACGGGCGGATAGATACGCGCAAATTTCTGGATTGCAAGTAAAAATCCGGGGCAATTTTGTGGCGGCAAGCAATGGCGTCTATGGCTGCTCTTGCAAGGGGATCGTGCCGAGCTGCTTGCCGGTGGCGAGGTCGATGACGATGAGCTGCACCGAGCCGTCGGCGAGATCGACCTGCAGAACGATTCGGTCGGAGCCGACGGTCATCGTTTCGATCGTCGAGCCATGCGGCAATATGATGGTCGGAGCTGAAAACACCGCCGCGGGTGATGGTGCGCGGTGGGCGAGCCGCATCGCGATCGTGACGACGAGGCCGGCGACGCCGACAACCAGCATCACCCCCATCACCACGACGAGGATTTTCAGGCCGCGCATTGCTTTGGCCGGCGCGAGGCGATGACGGCGAACACGGTGACGCTAACGCTCGACAGCGCCGCGGCCGGCGAGCGGATCGACCGCGCCCTGCAGGCGCATTTGCCCGAGCTGTCGCGCTCGCGTCTCAAGCAACTGATCCTTTCCGGCCAGGTGAGCGATAACGGCAATGTGATCCGCGACCCGGCGCGCAAGGTGAAGGAGGGCCAAACTTTTGTCGTAATTCTCCCCGAGGCTGAGGATGCGACGCCGCGAGCGCAGGCAATCCCCCTCAGCATTTGTTTCGAGGATGCACATCTCATCGTTATCGACAAGCCCGCCGGGCTGGTGGTCCATCCGGCGCCGGGCAATCCTGACGGCACCTTGGTCAATGCGCTTATCGCCCATTGCGGTGAGAGCCTTGCCGGGATCGGTGGCGTGCGCCGGCCGGGGATCGTCCATCGCCTCGATAAGGACACCAGCGGGCTCATCGTCGTCGCCAAGACCGAGTTGGCGCACCGCGCACTGTCACGCGATTTCGCCGCGCGGCGAATTTCGCGCGCCTATGCCGCCATCGTCTGGGGCGTGCCGATGCCTGCTGCCGGCGAGATCGCCGGCAATATCGGGCGCAGCGTGACCAACCGGAAGAAAATGGCCGTGGTCGCGGAGTCGCGCGGCAAGCCGGCGGTGACGCGCTATAAGGTCGAGCGGACGTTCGGCGATGTCGCGGCGTTGATCGAGTGCCGCCTGCTGACTGGGCGAACCCATCAAATCCGGGTGCACCTGGCGCATATCGGACACCCGCTCGTCGGCGATCCGGTCTATGGCGGGCGCGCCGGGCGGACACGATCGCGAGCGATTGCAACGTTTGCGCGCCAGGCCTTGCATGCGAAGCATCTCGGCTTTCGTCATCCGGCGACCGGCGAAATGCTCAGCTTCGACAGCGCGCTCCCTGCGGATATGGCGGGGCTGGTAACCAATTTAGAGCGACTTTAAACTAGACCAAAGCTGACTATTTTAGTAGGGTATGGGAACGCTGCGCCGAGAGCTGCGTTCTCCGACCTGCAGCAAAAGGGGAAAATTTTATCGATGCCAAGTGTGTCCGTACCGTCGCTTTCCGGCGAAGGGAGCCTGACGCGGTATCTCCAGGAGATCCGCAAATTTCCGATGCTCGAGCCGGAAGAAGAATTCATGCTCGCCAAGCGCTGGAAGGAGCATGAAGACCCCGAGGCGGCTCACCGCCTCGTGACCAGCCATTTGCGCCTCGTCGCCAAGATCGCGATGGGGTACCGCGGCTATGGCCTGCCGCTCTCCGAGCTGATCTCGGAGGGCAATGTCGGCATGATGCAGGCCGTCAAGCGCTTCGATCCCGACCGCGGCTTCCGCCTCGCGACCTATGCGATGTGGTGGATCCGCGCCGCGATCCAGGAATACATCCTGCACTCGTGGTCACTGGTGAAGATGGGCACCACCGCGGCGCAGAAAAAGCTGTTCTTCAACCTGCGCAAATTGAAAGGCCAGCTTCAGGCGGTCGAGGACGGCGACCTGTCGCCGGAAAATTTAAAGAAGATCGCCACCGAGCTCGATGTCCCCGAGGCCGACGTCATCAGCATGAACCGGCGGCTCGCCAGCCCCGATCACTCGCTGAACGCGCCGCTACGCAGCGACAGCGAGGGTGAGTGGCAGGATTGGCTGGTCGATGAGACCGACAGCCAGGAGACCAAGCTCGGCGAGCGCCAGGAGCTGGGGTTGCGCCGCGATCTGCTCGAAAAGGCGATGACGCATCTCAACGACCGCGAGCGTCACATCCTCGGCGAGCGGCGGCTACGCGACAACCCGACGACGCTTGAGGATCTGTCGCAGCAATACGGCATTTCGCGCGAGCGGGTACGGCAGATCGAGGTGCGCGCCTTCGAGAAGCTGCAAAAGGCGATCAAGGCCGCGGCGATTGAACGCCGGCTGGTGGCTTAACGTCGGACGATTTTCGGACCGCCCGCTCTCCGGCAAGCTCTGCCGATACCGTCAGCCCCTTGACCTTCCCGTAAGGGGAAGCCCCATTTGCATGGACGCTGGTTGATAGCGTCGGCGAGTGAGGGAATTGTCGTGAATATCGGGCAGGCCGCCGAGCGTTCGGGCCTTTCCGCCAAAGCCATCCGTTACTACGAAACGGCGGGGCTAGTATCGCCGGCGGGGCGCAGCGACGGGGGTTATCGCGTTTACCATCTGGACGATATCCGGATGCTGCGCTTTATCCGCCGAGCCCGCGACCTGGGCTTCTCGATTGAACGAATCCGGCGGCTCCTCGATCTGTGGCGGGATGCCGGACGCGCTAGCGCCGACGTCAAGCACCTGGCGCTGGATCATATCGCCGAGATCGACGGCAAGATCGCGGCGCTGGCGGCGATGCGAAGTGCGGTGCGCGAACTTGCCGATGCCTGCGATGGTGATCACCGGCCCGATTGCCCGATCCTGCGCGATCTGGAAGGCTTGACCTAGGCGTGCGCCGGGCCGCGGAAGCCTAAACGCGGGAAGAAGCCAGGAACGTCGCGCTTGTAGCGGTCATACGCGGCGCCAAATTCGGCGAACGCCTCGCGTTCCTCGGTGCGCGCCAGCCGCACATACATGAAGACCAATACCGGGAACATCGCCAGCGTCAGCAAAGTCGGCCATTGCAGGAGAAAGCCGAACATGACGAGGACGAAGCCGTCATATTGGGGGTGGCGTACATGGCTGTATATGCCGCCTGCTGCCAGCTGGTGATGCTTTTGCGCCTCGAAGAGCACCTTCCAGCCGGCGGAGATCAGCAGGAAGCCACCGAAGATGAAGCCGTAGCTGAGCAGGTGGAACAGACCGAAATGCGGGTTGGTCTTCCAGCCGAACATCATCTCGAGAAGATGCCCGGCATCGTGCGAGAACCAGTTGACGTCCGGGTAGTGGGCCTGCAGCCAGCCCGACAGCAGATAGATCGTTAGCGGAAAGCCGTACATCTCGGTGAACAGGGCGACGAGAAAGGCGCTGAATGCGCCGAACGAGCGCCAGTCGCGTGTCGTTTGCGGCTTGAAAAAGGTGAAGGCGAAAAAGATGAAGATCGCCGAGTTGGTGATGGCGAGTCCCCAAAAGCCGTAGTCGGACGACATATCGTGGGTCATGACTTAATCTTCCGGCCGGGTGGTTTCGCTGCTTGATTGGTGACCGTGGCCGCCATGGCTACCGTGATGCATGAAGACATGCATCAAAGGACATGCGGCGATCAGCAACCAGGGCAGGACGCTGGCCAGGTGAGCCGCGTGTTCGGTGATCAGGAAATACCCCGCGACAGCGATGAAACCGAGCGCCACCCACCCTGTAGGTGAGGCCCAGAAGGATTGTTGGTGGCGCTCGCGATCGCCTGATTGATCGCCACGACGGTTTTCCGGGCTCGCTTCGATGCTCATGGGAGCCTGTGAGCGAAGAAGTTGTAGATCGAGCCGAATAGGACAGCGATGTACCATCCCCAGAAGACGCACTCGATCAGGCCGAGGAAGTAACTCGCCCAACTGCCAAGCGTAAAGCCGGGTAGAAAGATGTTAAGCGAGGCGTGCAGCACCGGTCCGGTCGGCCAGATAATCCAGCCGATCACGCATACGGTGAAGCTAAACGCGAAAAACACGCTGAGACTGAGGCCGAGAAGCACAATCGGGATCGCGCGATGCGCGTCGGTACCCGCCACGTGGCTCGAAAATCGGTTATCCGAAGTTGCGATCGTCATGTTCGCCTCCTTCACATCATGCCCATGGGGCCCCAGAACAGCTCGTCCGCGGTCTTCTTCTGGGCGTCACTGAGAACACCGTAGAGCGGCTTCAACGCCTTGTTCATGGCGCGCACGGCTTCAAGCTGCGCCGCCATTAATTGCTCGTGTTGGTCAAGCCGGTCCGGCAGGCTGGCCGTCGAAGTGCCGCGCTGGCCCATCATCGCGGTGCAGTGCGCGAGCATGGTGTTGCCGTTGTCGCGCGCGGCGGCCTCGTAGGCTTTCCACAGGGGCTCTTGCGCCTCGGTGATTTTGAGCTCGGCATTGATGTAAGCGAGGCGGCCTTCGATATGGCCGGTCATCGCATTGCACATCGCCTGCAGGGAGCCACCCGCGCCCATCATCCAGCGGCCCATCATGCCGGGGCCCATGCCGTAGGTGCCCATCATTCCAGGCCCCATCCACCATGTTTGCGAGGGCTGCTGCGGCGAGGGTTGCTGCTGCGCGCGAACAGCAATGGCCGGTACGGCCGTGAGAGCGAGGATCAAAGCGAGAGAGGCGAACTTTTTACGTTGAAGCATGGGGCAGCTCCTTTCAGACTGAACCGACTTATTCCAGCCTCTTGCGGCGCTCCTTGATCCAGATCAAATTCTGGTCCAAGTAAATCAAGACAAATGAGAGTTTTCGACCTTACCCCGTAGGAAGGATTCAAGTAATCGCATCGAGGTGGCGCGTTGTGTTTAAGGGTTAGACGCTATGGCGACAGCGGAATTGGGTAGCCGTACTCATCACGTTCATACCCATCATCATGACGGGTCGCCTGGCGGGGTGCGCGACCCCGTCTGTGGAATGACCGTCGATCCGGCCAGCTCGCGTCATCACGCCGACCACGGCGGCAACCGCTATTTCTTTTGCGGCGTGCGCTGCAAGGAGCGGTTTGTTGCGGAGCCGGATCGCTTCCTTGCGCCCAGTCAAACCGGTCACGCGCCCGCTCTCTCCGGCGGCGCGCTGTGGACGTGCCCGATGCATCCGCAAATCGTGCGCAACGAGCCCGGCGCGTGTCCGATCTGCGGCATGGCGCTCGAGCCGATGACGCCAACCGGGGGCGAAGCCCAAAACCCCGAGCTGCGCGACATGACCCGGCGCTTCTGGATCGCCGCCGTTCTGTCGGCGCCACTATTGGCGATGGCGATGGCCGACCATCTCGCGAAGCCCGCGCTCGACGCGTTGATCGCGCCCGCTTTCGCTCCGTGGATCCAGCTTCTTTGCGGCACGCCGGCGGTGCTGTGGTGCGGCTGGCCGTTTTTCGAGCGCGGCTGGCAATCGCTAAGCACGCGCCATCTCAACATGTTCAGCCTGATCGCGCTCGGCGTCGGGATGGCTTACGGCTACAGCGTCGCCGGGGCGCTGGCGCCCGGCATCTTCCCGGCATCGTTTCGCGCGCCGGACGGCAACGTGCCGCTTTATTTCGAAGCGGCGGCGGTCATCGTCACCCTGGTGCTGCTCGGCCAAGTGCTCGAACTGCGCGCCCGCTCGGCGACGAGCAGCGCGATCCGCGAACTGCTCGATCTTGCCCCGCGACAAGCCCGGCGACTGCGCGAGGACGGTGCGGAGGAAGACGTCGCGCTCGACGAGGTCGCGCCGGGCGACCGGTTGCGCGTCCGGCCGGGCGAAAAGGTGCCGGTCGATGGGCTGGTGCTCGAAGGCCACAGCAGCGTGGACGAGTCGATGATCACCGGCGAGCCGCTGCCCGCCGAGAAATCGGTCGGCGACAAGGTCACAGGCGCGACCGTGAACGGCACCGGCACATTCGTCATGCGGGCCGACCGGGTCGGCAGCGACACACTGCTCGCGCAGATCGTTCGCATGGTCGCCGAAGCGCAGCGCTCGCGCGCGCCGATCCAAAACCTGGCCGACGCGGTCGCGGCGTGGTTCGTGCCTGCCGTCGTCACGGTCGCCGCGCTTACCTTTGTCGTGTGGTCGCTGTTCGGCCCGCCGCCGGCGATGGGGTATGCGCTCGTCAACGCAGTGGCGGTGCTGATCATCGCCTGCCCATGTGCGCTCGGGCTGGCCACGCCGATGTCGATCATGGTGGGCACCGGCCGCGGCGCGCGGGGCGGCGTCCTGGTGCGCAATGCCGAGGCGCTCGAACTGACCGAGAAGGTCGATACGCTCGTGGTCGACAAGACCGGCACGTTGACCGAGGGCAAGCCGCGCCTCGTCGGTGTTGTCCCGGCCGGCGGCTTCGACGCGAGCGAGCTATTGCGTCTCACAGCTTCCGCCGAGCGCGGCAGCGAGCATCCCCTGGCGGCGGCGATCGTCCAGGGTGCGCTGGATCGCGGTCTCGCCCTTTCCGCCGTAGCGGAATTTGCCGCCGAAGCTGGCAAGGGGGTCGTCGGCACCGTCGATGGGCGACGGGTCGCGGCGGGCAACGCCGCCCTGCTGGCCATGCTCGGGATCGATCCCGGCGACCTGCCGATGCGGGCCGATACGCTTCGCGCGGAGGGTCAGGGGGTGATGCTGATCGCGGTCGATGGGCGCGTTGCCGGGCTCGTCGCGGTGGCCGACCCGATCAAGGAAAGCGCGATCGGTGCGCTGCGCGCGCTGGGCGACGAAGGCGTCCGTGTGGTGATGCTCACCGGCGACAGCCGAACCACCGCGAGTGCGGTGGGACGCAAGCTGGGTATCGCCGACGTCGTCGCCGAGGTGTTGCCTAATCAGAAGGCCGCGGCGGTCAAGAGGCTCCAGGACGAGGGGCGGTTCGTCGCGATGGCCGGGGACGGCATCAACGATGCACCGGCACTGGCCCAGGCGCAGGTCGGGATCGCCATGGGGACGGGGACGGATGTGGCGATGGAAAGCGCCGCGGTGACGCTGATCAAGGGAGATCTGCAAGGCATCGTTCGGGCACGCCGGCTCAGCCGTGCGACGATGCGGAACATCCGACAGAACCTGTTCTTCGCTTTCGTCTTTAATGCCTTTGCAATACCAATCGCGGCCGGCGTGCTCTATCCAGCCTTCGGGTTGCTCGCGAGCCCGATGATCGCCAGCGCGGCGATGAGCGCGAGTTCGGTTCTGGTCGTCGGCAACGCGTTGCGGCTGAGGCGAGTTCGTCTATAAATGTTGCCGTAATGTTCCTTTCAGGCAATCCTTGTCGTCATGCCCTACCTGCTTATTCCGCTGCTGCAGATCCTGTGCGTGGTTCACGTCGTGCGCACAGGCCGCAGCTACATGTGGATTTACATCCTGCTGTTCCTGCCGGGGCTCGGGGTGGTCGCCTATGCGATCGTGGAGATTTTGCCCGGATGGTTCGGCTCCCGTACCGCGCGGGGATTGCAAAGCGCGGCCGTGAGCACTCTTGACCCAGGCCGCGAGGTACGCCGCCGTCGACAGGCGCTTGAAGCGGCCGACACTGTTGATAACCGGCGCCTACTGGCCGAAAGCCTGGTGGCTGCCGGCCAGTATCGGGAGGCGATGGAGCTCTATCAGGGAAGCCTCACCGGCATTCACGCCGACGACCCGGGGATGCTGCTGGGGATGGCGCGGGCGGCCTATGGCTTGGGCCGATACGATGCTGCACTGGACACCGTCCGGCACCTGGGCGAAACCAATCCGCGTTATCAGCCGACTGAGGCGCAGCTGCTACACGCAAGGGCGCTCGAGGCACTCGGACGCGATGACGAAGCGGCGGACGACTACGCCGCGCTCGTCATCCACGCACCGGGCGAAGAAGTCCGATGCCGCTATGCGCTGCTGTTGAAGCGTCACGGCGACCGCGGCGCCGCGAAGGCGCTATTCGACGAAATCCTGACCCGGTCGCGCCGCGCGCCGCGCCACTACCGCAGTCAGGAGCGCGAGTGGATCGACATCGCTCGCCGCGAGGCCGCGGGGTAGAGGCTTCACGCGACCCTCGGGTCCTGCCTCGGGGATCAGCTAGGTTCGATCAATCGAGCCTAACTGACGTTCATCTCGCCGAGATAGGCCTCGCGGATCATCGGGTTCTGGCGCAATTCGGCGGCGGGGCCGTTGAGCACGACCTGGCCCGTCTGCAGCACATAGGCGCGATGGGCGATCGACAAAGCCATGTTGGCATTCTGCTCGACCATGAAGATCGTCGTGCCCTGCCTGTTGATCGTCTGGATGATGTCGAACACCTGCTCGACAAAGGCCGGCGAGAGGCCCATCGACGGCTCGTCCATACAGAGGAGTTTGGGTCGCGCCATCAGCGCGCGGCCGATCGCCACCATCTGCTGCTCGCCGCCCGACAAGGTGCCGGCGAGCTGCTTCAGCCGCTCCTGGACGCGTGGGAACAGCGTGAACACGCGCTCCATATCCTCGTCGAAATCGGGCCCACGGACGCGGGTGTAAGCGCCCATTTCTAGGTTCTCGTACACCGTCATGCGCGGGAACAGGCGGCGCGCCTCCAGCACCGGGGCGATGCCGCGCCGGACCCGCTCGGCGATACTGACCCCGGCGAGGGAGCTGCCCTCGAACAGGATGTCGCCGCGCGCTGGCACGACGACCCCCATGATCGCCTTCATCGTTGTCGATTTGCCGGACGCATTGCCGCCCAGCAGGCACACGATCTCGCCGGAGTCGATGCGGTAGTCGACCGCTTTCAGCACGTGCAGGTCGCCGTAATAGGTGTCGACCGCGCGGAAGGAAAGGAGCTCAGGCAACCGCCACGCTCCGGCCGAGATAGGCGCGCATCACCTCCTCGTCGCGGCGCACCGCGTCGGGCGTGCCCTCGGCGATCTTCTCGCCGTGGTCGAGGACGATGACCTTGCTGGCGAGGCGGACGACGACATCGAGCTTGTGCTCGATGAGCACGATGGTCAGCCCGAGCTGGTTGAGACCCTTGATCTGGTCGGCCAGCTCCTGCGTTTCGGCCGGGTTCATCCCCGCGGTCGGCTCGTCGAGCAGCAGCAGCTTGGGGCTGGAGGCGAGTGCCCGCGCGATCTCGACGCGGCGCCGGTTGGCGTAGCTCAGGCTGGAGACGACGTGATCGACGCGTGGCAGCAGCCGGTTGCCGAAGACCGACAGGATCTCGAGGCAATGCTCGCGCGCGGCTTCTTCTTCACGCTTTGTGCCAGGCAGCCGCAATAGCGCGCCGAACGCACCGGTGGACAGCCGCGCATGGCGCCCGATCATCACGTTTTCGAGCACGGTCAGGCCGGGGAACAGGCGGAGGTTCTGAAAGGTGCGCGCCATACCACGGTCGAGCACCCGATGTGGCGGCAGCCGCGTGATCGACTCGCCGGCAAAGCGCACCTGACCGGCATCGGGCGTCACCAAGCCGGTGACGGCGTTGAACAGGGTCGATTTGCCAGAGCCGTTCGGTCCGATCACCGCCACCACCGAGTGCGACGGTACGGTCAATTCGACCGACCGCAGCGCGACGAGCCCGCCGAACCGCACCGTCATGTCGGCGACCGCGAGCAGTGGTTCGTCTGCCTCGCGGTCGAGGGTGCCCAGGCCCCTCAGCCGGTCGAAATTGTGCGAACTCCCGCCGCTCCCAACATGGGCGGTCTGCTCCGTCATGCTCAGCGCCTGCACCGGCCGCGTCGCCGGAATCAGGCCCTGGCGCCGGTAGAGCATCATCGTCACAAGGATGACGCCGAAAATCATCTCGATCGACGATGACAGCTCGACCCGCTGGAGCCAGTCGACGTGAACGAGCCGCCCCAGCACGTGCAACCACTGCGACAAATCCTCCAGGAACCACGATTGCAGGATTTGCAAGATGAGGGCGCCGAGCACCACGCCCCAAACGCTGCCGATGCCGCCGAAAACGATCATCACCAAGATCATCACCGACACCGGAAACATGAACATCTCGGGCGTCGCGGTCTGCAACTTGGCGACGAAATAGGTGCCGGTGGCGCCGGCGAACGCGGCGCCCATGGCAAAGGCCAAGAGCTTGAACTTGACCCGGTTGATGCCCATGGCCGCGGCCGCGATCTCGTCCTCGCGGATCGCCATCCAGGCGCGCCCGACGCGGGAAGATTTGAGCCGCGTGCTGCAAAAGATGAGCAGCGCCACCAGTGCCACGCCGACGTAGTAATAGGGCGTCGCATTGACCCCGAAGCTCCAGCCGAAGAGCTGCGGAGCCGCGACGCCGTTCAATCCCATCGCGCCGTTGGTCACGCTCGGCGTGTTGCGCGCGACGATCGGCACGATTTCCCCAAAGCCTAGGGTCACGATCGCCAGATAATCGCCCTTGAGCCGCAGGGTCGGCGCGCCGAACAGGACGCCGAACAGCGCGGCGACCGCCGCCGAAAACGGCAGCATCAACCAGAACGACACGGTGAAATGGACGACGTCTCCCATATGGGCGACGAGACCGAGCCACTCAAAAGGCTGCCAGAACGGGCTCCATGCCGGCTCGATCTGGAACGACGCGAAGGCGCCGTAGGTGTAGGCGCCGATCGCGAAGAATGCGGCGTAGCCGAGATCGAGCAGTCCGGCGAAGCCGACGACGATGTTGAGCCCCAGCGCCAGCGCGGCGAAGGCGAGGGCGTTCGCCGCAGAGTCGATATTGGCGTCGTTGCGGCTGATGATCGGGAAAAGCAGCGCTCCAGCGGTGATCGTGGTCAAGCCGAGAGGCTTGTGCCAATACGGGCGGACCCATTGCAGCGGCGACGCGCGCAGCATCCAGGTATAGGGCGCGCCCATCATCTGGCGCGGCTGGTCTTCCGCCGTTTCAGGGTTCGGCATCTTACGATTTGGTTGGCGCGGCGCGCCCCAACAGCCCGGTCGGCGCGAAGACGAGCACCAGCACGAGGATCGAGAAAATGATGACGTCGGTCCAGCGCACGGCAAAGACCTGGCCGCCGAGCGCCTCGACAAGCCCGATAATGACGCCACCGATCATCGCGCCGGTGACGCTACCGATGCCGCCCAAGACGGCCGCGGTGAAGGCTCTGAGCCCGGCGCTATAGCCGATGATGAAGCTTGTGTAGTTGTAGTAGAGGCCGAAGATGAGCGCCGCCGCGCCGGCCAGGGCCGAACCGAGAAAAAATGCGGTGATGATGACGCGATCGACGTCGATCCCCATCATCCGCGCCGCCTCGGCATCCTGAGCCGTCGCCCGCATCGCCTTGCCGAGCCGGGTGCGGTTGACGAAGAGATGCAACCCGGCCATCAGCACCAGCGCGACGCACCAGATCAGCACCTCGCGCAGGCGCAAGGTCGCGCCGCCAATCTCCCAACTGACGCTCGGCATCGGGTTGGGAAAATTCTTCGACTCGGCGCCGACGGTGAGCAGGATCGCATTGAACAGGATGTAGGAAACGCCGATCGTCGTGATCATCGCCGCGGTGCCGCGCACGGCTCGCATCGGCCGCAACGCCAGTCGCTCGATAGCGACTCCAAGACAGCCAGCCACCACCATGGTGACGACAAAGGCAAAGGCGAGCGCGCCGACCAGCGCAAATCCCGTCAACACCACGCCCTGACCCGAAAGGCCAAGCAATTCGAGCGCCCACATGGCGATAAACGAGCTGACCATGAACACATTGAAATGGGCGAAATTGATCAGCTCGAGAATGCCGTAGACGAGGGTGAAGCCGAGCGCCAGCAGCGCGTACATCGCGCCAAGGCTGAGCCCGTTGATGATTTGCTGAAGGTAAAGCGCCCCGGTGGTCATGCCTTAATCGTCAGCATGACCATCCGGGATTCCGCGCGATAACGTCTGACAACCGCTCACGAGGCGGCCGGGGCGACGCCGACATACTTGTACTGATGGATGGTGTCGTCGAGCGGGTATTTGTCGTCTTTGGTGATCTTGAACACGCTGACGATGCGATTGGTGATGTCGCCGTTCTCGTCGAAGCTCACCTCGCCCTGAAGCGTCTTGACCTTGGCGGATTGGATCGCGTCGCGCACGTTGTCGCGATTGACCTCCTTGCCCGATCCGGCAACGCGCTTGATGGCGTCGATGATGACCAGCCCCGCATCGTAGGCCGTGATCGAGTAGTCCTCGGGTGGACCGCCAAACTTGTCCTGAAAGCGCTTGGCCCAGGCCGCGACCTCGGGTTGGTCAAGCACGTGCGGCGCGGCGATGGTGTTATACCAGCCTTCGACCGCCGGGAAGCCGGCGCCGCTCAACAAGTCGGCGCTGTGCATCCCGTCGCCGCCGCCCTTTATGAGCTTCGGCAAAATGTCGTAGGACTGCTTCGCCAGCTTGACCCCGGCTTGGGCGACGCCGCCGTAATAGATCGAATCGGCATTCAGCGGTTTGATCTTGGTCAGGATCGTCGTGTAGTCGGCCTCTTTCGGGTTGAGTTGGTCGCGGCCGAGCACCTTAATGCCGCGCTTCTCGGCCTGGCCCTGGAACGAATCGGCGATGCCGACGCCGTAGGCGCCGCTGTCGTCGAGCACGTAGACCGACTTCACCTTGAGGGTATCGGCGTAGAAGTTCGCCATGTTCGGGCCCTGGTAGGCATCCGTCGTCACCGTCCGGAAATAGATGGCCTTGCCGGCCGGCCGGTATTGCGCCGCCATCTTCGGGTTGGTGATGTCGGGGTTGGTCGAGCTTGGGGTGATGATCGCCAGGTCACCCTGGCTCAAGATCGGTGACATTGCCTTGCCCGAGCCGCTCATCTGCGGGCCGATCGCCGCGACCACGCTCGGGTCGGAGACCATCTTGCGGGCATTGGTCGCGGCCTGGGCCGGGTCGTACTGGCCGGCGGTCGCGGTACCGTCATCGAGCACCAGGAGGTTGACCTTGTAGCCGGCGATACCGGCGGCGGCGCTGGCATCGTCGAACGCCATCTGCGCGCCCTGCTTGATTTTGAGCGCCGCCTGCGCGTCGGCGCCGGTCAACGGCAGGTTGATGCCGACCGTCACCTCCTTGTCGGCGGCAAAGGCGCGCGCGGCGTAGGAGCCGACAAGCGCGGCGGCGGGCAGTTGAATGATCAGAGAACGGCGCGACAGCATGGTGCGGATCTCCCCTGTTCAATCCGGCGTGATGACACCTGGCGGATCTTTGCGCGGCAAGTTTTGCGCCACCCACGCAAGACCCGCAAGTCCGATCAAACGATGCGACAAACCCTCATCCGCCCGGCGGCTTCATCGCCACGTCGAGCATGACATTGGGCAAGATTTCACGGATGACGCCGCGCAGCGTCGCCTCGTCCGAGGCCGTGGCCGCCGCCAACAGGCGACGCGAGCCGCGGCGCAAGATGCGCGCTGTGGCGCGGCCATCGCGATCGGGGCGGATCGTGGCGAAGGCGTCGGCGGGTTCGACCCGGCGCAGCACGCGCTTCAACTCCTGCACCCCTTCGGTGGTCTCGACATTGTGGGCGGCTGCCTCGGCGCTTTCCGGCGCCACTTCCTCCTCGACGGCCGCATCGATCGCCTCGACCGGCCGATGGCGCGCCAGGCTTTGGTAGATTGCGCGCCCGGCCTCGGTATCGATGCGCGACTGCAACTCCCAGCTCTCGCCGCGCGCCGAGAGTTCGCTGATGAGCGCGAACAGATCGTCGCAATCGGCTTCGTGCGTGCAGGTGAGGAACGCCAGTCGCCCGTCATGCTCGATGACGCGATCGTCGTCCTCGAGAAAGCCGAGTTCGTTCAACGCCATATCGAGTGCGCGGCGCGAGGCGACAAGAAGCACCGTGACATGCAGATGCTTGCCGCTCTCCGGCGTATCCTTGTCAGCGTCCTTGTCGGCCATTTCTGCTCCTCGACGCCTCAGGCCATTTGGCTTTCGCCGAGCCGGCTGACGCGCACGTCGCGGTGGATACCGACATTCATCAACAGCCCGAAGCCGAACATCACGGTGACCATCGCGGTTCCGCCATAGGAAATCAGCGGTAGCGGGACCCCGACCACCGGGATGAGGCCGATCACCATGGCGGTGTTGATGAACACATACAGGAAGAAATTGGTGGCTAGGCCAAGTCCGAGCAATCGCCCGAAATGGTTGCGACTACGCAGCGCGATAACGAAACCATAGGCGATGACCAAGGTATAGAGCGTCAGCAGGCACAGCCCGCCGATGAGACCGAATTCCTCGGCGATCATCGTGAAGATGAAATCGGTTTGCTTTTCCGGCAGGAAGCTCAGATGCGTCTGGGTGCCGAGCAGAAACCCCTTGCCGAACATGCCGCCCGAGCCGAGCGCTATCTTGGATTGCATGATGTGATAACCCGCACCAAGCGGGTCGGTGTCGGGCGACAGAAAAGTGTAGAGACGCGCCTTCTGATAATCGCGCAGCATCGACCAGATCAGGGGCGCCGCGCCCGCCACGGCGGCCAACGCCGCTCCGAACATCCATAGCCGCACGCCGGCGAGAAAAAACACGATCGCGCCAGTGGCGAGCAGCATCATCGCGGTGCCGAGATCGGGCTGCTTCAGCACCAGCAGCACCGGAACGACGATAAGGCCCGACGGCGCGATCAGATCGAGAAGCCGCGGGCTGTTTTCGCTTGGTAGGCTGTGAAAGTATCGGGCAAGCGCCAAGACCAGGGCGATCTTCATCAGCTCGGAGGGTTGCAGCTGGATCACCCCGAGATCGATCCAGCGCTGCGCGCCCATGCCGATGACGCCGCGCAGATCGACCGCGACGATCAGCGCGAGCGCGAGCGCGTAGAGCCAATACGAGACGCGGAACCAATAGCGGATATCGATCAGCGCGGCCGCGATCATCGGGATGAAGGCAATCGCGAACCGCGTCATCTGCTTCGACGCCCACGGTTGCAAATTGCCGTTCGCCGCCGAATACAGCATCGCGAATCCGATGCTGGAGATGACGCAGATCAACAGAATCAAGCCCCATTGCAGCCCGCGCACCCTGTCGGTGAGGCTGAGTTCGTGGCGGCCGATATCGGAGGAAAGGCTGGCCATCGCGCTCTATCCGCGCGGCGCGCGGGGAGGAGGATTGGGCTGGGGCAATGGCGGCGGCACCGGCGGGGCGACCTGGGCGATCGCATCGGGTTGCGGCACGCGCCGGGCAGGATCGCGCCGTTGCACCTCGAGGAGGACGTCGCGCGCGATCGGCGCCGCTACCGCCGAACCGCCGCCCCCCTCGACGCCGCCATGTTCGACCACGACCGCGCAGACATAGCGTGGCGCGCCAACCGGTGCGAAGGCGACGAATAGCGCGTGGTCGCGCTCTTTCCAGGGGATTTCATCCTCTTTGCGCAGGCCGTGGTCGCGCTCGTATTGGCTGATGTGCCGCACCTGCGAAGTGCCTGATTTGCCCCCCATGGCGAAGCCGGCATCCTTGATGCGCGCGGCAAAGGCGGTTCCGCCCTCCTCGTTGACGACCGCGTTCATGCCATCGAGCACGAGCGCCAAGGCACGCGGACTTACCCCCAATCCCGGGAAGGTGGCGATCTTTCGATCGCCTCCAGCGGGCAGGATCCCTTGCTTACGTACGAGATGCGGCACGACCGCCCGGCCGGTGACAAGCCGGGCGGCCATCGTCGCGATTTGCAACGGAGTGGCAAGCACGGAACCCTGGCCGATACCCGAGATCAGCGTTTCGCCTTGCTGCCAGGCGACACCGGTGGTCGCCAGCTTCCAGTCGCGGTCCGGGATCAGCCCGGCGCGTTCGCCGGGGATGTCGAACCCGGGCGGATCACCAAAACCGAAGCGGTGAGCCATCGCCGCGATGTGGTCGATACCGGTGCGGCGCGAGGTCTCATAGAAAAACACATCGCAAGATTTCTTGATCGCATCGTGCAAGCGCAGCGTGCCGTGCCCGCCCTTCTGCCAGCAATGGAAGGTCGCGTCGCCGAGTTCAAGATAGCCGGGACAGGTGACCGTCGTATCAGGGGTGATCGTGCCGCTTTCCAGCGCCGCCAGCGCCACCATCGGCTTGAAGGTCGAGCCGGGTGGATAGAGCCCGCCAATTGCCTTGTCGGATAGCGGATTGCGCGGATCGGTCGACAGATCTTGCCACATCGCTTGCGTCAGTCCGGCCGAGAACAGCATCGGGTCGTAGCTCGGGCTCGAGACCAGGGCGAGAACGTCCCCGCTGATCGCATCGAGGAGCACGCAGGCGGCGCTCTGTTCAGCGCTGCAGCGTTTGGTGACGAAATCCTGCATTGCCGCATCGAGCCCGAGCACGACATCCTGCCCGGGTTGCCCGTCATTGCGAGCGATCTCTCGCACCACCCGACCGTAGGCATTGACCTCGATCTGGCTGCTCCCGGCGCTGCCGCGGAGCAGCAGGTCCTGCGATCTCTCGATACCCGCCTTGCCGATGCGGAAATCCGGCAGTTCCAAGAGCGGATCGCCGGTCAGCTCTTTTTCCGACACGGCCGCGACATAGCCCAGAACATGCGCCGCGGTCGGCCCGTAGGGGTAGAAGCGGATCAGTCCTTGATCGATCGACACGCCAGGCAGCTCGGGAATCGCCACTTCGATGCGCGCCAGTTCCTCCCAGCTGAGGTTGGCGCGCACCACGACCGGTACAAATGCATGCTTGCGTTTGGCGTCGCGCATTACCCGTTTGCGGTCGGCATCGCTGACGTCGATTAGCGTGGCGATCGCATTCACCGTCGCGTTGATGTCCGAAGTCTGCTCCGGGACGATGACCACTCGGTAATTCTGGCGATTGTCGGCGAGGCCGACGCCAAACCGATCAAGGATGCGTCCGCGCGGGGGCACCAGAAGCCGCAGATTAATGCGGTTCTCGTCGGCCATGACGCGGTAGCGGTCACGATCGAACACCTGCAGCTGATAGAGGCGTCCGGCGAGGGTGGCGACCAGCGCCACCTGTCCTCCGGCGAGGATTGCCGCCCGTCGGCCCAGTAGTTTTTGCCGTAACGTCTCGCGCGGCATGACTAGAACGCGGCGGTTAGCCGGCGCCCATCACTGCGCGTTGGGCGCGGCCGAGCAGAAAGCTGGCCAACGGGAAGATTGCGATGGTCAATACGGCGCGGATGACGGTGTTGCGGAAGTCGAAGAGGCCGAGGTCGAGGATGCAGTGCAAGGCCCATAATCCCGACAGGGCTATCACCGTCAGCAAGGTGAAGCCAGTCCACACGAACGGAAAGGTGCGATTGATGAAATAGCGCCGATAGCCCAGCACCGAGCTCCGCGACAGCAGCAGCAACAGAGCGTTGATCCCGATCGGTGAACCCGCCAAGAGATCTTCGGTCAAACCGATGGCGAACAGGGCCAGTGGGGGCAGCAGATCGGGGCGATAGATCGTCCAATGGTACGCCGCCATTAGAGTGAAGACCGGGGTTAGCGCAGCATACCCCGGGATGTGAACCGGCAGCACGGAAATCAATGCAGCCAACAGGGTCGTCGCAACCGGCAGCATCCGCGCCGCGCTGTTATTGACCTTCGGCAGCGCCGGTATGCTGAAAACCTTGAGCGCCATTAAGGCTTGCCCCAACCCCTAGCGGGTTGCCGCATCATCCTCGCCGGGAGACTTGCGCTTGTTTGGCTTGGCCAGGACTTGTACCGGCTGGGGCAGCGATCGCGACAAGCCATAGTCGACCACCAGCAAATATCCGACCTGGGACAATTCGACGTAGGGCTCGACCCGCGGGCCGCCCGCGTCGATGGCGGTGACGACGCCGACCGGCAGCCCGGGCGGGAAGATTCCGCCCTCGCCCGACGTAACGACGCGATCACCGACCTTCACCGCATCGGGAGAAGGCAGATACATGAGCCGGGGCCGCTCGGAATTGTCGCCCGCGAGCACAGCGCTGACATGCGAGCCTTCGATCATCACCGGGATACGCGAGTTGAGGTCAGTGATCAGCAGCACTCGGGCGGCGCGGTTGCCGACCTCGGTCAGCCTCCCCACCAGCCCCTCGCCGGTGATCGCCGCCTGGCCGCGCGCGACATGGTCCTCGGCACCGGCATTGACGAGGATCGTACGCACATAGGCGCCGCCCGAATTGGCGATAACCCGGGCGGTGATATACGAGATGGAGTTCTCCGGCACCGCCTTTAACAGGCTGCGCAATTGTTGATTGTCGGCAGACAGGTTGAGCGCTGCTTGCTGCCATTGCAGCAACCGCGCATTCTCGGACTCGAGCCGCGCGTTCTCTTGATACGTGTTGACCAGCATTTGGACGTTATCGATCACGCTCCCGACGGCAGCAAGCGGTCGCGAGAACGCCTCCAACACCGGCGCAACCGTATCGGTCACCGCCGTGCGCATCGAGTCGAAGAGCAGCTGGTCGGCCTTGCCGAGCACGACGATCGCGGCCGACAGCAGCACGAGGATCGGCAACATCGTGCGCTGGACCGCCGCTCGCGTTTGCGGCGACAGCCAGATCATGGTGTCCCCTCAGCCTTTATGGTGCCGACGCAGGCCCCAACGGGCCGCATCGCAGCTCTCGCTAGCATGAGTCCCCTGTTTATCACCGCTCGCGGAGGCGAGCCGATAAAAGACCCTCACCACATGTTGATCAACAGATTTTTTAATGTCTTCATCTCTTCCAGTGCTCGCCCGGTACCGAGCGCGACGCAAGTCAGCGGGTCGTCGGCGATCGATACCGGAAGCCCGGTCGCGTGGCGCAAAACGAAGTCGAGATTGCCCAACAGAGCCCCGCCGCCGGTGAGGACGATGCCTTTGTCGACGATGTCGGCAGCGAGTTCCGGGGCGGTATGCTCAAGCGCGACTTTGACGGCCTCGACGATGGAACCGACCGGTTCGGCGAGGCTCTCAGAGATTTGCCGTTCACTGATGATGATCTCCTTGGGGACGCCGTTCATCAGGTCGCGTCCCTTGATCTCCATCACCCGGCCGTCGCCGTCCTCGGGCATGCAGGCCGAGCCGATATCCTTCTTGATCCGCTCGGCGCTGCTCTCGCCTACCAGAAGATTATGGTTGCGGCGGATATAGGCAATGATCGCTTCGTCCATCTTGTCGCCTGCGACTCGTACCGAGCGGCAATAAACGATGCCGCCCAAGGACAGCACCGCAACCTCGGTGGTGCCGCCGCCGATATCGACGACCATCGAGCCGGTCGGCTCGGTCACCGGCAGGCCGGCCCCGATCGCCGCCGCCATTGGTTCCTCGATCAAGAAAACCCGGCGCGCGCCGGCGCTTTCGGCCGATTCCTGGATCGCCCTGCGCTCGACCGCGGTTGAACCTGACGGCACGCAAATGATGATCTGCGGGCTGGCGAAGCCGCGCCGGTTATGCACTTTGCGGATGAAGTGCTTGATCATCTCTTCGGCGACTTCGAAATCGGCGATGACGCCATCGCGCAGCGGCCGGATCGCCTGGATGTTGCCGGGGGTACGGCCGAGCATTTGCTTGGCTTCCTCGCCGACCGCGAGGACTTGACGCCTGCCTTTGACCTGGGCGATGGCGACGACCGAGGGTTCGTTGAGGACGATGCCACGCCCCTTCACATAGACGAGGGTGTTCGCCGTGCCGAGGTCTATCGCCATGTCCGCCGACAGCAGGCCGAACATCTTGCCAATCATCGTGCCCGTGAACCCAAAGTTGCCGACCCGCCTCGATTTCAGTCCGGCGCGGGGACGCCCCCAAAATCGTCTTGCCGATCAATGACATTATTGTTCGCATCGGGCAACAATGATTGCGATTGTTGCCAACGAATGCGCGTAACCCGTCAGAACTCCCCGTTTCGTCTAGCGATCCTTACGGATTGGTGCGGCTCATTCAAGTCATCTCAAGAAAACTTATGGTTGACGACCTAATGAGCGACGCAGCGATCGTCAAGCGCTCGGTGCGCATCGCCGGGCATGCTACCAGCGTCTCGCTCGAGGCGGCGTTCTGGCGGGGGTTGCGCGACATCGCCGCCGCTCGCGGGTCGTCGGTCAACGCTCTGCTGACGGCGATAGACGCCGGGCGCAACGGCAATCTTTCGAGCGCGATCCGTCTCTTTGTGCTCGACAGCGCACGGAGCGGCGAGCTTTCGTGATACGGTCGCGCCCGGAGACCTGCATGAACTCGATCGTCAATCTCAACCGGTTTCGCAAGGCCAAGAAGCGCGCTGAGGCGCAGCAGCGCGCCGCTGAAAATCGGGCGCTGTTCGGCCGCAGCAAGAAAGACCGCCGCGCCGACGAAAGTGAGCACCAGCGCGCCAAACGGGATCTTGACGGCAAGCGTCTCGACTAGGATCGGACCTCGGCGAGCGCGGTGCGATAGACGGCTTCGGTCGACTGGTCAAAGCAGATGAAAATCACCTCTTCCGGGTACTCGTTCGCCGCCAAATGGGCCGTGACGGCGCTCACCGCGATCCGCGCCGCCGCCTCGCGCGGATAGCCATAGACGCCGGTGGCGATGGCGGGGAAGGCGATCGTGACGAACCGGTTCTCGCAAGCGATCCGCAGCGAGTTGCGGTAGCAGGAGACGAGGGTTTTCGCCTCGCCGGCGTCGCCGCCGCGCCAGATCGGTCCGACCGTATGAATGACGTGTGCCGCCGCCAGCCCGTAGCCGCGGGTCAATTTCGCCTCGCCCGGCATACAGCCGCCCAGCGTGCGGCACTCGGCGCGGAGCTCCGGTCCTGCAGCGCGGTGGATCGCGCCGTCGACGCCGCCGCCGCCGAGCAGCGAGGAATTGGCGGCATTGACGATCGCGTCGACAACGAGCTGCGTGATGTCGCCAGTTTCGAGTTTGACCCTGGGATGCATCGCCAGATTTTACGGAGCAAAACAAAAACGGGAACCGGAGATTCCGGTTCCCGTTTGTTGCTCTCGGCCGCGGGCGACCGAGCCGCTCCGGTCTTATGCCGCGCGGTGCGTCGCGCGCGCGGCTTCCTTCGGGTGAAAGACCTTGCGAGCCGATTGCACGCTCGCCGTCCGGCGCGGCAGGCTCGGCCCCGCCATGATCGCCTCGGCTTGGCGATCGGGGACGATCCCCATCAGCCGGCGCAAGGCCTCGCGGCCGCGCGACAGGCGCGAGCGGACAGTACCAACCGGAACGCCAATGATCTCGGCGACCGCTTCGTAGCGCATGCCTTCGAGGCCGACGAGCAGAATAACCGTACGCTGCTCCTCGGGCAGCCGCGCGAGACCGCGGTCGAGGTCGCGCAATTCGAGTGCGCGGCCCTGCTCCGCTGCTCGGGTTAGCGAGGGTTCGGTCTCGCTGATCGCTACCGCCGCGCCTTCGCGCACCGCGCGGCGGACCTGATTGACATATTGGTTGTGCAGGATGGTGAAGAGCCATGCCCGCAAATCAGTTCCCTCCTTCCACAGGTGCTGCTTCGCCAATCCGCGCACCAAGCAATCTTGGACGAGATCGTCGGCGGCGACGGCATCGCGGGTCAACGCGCGCGCATAACGCCGCAGGCGCGGAATTTCGGCTTCAATCTTCCGACAGAGGTCGGTCATGGGGAACCCCGCCTCATTGCGACCGGCGCTGGGCCGATCAGACGACGGAGAATCTAGCGAGGGCTCGCAACCCCATGATGACAAGCGAGCGACTTTTTGTAATGAATTGTAACCGTAGAGGTCTTCGACTATCTCTTTGTAGCGTCCCGCCAAATCAGCGGATTTATGAGCGAAACCGGACACATACTGGTCGTCGACGATCAGCAAGAAATTTGCGATCTCGTTCGCGAATACCTCACGGGCGAAGGGTTTCGCGTGTCGACCGCGAATGACGGCGCTGGGCTGCGTCAGGAAATGGCGCGCTCCAAGATCGACCTCGTCATTCTTGATCTGATGCTGCCGGGCGAAGACGGGCTTCAGCTCGCGCGCGAGCTGCGCGGCGCGTCCGACGTCGGCATCATCATGCTGACCGGCCGCGGCGAAACGGTCGACCGGATCATCGGCCTCGAAATGGGCGCCGATGACTATCTACCGAAACCGTTCCACCTGCGCGAGCTGCTGGCGCGGGTGCGCAGCGTGATGCGCCGGGCCGCCTCGCGCGCGGCGGAACGGGTGACCGGCGAACGCTCGCGGGTGCGCTTTGCTGACTGGACCCTCGATCTGTCGAGCCGGGGATTGTTGTCGCCAGCGGGGGACGATGTCCGGTTGACGACCGGCGAGTTCGAATTGTTGGCGGCGCTGGTCAACCACGCCAACCAAGTGCTCTCGCGCGATCGCCTGCTAGACCTGTCGCGCCATCGTGAGGCGGGCCCATTCGACCGCACCATCGATGTCCAGGTTGGCCGGTTGCGGCGCAAGCTCGAGGACGACCCGAAGAATCCGACAATCATCAAGACCGTGCGCGGCGGCGGCTATATGTTCACGCCGCCGGTCGATTTCGAGTAAGCACGCGGGCGGGCTAGCCGATCCGGACCAGCACGTGCCGCTTGCGCCCAGCGCTGAGCTTCAATTGGCCGGCCGCATCGAAATCGCCCAGCGATACGGCCTGCGTCTCGCTGACGATCACCGTATCGTTAAGCCTGGCGCCGCCGCCCTTGATTAGTCGGCGCGCTTCGCCATTGGAGGTTGCCAGTCCGGCCTGCACGAACAACTCGAACGCCGGTACGCCGTGCGCGAGCGTATCCTGCGCGACTGTAACCAACGGCAGGCCGCCACCACCGGCGTCGCTGGTTTGAGGAACGTTGCTAAAGGTCACGGTTCCAAAGACCGTTTGTGACGTTGTCGCCGCACCGTTTGCAGCCGAGCGGCCATGGCATAAGGCGGTTGCCTCGGTCGCCAGCACTTTCTTTGCCTCGTTGATCTCGCCGTCGCGCAATTTCTCCAGACGGGCGATCTCGTCGAGCGGCAATTCGGTAAACAGCTTGAGGAAGCGGCCGATATCGGCGTCCTCGCAGTTCCGCCAGTATTGCCAGTACTCGTAAGGGCTCAGCTTCTCGGCATTGAGCCATACCGCGCCGCCGATGCTTTTACCCATCTTGACCCCGGAGGCGGTCGCCATCAGCGGCGTCGTCAGCCCGAACAAGGATTTCTGGGCCACCCGCCGGCCAAGCTCGACCCCATGGACGATGTTGCCCCACTGGTCGGAGCCGCCCATCTGCAGCACGCAATCATAACGCCGCGCCAGCTCGACGAAATCGTAGGCCTGGAGGATTGTGTAGTTGAATTCGAGAAAGGTCAGCGGCTGCTCGCGCTCGAGCCGCAGCTTGACGCTGTCCTGGGTCAACATACGGTTGACCGAGAAATGCCGGCCGATATCGCGCAGCAGCGGGATATAGCGCAGTTCGTCGAGCCAATCGGCGTTGTTGACCATCACTGCGTCGGTCGGCCCATCGCCGAACTGCAGGAACTTGGCAAAGACGTTGCGGATCCCGGCCATGTTGCGGGCGATCTCCGCGTCGGAGAGCAGCGGCCGGGCCTCGTCCTTGCCCGACGGATCGCCGATCCGGGTGGTCCCGCCGCCCATCAAGACGATCGGCTTATGCCCCGATCGCTGGTAGAGCCGCAGCAGCATGATTCCCAACAGGCTGCCGATATGCAGACTGTCAGCGGTGCAGTCATAGCCGATATAGGCGGTGACTGGCTGGCCGCTGGCGAGCCGCTGGTCGAGCGCCGCCAAATCGGTGCATTGGTGGACATAGCCGCGCTCCTGGGCGGCAATGAGGAACGGAGAACGAGCGATCGCCATGGCGGCGTCATCTAGCACAAAACCGATTTCAGCGCTGGGGCTGATGAGCGGCACGTCGCTCGACGGCATCGATGTCGCGGCAGTAGAAAGTAACGGCGTGGCTTGGGTCGTGACCGGCCCGGCGCTGACGATCCCCTATACGCATGATTTCCGCGAGCGGCTGCGCGGCGTGCTCGGCGGGGTGGGACCGGTCGCCGCGGTCGAGGACGAGCTGACCCGGCTGCATGCCGCGGCCGTCGGCGAGTTCCGCGAACGGCATCCACAGTTGCGGGTAGAGCTGATCGGGTTCCACGGCCACACAATCCTGCATCAGCCGGAGAACCGCCGCACCTGGCAGATCGGCGACGGCGCGCTGCTGGCACGGCTAACCGGCTGCGATGTCGTCGCCGATTTTCGCAGCGCCGACGTCGCCGCGGGTGGCGAGGGCGCGCCGCTGGCGCCGCTTTACCACACCGCGCTGGCCGCTCGCCTGCCGAAGCCGCTGGCGGTACTGAACCTGGGAGGGGTCGGCAATGTGACGTGGATCGGCGAGACGGGGGCCAATTTGCTGGCCTTCGATACCGGACCGGGCAACGCGATGCTCGACGATTGGGTGCGCCGGCATACTGGGCAGCCGGCCGATATCGATGGTGCACTTGCCCATGCCGGCCAGGTGTCGGCCAGCCAAGTCGCGCGGTTCCTGGCGTTATCGTATTTCGCGCGCAAGCCGCCCAAATCGCTCGACCGCGACGCTTTCGCTGGGTCGATGCCGGATGGCTTGTCCGCGGCCGACGGCGCCGCGACCCTGACCGAGATGACCGCCGCCGCCGTAGCCGCGGGGCGCGTTCACTTCCCCGCGCCAGTGCGGGAATTTCTGGTCACCGGCGGCGGCCGGCATAACCCGGCGCTGATGGCGGCGCTGGCGCGCTTGCTTGCCGTGCCGGTGCGATCTGTCGAGGCGGTGGGCTGGGACGGTGACGCGCTTGAGGCCCAGGCTTTTGCCTATCTCGCGATCCGCTCGCTCAAAGGCCTTCCGCTCAGTCTGCCGGGGACAACCGGCGCGCCGCAGCCAATGCGCGGCGGCCGGTTGTTCAAGGCTCCGGTCACTTGACGACGATCGTTCCGATCATATGGGGGTGGACCGAGCAGAAATATTTGTAGGTGCCGGGCTTATCGAAGGTGAACGAGAACTTGTCGTCGGTGTCGAGCGCGGCCGACTTGAAGGTCGCTCCGGCGTCGGCGCTGGTCACGGTGTGCGGCTCCTCGTCTTTGTTGGTCCAGGTCACTTTAGTTCCTGGCGTGACGCTGAGGATCGCCGGTGCGAAGGCAAAATTGCTGATCGTCACGGTGTCGGGCTCGGCGGCATAGGCGGCAAAGGCGAAGACGAGCATCGCCACGGCGGCGAGCGGCAGCGCTCGCCGGTTGATTGCGTTCATGGGGAATCTCCGGGTTACGCCAGCGTCTGGTCGGATAGTTTGGGCGCGGCGGGCGGCACGAGCTCGATATCGCGGATGCCGAGGACCGACTTCAGCTGGTCGGCCGGCACCTTCATCGGGCCAGGATTTGGCGCGTCGCCGGCTTTCGGCTGCGGGAAGGCAGTCGACATTGCAGTCTGGAAGGTCACCTTGCCCTCGACCTTTTGCACGACCTGGTGGATATGCCCGTTCAAGACGGTGACCGAGCCGAACGGCTTCAGATAGGCGAAGGCCTGGTCGGCGTCGCTGGTCACCCAGCCCCATTGCGGGTAGATCGACCATAGCGGGATATGGGCGAGAACGACGATCGGCGTGCTCGGGCTCTTGCCCTTGAGGTCGCCTTCGAGCCACTCGAGCTGATCCTTGCCGAGCGTGGCGCCGGTTGCCGGGGCAAAGCCGTAGACGTTGACCAGCGCAACAAAATGCACGCCGTTCTGGTCCCAGCTGTACCAGCCTTGCCCGGTTCGGCCCTTGTCGCCGAAGCGCTCGAAGAACTGCTTACCGTCATCACCGATGACGTCGTGCTCGCCCGGAATGAAATGGGTGTCGAGCTTGGCGCCCTTGATAATCTTGTCGGCGGTATCGAACTCATCGGCCTTCGACAGATGGGTGACGTCGCCGGTATGGATCATCATCGCCGGCTTGGCCTTTAGCGCGGCGATCTTGTCGAGCGCGACCTGCAAGGTGCCGCCCGGGTCGGGATTGACCTCGCCCTTGAAGCCGATATGGCTGTCGCTGATCTGGACAAAGCTGAAGCCGTCCGTGGCGGCCTCGGCGGTTCCGCCGAGATTGATCGCGCGCGGAATGCCGCCCGCTACGCTCCAGACGATGCCGGCGCCGGCCCAGCCCATGCATCTGAGAAGATCGCGTCGTGTGCTCATGTGTCGCCACTCCTTTGGCAGGTGTCGGCGATGGAGACCGGCGCGCGCCGCGATTTATTCGCGACAGGATAAAATTTCTGCCCGAAAAAAATTTCAACGGCACAGAATAAAGCTCGCCACGGGCCGATCTCATGTTTGGCTGCATTTGCCGGCTCGCGGCTCGAGTTCGTGAGGAGAATTGCCCCCTTCATCGCGTGACGACTCGTTCGAGCGGGTGGTGCTGCCGCACCTCGACGCCGCCTACAACCTCGCGCGCTGGCTGATGCGCGATCCCGAGGCGGCAGAGGATGTGCTGCAGGAGGCGATGGTGCGCGCGCTGACCTATTTCGCGAGTTTCAAGGGAATCAACCCGAGGGCTTGGCTGTTGCAAATCGTCCGCCACACCGCCTACGGGTCGATGGCGCTCAATCGCGGGGTCGAGACCGTGCCCATCGATGACGATGATCCGATACCGGCCGCGGGCGACGATCCGGAGGCGGCGTTGCTGCGCTCGCGCGAATGCCGCCAGGTGCGCGCGCTGATCGCCGCGCTGCCGGTCGAGCTGCGCGAAACCCTGGTGCTGCGCGAGTTCGAGGAATTTTCCTACAAGGAGATCGCCGAAGCGACGCAGACGCCGATCGGCACGGTGATGTCGCGGCTATGGCGGGCCCGGCAGTTGCTGGCCCGCGCCGCTCAAGCGGAGGGATTGCCGTGAACGCCAAAGGGGATCACCTGATGCCCAGCTGCGACAAGGTCCTGCTGGTCCAGGCCGAGCTCGACGGCGAGCTCGATGCCGCCCAGGCCGCGGCGCTGGAAGCGCACCGCGCCGGTTGCGCCATCTGCCAGGCGGCACAGATTGAGTTGCTGAGAACGCGGGAATTGCTGCGCGGCGAGGTGTACGAGAGCACTCCAGAGGAGGTGAGGGCGCGGGTCATGGCGCGGCTGCGCCAGGCCGAGCCGCGACCCGTGGCGACGCCAACTCGCCGGCGTTGGGTGTGGCCATCAGTGGGAGGCTTCGGCCTTGGCGCGGCGTGCGCCGCCGCGCTCGCCTTCCTGCTTGTGCTGCCGCAGCGCGACGATCTCGCCAGCCAACTCGTCGCCGGGCACATCAGGGCGCTTCAACCCGGCCATCTCGAGGACGTGGTCTCGACCGACCAGCATACGGTCAAGCCATGGTTCGACGGCCGTCTCGATTTCGCGCCGCCGGTGCGGGATTTCGCCACCGACGGGTTCCCGTTGAAGGGTGGCCGGCTCGACTATCTCGACGGCAGGCCGGTCGCGGCGCTGGTCTATCAGCGCGACAAGCACATCATCGACGTGTTCATCTGGCCACAGAGTGGCGCTCCGGTTCATCTCGCGAGCAACACCGCGCTGCAAGGCTATAACGTCGTGCACTGGGCCGCGGAGGGGATGAATTTCTGGGCGGTATCCGATGTCGAGCGGGTGCAACTCGACGACTTTGTGGCGCTATGGCGAAAGGCGCCATAACGAGCGGGGAATTTCACGACGCTTCCGCTCTACTCCACGTTTTGTTAACCATATCGCGGCAGAGTTCCCCGGGATACTGTAGGGAGCAGCGCGATGAAACGCGGACGCCTCGCTCGGTTTGGCCTTGTGCTTGGGCTTGCCGGCCTATTTGGCTGCGCGCCCATGCCGCAGCCGCAAGTCGCGGTCGCTCCGGCGCCTGTAGCGGTTCCGGCGCCTCCGCCCCCTCCACCCGCACCTTTACCGGCGCCGCCGATGCCCGTCGCGGTTATGCCTCCGCCTCCGGCTCCAGTCGCCGTTGTGCCTCCGCCACCGCCGCCGGCTGTCGCTTCTCACGCGGTGATGCATCACCATCGCTACCGCAGGTACGCCGCTGCGACCGGCTATTACGGCCCCGCCTGCGGCAGCGACGCCCATCCTTGCAGCGTGTACCACGCGATCATCCCGCTTCAGTAAGGGTTGGCGAGGCCGTCACGCAGCATAAGGTCGAGCGTCGCCTCGGCCAGCAGCCGCGTGCGATCGTCCGCGGCTAAACTGCGCCGCAACGCGGAGACGATCCGCTCCTGTAGCGCGTAAGCGTCATCGCGCTCGCCCGACTGCCACAACAGCGCGGCCAGGTTGCCCATCGCAGTCAGCGTGTCGGCATCGTCGTGGCCGAATAGCCGGACCAGGGCCGCGATCGCCTCGTCGAGCAACGCACTCGCGCCATCGATGTCGCCCAACGCTGCGACGGTGCCGGCGAGGTTGTTGACCGCGCGCAGCGTCTCGCGGTGCTCGTTGCCATGGAGCGCGCGCATCCCGGCGGCAACTTGCTCCTGCAGCCGCCGCGCCTCGACGAGGTCGCCTTGCTGGCCGAGGGTGGACGCCAGCTTACCCTGCGCTTTCAGCGTGTCGTAATGCGCATCGCCATAGAGCGCGCGGCGGCCGGCGACCACGGTCTCCTCGAGCTGACAGGCGCGCGATAGCTGACCCTCGGCCCACAGCACCTCGGCGAGGTCGAGCATCGCGGTGAGCGTGTCGGGGTGAGAGACGCCGAGATCGCGGCGGCGCTGTTCAACAAGGGTCTCGAGTTCGGCGGTCGTTGGCACTAGCTGTCGCGCGGCTTGTTGCCCCAGACGACGTACCGCTTGCGCGGCCGTAATTCCTCGCCTTCCGCCGCGGCGCGCTGGTTTTGCGCGAGGATCACGTCGGCGAGCGGATCGCCGCCGACATCGACCAGCCCGTGGGCACGGAGCAGTGCCTCGATCTCTTCTTGTGGCCTGCCCATGAGGAACGGGAGTTGGTCGCCGATGGGTGCATATTCGGCACTGCGTCGCGCACTCGCCGCCTGTTCCTCGCCCGGCCTCACCAACGACTGACCGTCGATCACCGCCAGGCGACCACCCGGTCGCAGCACTCTCGTCCACTCGTCGATTGCCGCCTCGGGATGCGGCAGGGTCCACAGCACGTGGCGGGTGATGACGAGGTCGAACGATAGCGGCGCGAAGGGCAAGGCCTCGGCGTCGGCTTCCTCGAAGCGGATGTCGGCGGCAGCTTTGGCGGCTTTTCCCTCCGCCAGCGCCAGCATCGCTGAGGCGAAGTCGATGCCGGTGACGCGGTGGCCGCGCGAGGCAAGTTCGAGCGAGAGGAAGCCGGTGCCGCAGCCAATGTCGAGCGCGTCGAGCCGCTCGCGTCCGGCGAGGGCCAGCGCGAACACGCGGTCCCACGCCGCGCGCTCTTCCGGGGTGTGGATACTGTGGCCGAAATCCTCGTCGAAGTGCGCCGCCCGTTTGCCCCAATGCGCGGCGACCTGCTGCTTGACGATATCGGTCGGCGGCATTCGGTCCTCCTATTTCAGCCCGACCACCTCGGCCAGCGCGTCGACTTGCTCGACATAATTCGAGACAGGATTGAGCATCAGGTGGTTGGCGCCCATCGCGGTGACCTCCTCCAGGCGCTCGCGCACCTGCTCGGGCGTGCCGTGGATACCGCAAAAATCGGTGCCCGGCGGGTTGTGGTAGACGTCGGTAAACCACCGGCTGAGCTCGCGCCGCGCCACCGCCGGGTTGTCGTCGACCGCCATGAAGATGCGCTTCGAGATCGGGAAGTTTTCCGGGTCGCGGCCGCGCGCCGCCAGCGCCTCCTTGAGGATCGGCACCGACTCGCCGAACTGCTTGATGCTCGACCCGCCTGAGCCCATCCAGCCATCGGCCAATTCGGCGCTGCGCCGCACCGCGGCGGGGTGTCCGACCCCCATCCACATTGGCAGCGGCTTTTGCACCGGCCGCGGCGACATCACCTCGTTCTCGATATTGTAGAAGCGACCGTGGAAGGTGACTTTCTTTTCGTTCCACAGCGCGCGGATCAGCGCCACCTCCTCGCGGAAGCGCGCGACCTTGCCCTCATGCGGCACCTCGAACTGGCGGTAATGATGGTCGCGGCCGAGCCCGACCCCGAGGATCGCGCGACCGCCGCTGACATAATCGAGCGTTGCCCATTGATGCGCGACCATCGCCGGATGGTGCACCGCCAGCACGACGACCGAGGCGCCGACCCGGATTTTTGTCGTCACCGCGGCGGCGTAAGTCAGCACCACGACCGGGTCGAAGCACATCGATTCTTCGTTGAGGGTGTTCTCGGTGACCCAGAGATCGCGAAACCCAAGCGCTTCGGCGCGCTGCGCTACGGTCTTGACCGCGCCCATGTCGATCGGATCGGGCGAGCGGTGCGGCAGCGACATGCCGAATGCGATCTTGTCCTTCAAGGCCATGGGCAAGCCCTCGCGCTAGAAGTGAAAGGTGCTAGCTAGATTGGCCCGCCCGGCTCTCGCGAGGCAAGCGACCCGCGGCTTTGCGGATGTACGGCGGTCCTCAGTACTGGCTCGGGCCGCCCACAAGCAACGTATCGAGGAATGATCCGCCCGCCGCTACCCCGACGCCAAGCAGCGTCAGCAAGCCTGGAAAGCGGGGCGGCGGAGGCCTTATGCCGTCGGCGACGATCAATCCGACGGGATCGGCAACAAAACCGTTGGGGCGTGCCATCGGCGCCGGTGCCGGCGCAGACGCAAGCCGGTTGAGTTCCTGGCGATTGAGGTCGGCGGCAGTCATCGGCGCCTGTGCCCAGACCGGCGCGGCAACCGCCAGTACTGTCACAAACGCTGCTTCTCGTAGGAGACGGGTCATCGGGGACTCACCTTCCGAGGCGACGGGGGACGACCATCCTACCACGTATCCCCTTGTTTTGGAGCGGGTTTGGCGATTTGCCGGGGCAGGATCGCGGGACGTTCACAGAACGAATCGGTTTTAACGATTGCCGGATCAAACTACCGGTGGTTTGGCGATCTACCGATTTGACTAGATACAGAAATAGGCACGCTTGTGAGAAGAACATTACGATAACATCCGAATACACGCGATTATGGAGCCTTATTCGTCATTAACGTCTTGGGTTGATTGGTAGCGGGGGGCGGATTTGAACCGCCGACCTTCGGCTTATGAGTCCGCTGCTCTGACCATCTGAGCTACCCCGCCCCAGAATCGCTTCGCGTGCCGCGCGCATATAGGAGATGGGCGGGGGCGGGTCAAGGATTGCGCCGGATCCAACCGCCGCCGAGCAGGCGGTCGCCGTGATAGAGCACGGCGGCCTGTCCGGGCGCGACGGCGCCAGCCGGGGCGCCGAGCACCAGCTCCGCCTCATCGTTGTCGCCGGCGTGAAGCGTCGCCGGCACCGGCGGCTGCGCCGAACGCAGCTTCGCGCTCACGGCGACGGGCTCCCCAGGCGTGAGTGGCGAGCCGAGCCAACTGAATTCGCCCAGCCGCACGCGCGTTTCCGCCAGCGCGCAATAGGGGCCGACGATGACGCGCCGCGTCGGCGGGTCGAGGCGCAGCACGTAAAGCGGCTCGGGCGCGGCGATGCCGATCCCCTTGCGCTGGCCGACGGTGAAATGGGCGATCCCGGGATGACGGCCGAGGACAGTGCCGGCCTCGTCGACGATGTCGCCGGGCTCGCCGGCTTCGGGCCGCAAGCGGGTGACGATGTCGGCGTAGGAACCCAGCGGGACAAAGCAGATGTCCTGGCTGTCCGGCTTGGCGGCGACAGGCAGATCGAGCTCGCGCGCCAGCGCGCGGGTCTCGTCCTTGGCTAGCCCGCCAAGCGGGAAACGGAGGAACTCGAGTTCGTCGTGGGTGGTGCGATAGAGGAAATAGCTCTGGTCGCGGCTCTCGTCGGCGGCGCGATGGAGCGTTGGCCCATCGTCGCCGCGCCGCCGCCGTGCGTAGTGGCCGGTGGCCAGAGCGCTTGCGCCGAGATCGTGCGCGGTCTGCAACAGGTCGCGGAACTTGACCCGCTCGTTGCAGCGGATGCACGGGATCGGCGTCTCGCCGCGGCCGTAGCTGTCGGCGAAATC
>DASYXG010000305.1:0-36165 GCA_035935235.1 Allostellaceae bacterium
CATGCCATCGAGGCTGAGGCTTGGCCCGCCGCCGAGCGCGGTCACCTGGCCGGTCGCGGTGTTCATCGCGTCGTAGCCGCTACCGGTCTTAGTCACGATGTAATTGCCCGGGGCGAAGGAATTAGTGTCGGTGATCGCCGCGGCGAGCGTGCCGCCGCCCGTGTTGTTAGCGGCGGCGAGCACGCTCGGCCCGCCGACCGAGAACAGGTCCCCGCCAAGCGCACCGTTGAGATCGAGGCCGAGCGATTGCTGGCTGTTGACCGAGGCGGCAAGCGCCGCGGCGATGCCGCCCGCCGAATTCTGCGCGGCGGCGATCTGCCCCGACGAACTGATCAGCCCACCGATCGTGCCGCCGCTGAGGCTCGCGGTGATGTCCTGTCCGGTCGGCTGATAGACGATCGAGAGAGCCGCACCGCCGTAGCTGCCGGAGCTCGCATGGAGATTGGCGGAGGTCCCGCCATCGACCAGAACCGCGCCGCCCGTGGTGTAGATGTTCACAGCGCCGTTCGCGCCGGTACCGACGGTGACGCCGAGCTCCTGTCCAAGCTGCTGCACCAGGCTGTCGCGGCTGTCCATCGCCGCATTGGACGATCCAGTGCCTGCCGCCGACTGCGCCATGATCTGCTGATTGAGGGTAGCGATCTGCTGGGTCAGTGAGTTGATCGTGGCGACCGAACTGGTCATCTGACCGTTCAAACTGGCCTGGTTCGAGGCCAGCTGACCGCCTACAGAGTTGAAATCGGTGGCGAGCGCCTGAGCATCGCTCAGGAAGGCCTGGCGGTTGGGCAAACTCGTCGGATCCTGACCGACCGCGTTCATCGCGGTGAAAAAACCAGTGAGCGCCGCCCCGAGACCGCCTGCCCCGCCCGAGGCAATGGGAAAGATCGCCGCGAGGTTCTGTGCATTGGTTTGCGTGACCTGCGCTGCCTGATTGGCCGAGCCGGCGCTGACCATTTGAGCAAAGACGAATTGATTAAAGGCGCGCTGGATCGAAGTGACGTCGGCGCCGACCCCCACCCCATCGGGAAGCCCAGGAATCTCGACCTGCTTAAGCGATTCGACGTTATATCCCGGCGTGTTGACGTTGGCGGTGTTGTTGGAGACTGTCTCCATCGCCTGGGTCGCCGCGTCGAGCCCAGTCCAGCCAGTGTTGATGAGTTGGCTCAGCCCGGTCATCTCATCCGCGCCCCAGCAAGCGACCGTCGGCGCCGTCACGCAGCCCGGTCGCGGCACCTTCGCCACGCAGTTGGCTCAGCCGGGCGCCGATCTCGGCAAGAAACTCCAAACAACGCTGTTCGCCTCGCGCGACTTCGCGAGTCAGGACGCCCATTGTCAGCTCGAGCTCATTGGGAACCCAAGGAGCCAGCGATCGCCGTCTTTCCTCGAGCCGGGTCAATTCGTCGATGAGACGGCCGCGGCGGTCGATCAGCCGGCGTGCGGTCTCGGCCGGCCAGCTTCGCAGATGACCCGAGCTCTCGAGACGAAAGAGCCGAGCCAGGCGGCGCGCCACCAGGATTTCCCTGCGCATTAGCTCGCTGACGGGATCGCTCATCGGCCTGACCGCGCCTAGGGCCGCGCGACCGCGAAATCCGCGGGCAGCAGCGAGACCGGCTGGCCGGGCTCGGTTGCCGGCGGGGCCGGCGGGGCGGCGGGAGCCGCGACCGATGCCGCGCCGCTGACCGCCGGGCTCGCCGTAACAGATTGCAGCTTCTGCACATAGTTGATGTCGGTCGCCCAGCCGCCGGCGAGCAGGCCTTGCGCGTAGGCCACGACATCGTCGCCCTTGCCGAGCGCCGCCCGATAGCGTGGATTGTTGGTGACAAGGGAGACGAAGTCCTGGACCGACGCCTCGGCGCTCGGATAGGCGCGGAATGCGTCGGTAATCGAGATGAGCTCGCCGTTCTGGTATTCGTGGGTCGCGGCGTCGACTTTCTGTCCGCTCCAGGTTGAGCTGGCCTTGATCCCGAAGAGATTGTTGCCGACCACCGAGCGCCCCCAACCGGTCTCGATGGCGGTCTGGGCCAGCAAGATTTTCGGCGACACACCGAGTTGCTGTCCGGCTTGCTGCAGGAGCGGCATGAGCTTCTGCGTGAACGCGGCGATTTCCTCGGGCGTGGCGCCACCCGACACATGGCCAGGGCGAGACTCGATGGTCGTCGTGGAGATGGGTGTGGGTGGCACGCTGCCGCCGAAAGGCATCGCCAACTTGGGGTTGACATGCGCCATCAAGGCCAAGGTCGCCCCGTTCGCGGGGCTGATGGCGCCCGCCGCGATCGCGGCAGCGAGCGGCCGCATGCCGCCGCCTTGCCAATAGGCTGCGAGCGAAATCCCGTTCGCGGTGGCCGTTGGTTTTGGCGTTAGGGGCCCGCTTGCATCCTTGATCTCGCCGTTGTCCACCTGCTTCTTTTGGATCGAGTGCAGAATAAGGTCGGTAAGTCCCGTGTTGTCATGCCCGACGACCGCCTGACTGATCGTGCTGGAGAACATCTGGTTGACGATATCGCCGCCGGTTCCGCTGACAAACGGCAGCGCCGTGCCGTCGCTCTGACGCATCAGGTTTTGCATCAGCAAGGCGCCGAATTGCTGAGCCACTTTGCGCGCCGCGTCGGGGTTGCCGGCAGCCTGCTTCAACCCGGCAAGATCGTTGGCGCCACTTACCGCCGCCACGGTTTGGGCGGTGCCGAGGTTCACCTCAAATCACCTTGATGCGGGCGTGCAGCGCACCCGATTGCTTCAGGGCCTGGAGGATCGCGATCAAATCCGACGAGGTCGCGCCGATCGCATTGAGGTTGCGTACGATGTCGGAGACATGCGGCGCGTTGGTGAGTTCGATGATCTTCGCGGTCTTTTCGTCGGCAGTGACCTGGGTACGCGGCACCGTGGTGGTGGTGCCCTTGCTGAACGGCGCTGGCTGCGAGACCTGCGGCGTCTCGTTGACGGTCACCGCAAGGCTGCCATAAGCCACCGCCGCCGGCCCGATGCGGACGTCCTGGCCGAGGACGACGGTGCCGCTTTGCGCGTCGATGACGACTTCGGCGACGGGCGCTTCGGTCGTCACCTCGATATCGAGCAGTTGGGCGACGAACCGGACTTGCGCCGCGGGCGCCGATGGCGCACGGACGGCGATCTGCGCCGGGCCGCGCGCCTCGGCCACGGGACCCAGCTTCGCGTTGATCGCGTCGGTGATCCGCGCCGCGTTGCCAAAGGAGCGCGCATCGAGATCGAGCAGAACCGTGTTGTCGACCGCGAAAGCCGACTTGGTGGCCCGCTCGATGGTCGCGCCCCCCGGGATTTGCGCCACCGTCGGTATGTTGACCGTGGTCGAGGCGGCCTGGCCGCTTGCCTCAAACCCGCTGACCAGGATCGAACCTTGCGCCACCGCGTAGACCTGGCCGTCTGCGCCGCGCAGCTCGGTCATCAGCAAGACGCCGCCGCGGAGGCTCTTCGCGTTACCCATCGCCGATACAGTGACGTCGACGCGCTGGCCGATCTGCATGAAGGCCGGCAGATCGGCGGTCACCATTACCGCGGCGACCGCCGTCGGTTGAAGAAACGCGGCAGGCGGCAGCGTCAAGCCCATCTGCCGCATCATGTTCTGGATCGCCTGCGTCGTGTACGGAACCTGGGTGGTCTGATCCCCGGTACCCGCGAGCCCTCCTACCAGCCCGTACCCGATAAGCTGGTTGTCGCGGGCGCCCTCGACTTGAACCATCTCCTTGAGCCGGTCGGCCTTGGCCGAACCACAACCCCAGCCGAGAACGACGGCCAGGAGCGCAAGACAGGTTAGTTGAACCAGTCGAGCGGCCATGTCGTGCTCACGGTGAGGAACACTTTTTGGAGAAAGCCCATCTTCGGGGAAAGATAGGTTTCGCCGTCGCCGCTGAACTCGATATGCGCCTCGGCGATGCGCGTCGACAGGACGACGTTGCCCGACATGTCTTCCGGCCGCACCACGCCGGCGATGCGAATGTATTCCTTGCCGCCCACCAGCTGCATCTGATCGTTGCCGGCGATAACAAGATCGCCATTAGGCCGGATGCGCTGCACCATCGCCGATACGACGGTGGTAAAGGTGTCGCTTTGCTGCGTGGCGCCACTCCCTTGCAGGCTATTGGCGCTGGTGTAGTTGATGTTGGGGTTGAACTTAGTCGTCGCGCTCGAGTGGCCGAAGCTCGTCGGCAGTCCAAACAGATTGTTCACCGTGCTCACGACGCTTTCGTTGCGGCCGAGATCCTGGCTGACGTTCTTGGTCGCCGTCGCCTGCTGAACGATCTGCACAGTGACGATATCGCCGACCTGCCAAACCCGGTGGTCGCGGAACAGCTCGAGCCCCGAGCCTTGGACATTGCTCTGGTAGATCGCGCCGTTGGTCGTGGGCACCTGCGCCGCCTGATCGCCCGGCAACTGCGCCAGTTCGCCGAGCATCTTGTCTTGGCTAGTCGGCCCGGGCGTGCAGCCGGCGACCCCGCCGCCCAATACCAGCAGAACGGCGGCCGGGGAGGCGAGATGGAAAGACGTCACGAAGTCGCCTGGGTCAGGTAATTGAGCATCTGGTCGACGCCCTTGGCGGCCTCGGTGTTGAGCTCGTAAGCGCGTTGCGTCGCAATCATATCGATCATCTCGTCGACCACCGAGACGTTCGATCCCTCGAGATAGCCCTGCGCCATCGAACCGAGGCCATTTTGCGTCGGCTGCCCCGTGATTGCCGCGCCCGAAGCCTGGGTCTGTATCGCCAAATTGTTGCCCATGTTCTGCAGGCCGGCCGGGTTGATGAAATTCGCGAGCTGAATGACCCCAACCTGCGAGGGCTGCGCCTGGCCTTGCAGTGTCACGCTGACAGTGCCGTCCTGGCCGACCGTAATGCTTTGCGCGCCGCGCGGGATGGTGACCGGCGGCTGCAACTGATTGCCGAGCGCAGTGACGACCTGGCCCTGGGCGCTGATCTGGAAGCTGCCGTCGCGGGTGTAGGCAAGCTGGCCGGAGGGCAAAAGGATCTGGAAATAACCCTGACCGTTGATCGCCAGGTCGAGCGCGTTGCCGGTCTGCTCCAAGCTGCCCTGGGTCACGACCGGCTCAGTGGCGATCACGTTGGCGCCGGTCCCCTGCTGCAAGCCCGATGGATAGTTGGTCGCCTGCGAAGTGAACCCGCCTGGCTGCGTCAGGCTCTCGTAGAGCAGATCCTGAAAGATCGGGCGCTGCTTCTTGAACCCGGTCGTGTTGATGTTGGCCAGGTTGTTCGAAATGACGTCCATCTTGGTCTGTTCGCCCTCGAGGCCGGTGCGAACGACTGCGAGCGATTGCATCATGTTGTGGGTTCTCCGCCTCGGGACCGGGTCTCGGTTACGTCAAGGTCAACGGGCTGCTCTGGCCTTGGCCAGAGTTGAGCGCCATCCGAACCAACTCGGTCTGCATTTGGAAGATCCGCGTATTTTCAATCATGCTCATCATCGTCTCGACCGGGTTGGCGTTGCTGCCCTCGAGCGCCCCGACTTGCAATTGCACGGAGGCGTCCGGCGTCGGCTGGCCCTGCTGATCGGCGAAGAGCCCGTCACTGCGCCGGGTCAATGCCGCGGTCGGCGGGTTGGCGAGCATGATGCGGTTGAGCGTGGCGACCTGATCGGGGGTCTGGCCGACGGCCACGCCGGAAATGGTCCCATCGGCGCCGATCGTCACTTTTTGCAGCGGCGGCAGGGTGATGGGCGCACCGCCCTTGCCCAGGACGGGGTTGCCGTCGCTGGTCTGCAGCACCCCGGTTCCCGAGATCGCGAGCGACCCGTTGCGGGTGAGCGCGACGCTACCATCCGTGGCCTGAACCCCAATCCAGCCTTGGCCCTTGATCGCGACATCGAGGTCGCGCCCGGTGCCTTCGATCGGTCCGGCCTTGAAGCTTGCGGTGTCCTGGGCCGTAGCGACATCGACGCGGTCGGCCAGCCCCTGGCCATAAAGCGGCTGCGCTTGGAACACCGGTTGCTGCGCCTTGAACGCGGTGGTGCTGGCGTTGGCCAGGTTGTTGGTCGCCGATGTCATCCGATCCATCGTCGCGTTCAACCCGGTCATCGCCAGGTAGACCAGCTGCTGGCTCATCGCGCCCCTATCCGGTTCCCGTTGTTCTCAGCCGCGCCTATTGGATCGTCATCAGCTTCTGCACGTTCTGCTGATCGACGTTGATGCTCTGGACATTGGCCTGATAGGCCTGCTGCGCGGTGATGAGATTGACCAGCTGGGTCGACAGATCGACGTTCGATCCTTCGAGCGCGCCCGATTCCAGCGTGCCGACGCCCGCGCTGCCGGGCGCATTTGTCAGCGGTTGTCCCGAGGCGGCCGATGGCAGCCAATTGTTGCCGGAGATAGGCGTCAATCCCTCCGGGTTGGTGAAGTTCACCAGTGCGATCGTGCCCATGATTTTGGTCGCACCATTCGAATATTGCGCGACGACGTTGCCATTGGAGCCGATGTCGAGACCGGCGAACCGTCCAGCGGCGGCGCCGTTGCTCTGGATCGAGTTGACCCCGAAGGTCAGGTCGGAAAGGGTGGTGCCCGTATAATTCTGCACGATCGACAACGCCGCAGCGCCGTTCGGCAAGGTGGCGACGTTGATGGTGTTGCTGCCGCCGGTCAGTGTGCCGGAACTATTGAAGGTCAACGTCGCACCGGCGCCCGAAGCGACCATGGTCCCGTTGGTGTCCGACAGCGCCCAATGGGTCTGCCAATTGTCTGGCGTACCCGAACCCGACACCTCGGTGAAATAGGTGGTCAGTGTGCGCGGCGCGCCGAGACTGTCGTACACCGTGCTGGTGGTGCTCTCGTTGTAGCTGGCGGGCGTGTTGACGCTGAATGGCGTCAGAACCGTGTTGATCGGGGTATCGGTCGACGGCAGATTCACGTTCATCGTCACGTTCGATGTCGCCACCGGCGGCACATTCGATTCGCTGATCTGGATTTTCCCCAGCGACCCCGCCGGGACCGACGCGCCGCCGCTGGCGGGCGCGGAAAAGCCCATCACGAAAGCACCGGCGTCATTGACGAGATTGCCGTTGGCGTCGAGCTGGAAAGAACCGTCGCGACTGTAAGCTGCCCCCGTCGGGGTCAGCACCTGGAAGAACCCGTTGCCGTTGATCGCGACATTGAGCGGGTTGCCGGTGGTGTTGATCGAACCCTCGGTGAACAATTGCGAGAGGCTGCTGGTCATCACACCCTGGCCGGGAGTCCCGGCGGTCCCAGCCGAACCGAGGAGCGAATTGCCGTAGAGATCGGCGAAATTCGCCTTCGACGCCTTGAAGCCATTGGTGCCGACGTTCGCGATATTGTTTCCGATTGTGTCGAGGTCGGTCTGAGCCGCCTGCAGTCCTGACAGTTCGACGGATAAGGTCATCGCCGCTACTCCGCTAAAATACTTGTTGGACTGAGCTCAGCGGCACGGGCGCGAGCCCGCCACCGAGATCGAGGATCGGGCCGCTTTGGCCGCCGAGCACAATCGAAGTGACCGGGACAACCGCGTAGGGTGTCGCGGTTACGGTCGCGCCGTTTGAGGCGGGGACGGCATTGACGGCGTAGACATAGTTGCCGGCCGGCAGAGCTTTGCCATTCACGTCTTGCCCGTTCCATCCGAAGGTCTGATTGCCCGCGGCCTGCGCCCCAAGGTCAATCGTGCCAATGATGCTGCCGGCGGAATTGGCTATCGTGACGGTAACGTCCTTTGCCGCGGCCGAAAGGCTGAAGGCGCCCTGGGCCGAGCCGCTCGCACCGAGGACCATGGTATTTCCCGCGACAGCGACATTCTTCCCAACCAGACTGGCCGCCTGCATGCCGGTGCCCGAATTGAACGCACTGTTGAGGGTTTGGACCCCGCTCGCGGTCGAAAACTGCGCCAGTTCGGCGGCGAGGTCGCTCGGGCTTTGCGGATTGAGTGGGTCCTGATTTTCGAGCTGCGTCGTCAAAAGCGTCAGGAAGTCGCTTTCGGTAAGGCTTTGGCCAACCCCAGTCGAGGCCGCCGCGGCGGCGGACGCGGCTGAGGTGGACGCAGGCTTCAACTGCGTCCCCGGCGGCAGCGACACAACCGATGCCGGCATCACGCTCGCTGCAAGTGTCATGGTTTCCTCGAACCTCGCGCTAGATCGTCAGCGTGCGCAGGGCGAGCGTCTTGGCGACATTGAACGCCTCGAGGTTCGCCTGATAGTCCTGCTGCGCCGAGATCATGTTGACCATCTCGTCGACCGGATTGACGTTGGGCATCTGCACGTAGCCCTTGGCGTCGGCGAAGCTGCTACCGGGGTTGTAGACCGACTTCATTGGCGCATTGCTTTCCACCACAGCGGCAACCTTGACCCCCTTCGCCCCGACCGCGGCCGCGTCGCTATCGTCGCCGTCGA
This sequence comes from Allostellaceae bacterium, assembly GCA_035935235.1. Lineage (GTDB taxonomy): Bacteria > Pseudomonadota > Alphaproteobacteria > ATCC43930 > CGMCC-115725 > DATARH01. Next base: position 8,370 of record DASYXG010000305.1, read on the forward strand.
GCGACAGGGCCTGAAACACGACCTCGCGGGCGCGATAAGGCTGGCCGCCCGGCCCGACGGACGTGTTGGCGTTGGCGAGGTTGCTGGCGGTGGCCGAGAGGCGTTCGGATTGCGCCGACATGCCCGAGCCCGCGATGGTGAGCGTACCCAACAGCGACATGGCTAACCCCCACTCGATTGCTGTGACCCGGATCCGGTGATCGCGGTCATCAGCATGCGGATCGTCTGGGTCGTGAAGGTCGCAGCCGCCTCGTACTGGACGGCGTTTTCAGCCGCGGTAGTCTTTTCATGATCGAGGTCGACGCTATTGCCATCGAGCGTCACCTCGGTCCCGGCCTGGTATTTGACGAAATTCGCCGCCGCTGCCGGCGCGGCGCCATTGCCGTCAATCGTCATCTGCCGGTCGTCATCGACCAGCAAGACGCGGCGCGAACCGACGGTGCTGTTCGAATTGGGCTGGCGCGTGGCACCGTTGAGCGCGGCGGCGAAATCGAGATCGACCGCCTTGAAGCCCGGCGTGCTGGCATTCGCGATGTCGGCCGAAAGAATTTCCTGCCGATAGCCGCGCAACGCGAGGACCTGCCGGTAAAACTCGAGCCCAGTATCGATTGGTAGAGCCATTAACTGACGCTCGCTTGTTCGACCTTGTGCCAATTCACCGAAATGTTCCCCGCTCACCCATTCGCACCCGTGTCGCTTACGCTTGCTCGATATTTTCTCAACTTGCCGAATTTCCATTTTTCGTTATGATGAAAAAACTTTGCGGCAAAAGCAAGGGAAAATGGCGATGGCCACCAAGACTAGCTTCAGCCATAGCGCTATCGCCGGCGTTGCTGTCCTAATTCTTGCTCTATGTGGTGGCGCATCAGCACAACAGATACAAGATGAAGCTGCTATTCGTAGCGCAATTGAAGCAACGATTTTGCCACGACTTGCCTCGATGGTTGGCGCGTCAGGTGAGATCGATGTTGGAACTATTGATTCCCGACTTAGGCTCGAAGCTTGCCCGAATATCGATGTTGAATTACCGCCTACCAATGCTGCGACGATGACCACGAAAGTCAGCTGTCGGGACCCGAGTTGGACGCTTTACGTTCCGGTTCACCTTCACGCCTGGGTTAATGCAGTCGTTGCCGCAACAAATCTGCCACCAAATACCACGTTGACCGCAACGCAGCTGACCAGCGGACGCGTCGACCAGCTTGCCACCAGCGCCGGGCTGATAACCGACCCGCGCCAAGTCCAGGGTAAGATCCTGCGTATCGGGCTCATGGCCGGGAACCCGGTGTTGTCGTCGCTGCTCGATCTGCCGATCGCCGTCCATCGGGGTCAGAATGTGGTGCTGACATTGACGGCTCAATCGATGACACTAAAGACCACCGCGACGGCGATGGAGGATGGCCGGGTCGGCGACAGCATTTCGGTGCAGAACCCGGCGAGCCAGAAGACGCTGCGTGCGACCGTTTCGCGTGACGGCGGCGTCGAGATCAAGTTCTGACGGTGCAGCGATGACCGCCCCCGCAGACCAACTCACCGGGTTGATCGATCAGCTGCGCGACGTGCTCGAAGAAGAGCGACGCGCGCTGCTGAGCGGGACGGCCGAAGCCATCAATGCGGTGGCGCAGCGCAAGCTGCTCCTCGCCGACAGGATCGAACAGGCGACCGCGATACAAGCGTCGCCGCCGCTGGGCGCCGCCGCGCTCGTCGCGCTGGCCCGCTACAACCAAGAAAACGCGGTCATCTGCGATACCATGCTGCGCCACCTGACCGCCGCCATCGACAGGCTGCGCCGCCAAGACCCGCATCGGTCTTATAAATCCGACGGCAGCGAACAGAGCCATTCCGCGAAGCACGCACTCGGCGCCGCCTGAAACGGCGCTCGCTCTTACGCATCCAGTCCCTCCGGCGGTTCGAAACGGCCATCTTCGGGCAGCGGTGGCAACGGGCCGGCCATATCGCGGGCCGCCTTGAGGCGATAGACGTAGGCCAGCACCTCGGCGACGGCGCCATAAAGGCCCGAGGGTATTTCGTCGCCTAAATCGACGAAGCGGTTGATCGACCGCGCCAGCGGCGGCGCCTCGACTACCGGTACGCCGCTTTCCTCGGCCACCGCGCGAATGCGTAATGCGATGAGCCCGGTGCCCTTGGCGACGAGGCGCGGCGCGCGCATTCGGTCCTCTCGATAGCTCAACGCCGCGGCGAAATGCTCGGGATTAACCACGACGACATCGGATTTCGGCACTTCGGACATCATCCGGCCGCGCGCCATCTTGATCCGCAGAGAGCGGATCCGCCGCCTTGTCTGTGGGCTGCCTTCCTGCTCCCGTAGCTCGTCCTTGATTTCCTCGCGGCTCATCTTGAACTGGTCGCGGAACTGCCAGATCTGGTACGGCACTTCGAAGAGCGTCACCACCGCCAACGCCACCGCGAGAATCAGGAATGCTCTGGTCGCCAGCCCGGCGACGTGTTGGGGCGCGTAGGGCCAGGTTTCGCCGGCCAGGTGGAGAAAATCGAGCAACCAGCCGCGCATCAGCCAGGCGGCTATGGCGCCAACGACGACGAACTTGATGAGCGCCTTTAAGATCTCGGCCAAGGCGGCGTGCGAAAACAGCCGGCCGAAACCCTTGACGGGATTGATGCGGTTGAAGTCGGGGGTAATCGGTTTCGCCGACACGATCCAGCCGCCAACCAACAAATCGGCACCCAGACCCACAGCAGCCAGCAGCAACAGAAATGGCGCAAGGATCATCAAACCCGGCCATGCGACTTGCCCGGCCGCGGCAAGCATCCGCGAGGGCTCGCGCATATCCTCAAGTTTCAACGCAAGACCGTTAATCAGCGACGACTCAAGAAGACCGGCCAGCTTGGCGCCGGCGATCGCGATGATCCCGGCACCCACGATCAGAACAGCAGCGCCCGCGACCGCATGGGCGCGAACGACCGAGCCTTCCTCGCGCGCCTTTTGCAGGCGCCGCGGTGTTGCCCGTTCGGTACGGCTGCCGGCGCTGTAAGTATCGCTCACGGCGGCGCCTCGCCACGCAAAGCGGCGCCGATCAGGGCGAGGCCGGACTCGATAATGTGCTCAACCGCTGGCACGAAGAACGGCACTAGCGCGATGACCGCGGCGATCCCGACCCACATGAACAGCGAGAAACCGACCGACATCACATTGAATTGCGGCGCGACCCGCGAGACGAACCCGACCGCGAGGTGCGTCACCAGCAGCACGGCGACCACGGGCAGCGCCAGCCAGAACCCCATCTGAAAGAGCAGCGCCCCAGCTCGCGCCAACGACCGCCAACCATCGACACCGATCCCGCTGCCGGCCGCGATCGGCACGATCGTGAAGCTCTTCACCAGAACACCCAGCAGCACCAAGTGGCCGTTCAAGGCGACGAATAGCAGCAGCGCGACGAGGTTGAAGAAGTTCCCCATCACCGGGACTTGGAACCCACTCTGGATGTCGAACAGGCTGGCAAAGCCAAACCCCATCTGCATCCCAACGAATTCGCCCGCCAGCCCCATCGCGGCGAGCGTCAGCTGCATCGCGAAACCAATGACGACGCCGATCAGCACCTGCTCGACCGCGAGGACCGCGGTCGTCCATGACAGATCGAGCGGCGCGGTCTCCTTCACGGTTCCAGCGACCGCGACGGTGACCGCCACCGCGAGAGCAACCTTCGCCCGCACCGGGATCGCTACTGAGCTGAATGCTGGCGCCGCCGCAAACAGCGCAAGGATCCGTAGGAACGGCCAAAAGAATTGGCCGAGCCAACGCACCAGATCGGCATCGCTGACGCTCAGCATGCGCTCATCAGCGCAACACCTGAGCGGTCGTTGCCGCGCGTTCGATGTAGTTAGTCATGCGCGCGCCGGCCCAGGAAGCGGCGAGATACAACACCAGCAGCACCGCGAAGAAGCGCGGCACGAAGCTGAGCGTGAGATCGTTCATTCGCGTGCTCGCCTGGAACAGCCCGATCAGCAGGCTGGCGAGCACCGCGCCGGCCAGGAACGGCGTCGCCAATGTCAGGGTCAGCGTCATCATCTCGCGCGCGGCACTGACGATTTCGACGGTATTCACTTGAGGAAACCCTCAGCGAGCGAGCCGATCACCAGGGTCCAGCCGTTGACCAGGACGAAGAGCGCGAGTTTCAGCGGTAGCGACACGCTGGTCGGCGACAGCAACATCATGCCGAGCGACATCATCACCGCGGCGACGACGATATCGATCACCAGAAATGGTAAAAAGATCAGGAAGCCAATCTGAAAGCCGGTCTTGAGCTCTGAGGTGACAAAGGCCGGGACCAAAACCGAGAACGGCACGTCCTCCGCTGTGGGATAGGTCTTGCCGCCGGCCAACTTCAAGAACAGGCCGATATCGTCGCGCCGTGTCTGCTTGAGCATGAAATCGCGCAGCGGCCCTTGAGCCTTGGTGAGGGCCTCCTCGCTGGTGATCTTGTCGTCCATCAGCGGTTTCAGTGCGCTATCGCTGACACGGGTAAATACCGGGCTCATCACAAACATGGTCAAGAACAGGGCGAGGCCGATCAGCACCTGATTGGGCGGCGTCTGGGTCAAGCCGAGCGCCTGCCGCAGCAAGGAGAGGACGATGATGATGCGGGTGAACGAGGTCATCGTCAGCAGGATCGCCGGCAGAAACACCAGCCCCGCCATGAGCAGCAGGACTTGTACCGGCACGGTGTAATTGGTTCCGCCGTGCCCGTCGGGGTGTGCATCGAGCGCGCCAAGGCTGGCGGCTTGCGCAGTGGCGGCGACGAGCGCAACGAGGCAGAGCACCGCCGCGAGCGCGAGTATCAGCCGCCGTGCCATCGCCCCAGCGCCTTGCGCATGGTCTCGCCGAAACGCGCATCGCCAGCGGCCGCCGGGAGTGGCGTGTCGAGCTCGCACAGCAATGACACAGAGGTCGAACCGACCCCGATCACGAGGTGGCGCGCGCCCACCTGTACCACCAGGAGCCGCTCGCGTGGACCGAGCGTCAGCGAGCGGACAATCGAGCAGTCGCGCGAATTGCCGATGATGCTCCCCGGGCGCATCCGGCGCATTGCCCAGATCCCGGCCCACAACACGACGACGATAACGCCAAGGGTCAGCGACAGCGTATCAAGACCGATCGCGTCATAGGGCACGTTGGCGGCTCCCCGCTCGACCGCCCGAGCGGCGGCATGAGGCCGCGGAGATCAACGCCACGCGCGTCATTCGACGATCAGCGTCGGAAACAGGATGTTCTGGACGAAGGCTCCGTCCGGACTTCCTGCGGTCAGCTTGGCAAGGCGATCGGGTCCCAACACGCTCCCGAGGACTTCGTTGAGGTGATTGATCATCGCCTTGCGCACCTTGTCGACCCCTTCAGGGGTCTGCAGATCATCGGCCTTGAAGGCCAAGAGCGTTTGCCGCATCGAATCTTGAACCTCAGGCAGCAACGCACCGACCATCTCGCCCGCCGCCGGACGAGGCAGCTGCAAGCTCACCCCGACCTGGACGAAATGCGTCACGCCGCTATTGCTCGGCATGCTAACGACGATGGGCTTGACTTCGAGGTAGTAGGGGAGCGGTGCTTCGACCTCCTTCGCCTGCTTCGGGGCGAAATGCTCCTTGCCGCCGAGGAAGAAGTACCAGACAGCGCCGCCCGCCCCGAGAAGAGCCAGCGCGGCGACGGCGATCAGCCCCCATTTGAGCAAGGGCGAACGGCCACGCGGCTCCTCAAGGTCGAATGCCGCCGACTGATCGACGTCAGCCATCGGGCGGAATTCCGTTTTTCGTCACGACCGCGCCCAGCTTAAGGGGCTTTGCCGACGCGTTGCAGCATGTCGTCAATCTCAGCCTGACTGCTGCGCAAGGCGGCCGCCAGTTCGCGCTCGGCGGCGCGTTCGCTGACGATCTCGTAGACGCGTTTCTCACGGCGGATCTCGACGAGCTCCTGCCACTGTGCGGTACACGCCGCCTCGAGGCGTCCTACTTCGCTCTCTTGGCGCAACACCACCTCTTCGATCTGCCCGATGAAGCCGAGATAGGCCATCGTCGACATTGCCGGCATGCCTTGGCCGAGATTGGAGTTGAGGAGAGCGCGATAGCGGTCGCAGTACTCCCGCAGCAATGACAGCTTCGCCAGCGCCTCGTCGCATTGCTGCTTGAGGCGCTGCCAGGTCACCAGCGCATTGTCGCTTTTCTTGCCGGTGACGCTGATCAGTTTGTCCAGTCCGGCCATGGTCCCCCCACCATGCTATCCCCTTACGCAACGATCTGCCCGAGCGCGGCGACGCTGTCCGCGAAGCTGACCGCGTTGGTCATGTCCTGACGCAGGAATTCGCCGATCGCCGGCTGCAGAGACACCGCGTGATCAAGCTCGGCATCGTGCCCCGGCCGATAGCCGCCGATCGCGATCAAATCGCGGCTCTCCTCGAGGCGATTGTAGAGCTGCTTGAAGCGCTGCGTCGCGGCGATCTGCTCGTGCGACACCACCGCCGGCATCACCCGGCTGACCGAGGCAGCAACGTCGAGCGCCGGGAAATGGCCGCGATCGGCGAGTTGACGCGATAACACGAGATGCCCGTCTAGGATCGATCGCGCCGAGTCGCCAATCGGATCGTTGGGATCGTCGCCCTCGACCAACACCGTATAGAACGCGGTGATACTGCCCGAGCCCTCGGTCCCGTTCCCCGCGCGCTCGCAGAGCGAGGAAATCCGCCCAATAACCGAGGCGGGATAGCCCCGGCTGGCGGGGATCTCACCGACGGCGAGGCCGATCTCGCGCTGTGCCATCGCGAACCGCGTCAACGAATCCATCAGCAGCAGCACCTGATGGCCGTGATCCCGGAAATATTCGGCGATCGCGGTCGCACGGTAAGCGCCGTGCACCCGGCCCAAAGCGGACTCGTTAGCCGGCGCGGCGACAACGACAGCTTTCGCCAGCCCATGGCTGCCGAGAATGCGCTCGACAAATTCTTTGACCTCGCGGCTTCGCTCGCCGATCAGCCCCACCACGACGACATCGGCACTCGTGTACCGCGCCATCATACCCAACAGCACGCTCTTCCCCACGCCGCTCCCGGCGAAGAGCCCGAGACGCGAGCCGCGGCCCACCGAAAACAACGCATTTATTGAGCGAACACCGACATCTAGCGGCTCCTCCACCATGGCGCGCCGCATCGGATTGACGGACTGACCGAACAGCGGCACCCGGTCGGCGGCGCGAATCTGACCCTTGCCGTCAAGCGGCTGCCCGCCACCGTCGATCACCCGGCCGAGAAAGTCCGGGCCGACGGCGACCTCCATCGTGCGACCAGCAGGGATCACCCTGGCCCCAGGGGCGAGACCGTCAGCCTGACCCTCGGGCATCAAGAGGACGCGTCCGCCGTCGAACCCGACAACCTCGGCCGAAAGCAGCCGTCCCGCCTCGCTCTCGACGAAACAGCGCTCACCGATGGCGACGTGGATACCGCGCGCCTCCATCACCAGCCCGACGGTGCGCACCAGACTGCCGTGCACTTTGATCCCGTTATCGGCGGTCTGCAGCCGCGCTTGATACCGCTCGAGGCTGGCTACCAAATGCTGGGAAGAGCTGTCGCCGTCGGGCATCAGCTATCCTCGCCGTCGAACAGCGCCAGCATCACCGCGCGCCAGCGCGACGACAGGGTGAGATTGACCTGAGACACGCCCTCGCTCGCGCGCGGGTTCCAGCGGCGATCCTTGGTAGGCCGTCCATCGCCATCGGCGATCACCAGGCATCCGCCCGCCTCCACCGTATCGTCGGCGACGAGGGTGGCGTGCCCCGCCTCCGCCTCCGGCACTAGCTTGCGGATGAGTTTGAGGTCGGTTGGGTTCAGCAACACCCGCGGAGACCCCATTTCGAGCGGAATCGCCGCGATGGCCTCGCGGACCAAGCGCACGAGGAATTCGTGCGAATGCTTGACCTCGTTACCGATGACGCAGCGCGCAATTTCAAGCGCGAGTGCGAGAAGCGCATCCTCGATCGGCTGCTCCAGCACTGTCAGCGGGCGACCGAGCCGGCCAATGATCGCGACGAGCCGGTCCACTGCCTCGGCAAGGGTCGCCTCCCCCGCCGTGACGCCTTCGGCATGGCCGGCGGCGTAGCCTTTATCGCGACCCTCCTCGAAACCGCGCCGCAAGCCCTCGGCGTGAGCGGCGGCAAATTCCGCCGCGATTGCCTCGGCATGAGGGCTTTTTCCATTTGAGCCGGCGCTCGCCTCCGCGGGCGCCGCCGGATCAAGGTCCGCGACGGCGGCAAGCTCGGCCTCGCCGGGATCGTTGAGGGCCGGAAACTGGAAAGGCGACACCAAGGCGCCCGAAAGATCAAGCCGCGTGCTCATCAGCCCGCCTGCAACCAAATCGCACGCAAGTAGCTGAACCCGATCTTGCCGAGCGCAATCGCCAGCTGCAGCGCGGAGATAATGAGCCAGGCACCGACGAAATCGGCCAGCAGGCGCAACCCGGCCATCGTCAGGTAACCCCACATCGGCGCATCGACGTCGCTGCCCTCCTGGTACGCAACAAACCAGTAGAGGCCGAGCCCCGCCGCCAACAGGACGGGCTTCATCGCCGCATTGGTGGGAGCGCCTTCGCGCCGGGATCGGGCCATTGTTCGGTTTGCTTGCCGACTTGCCGCTCAGGGCTGAGCGGGAGTGGGCGGCGGGGCAACCGCACCGGGTGCCGGTCGATCCGCGGCGCTGCCGAGCAGTCTGGTGCGCGCCGGATCACTGCCTTCGAGCGGAGAGACGACCACGATCGAGACGCGTCGGTTACTCTGCCGGCCCTCAAACGTGTCGTTGGCCGCGACGGGGTGAAATTCACCGAACCCGGCTCCCACCAGCAGCGTCGGGTCAATACCGGCTGCCGCGAAGCGCTTGACGACGGAAATCGCCCGCGTCGCCGACAAATCCCAGTTGGAGTCGAATTGCGGGTTATGGATCGGGACGTTGTCGGTGAAGCCGTTTACCTGAATCTGATAATGCAGATCGACCAGGATCTTGGCGATTTGGTCGATGATCGGCATGGCCGCGGGGACCAGCTCGGCCTTACCGCTGTTGAACAGAACCTGCTCGTTAATATCGATGACGACGCCCAATGACTGCAGCGAGACATGCACCTGACCCTTGCCGACCAGTGCTGCTAGCGCTTTCGAGAGTTGGTCATAGGCAGCGTCGAGGCCCTGAATCCGCTGCTCGACCTTCTGCCGCAGCTTGGCCCCCGGCGCATTAGGATCGTCGATCGGTTGGGTTTGGCCTTGCTGCGGCTGATCTGGCGAGAAACCAAGCGGCACCTCCGGGCCGGTCTGGGTCTGGTTCGGTTCCCCAGTGACTTGCTGTTGGCGCAGGGCCGGCGGCAGGTTCTTGAGCTCCATCTCACGGGTAATCATCGGCAGATGCACGGGGTTCGGCATGGCGGTAAAAGGTCCGCGCTGGGCTGCCGCGAGCCCGGTGTCCTGGACATGGGTGGTTCGCCCGATAAACGCGGTCGAGAATGACTCTGCCATTTGCTGAAACTTCGACGAGTTAATTGTCGACACCGCATACATGACGACGAAGGTCGCGAGCAGCAGAGTGGTGAAATCGGCGTAGGAAATGATCCACCGCTCGTGATTGGGTGGCTTCTCGGGCTCTTGGTTTTTCATTCCCGATCTCCTCCGTCAGGTGCGGCGCGCATTGGTCAGTCGGCTCCGGCCGGGCTCGGGCTCGCGGCCGGTTCTTCTTCGCCGTGTTCGCCCGCCTCCGCCGCCTCGCCATGCTCAAGGAAGCTGCGTAGTTTCATCTCGAGCTGCAGCGGGCTCTCGAGGATGGCGATGCCGATCATGCCTTCGACGATCATCTCGAGGCGGCGAACTCGCCGCTTGACGAGGAATTTGAGCTTGGCCGCCACGGGCAGCAGAAACAAATTGGCCAGGCCGACGCCATAGACAGTGGCGACGAAGGCCGTCGCGATGCCCTCACCCAGCTTTGAGGGGTCGTCGAGATGCGACATCACGGTGATGAGGCCCATTACCGCGCCGAGAATGCCGACGGTTGGGGCGTACCCGCCCATCGCTTCGTACATCTCGGCGGCAACCATCTCCTCATGCGCCGAGGTCTGGATGTTGGTTTCGAGCACCATCCTGATCTGCGGCGCCTCGATACCATCGACCACGAGGCGCAAGGCCTGGCGGATGAACGGGTCGGTCTGTTGTTCGGCTATCGGATCGAGCGCGAGGACGAACTGGTGACGAGCGATGCGCAGCCAGTCCGTGATCTGGCGCAGCTGATCGGGACGGTCATCCTTGGGGGGGAAGAAAACCCACATCAGCATCTTTAGACCGCGCAGAAAAATGCTGAGCGGGGTTTGGACCAGGACTGCTGCGAGGGTGCCGCCACAGACGATGACGAACGCGGAGAATTGCAACAGCGCGCCCGGATTGCCGCCATCAAGCAGCATCGAGGTGATGATCGCCCCGACTCCCAGGAACAGGCCGATTGTCGATAAAATATCCACCTAGTCCCCCGAACCAGATGGCGGCTCAGCCGCCTCGCCGCGCCAATCGGCCAGCACGTCGCGCAGCATCAATAGGGCGCGCCCGTGGGCCCGGCATACGGTCGATTTATCGAGGCCGAGCACATTGCCGACCTCTTCCATGTTGAGTTCCTGCTCGTAGTAGAGCGAAAGGACGAGCTTCTCGCGCTCGGGCAGTGCGGCGATCGACTCGGCGAGCGCAGCCATCATGCGGCTGCGATCGAGCGCCGCATCCTGATTGTCATCGACGCTAAGGCCGCGGTCCCCGGAATCGTCAAACTCGTCGATGTGCAGCAGATTGATCCCGGCGATTTCGACCAGTAGCGCATGATAGTCGCCGAGGCCGATCTGCAACTCGCCGGCGATCTCATCATCGTTGCCGTCACGCCCGAGCCGCAGCTTGACGGCGCGCATCGCCTCGCTCGCCGCCTTGGCAAGTCGCAGGGTGCGCACCGGGGCCCAGGTTTCGCGGCGAGCCTCGTCGATCATCGCGTTGATGATCGATCGATGCAGCAGCGGGTCGGTGGGCGGGGTGACCCCGCCGAGTCGCGCGAGGCGTAATACCGCGATCAGCCCCGCTTGGATCAGATCGTCGAGCTGGACGGTTTCGGGCATTCGCCCCCTGAGGCGCAACGCCAGCCGTTTGACCACCGGCACGAACTGCCGGATGACGTCGCCCTCGTCGAGCTGTGCCTCGTAACCGCCGTGAAAACCGCCGCGTGGCGTTGGCGCGGCGGCGCCTCCTGCGCCCGAACGCTCGAGGAGCTGGGCCTCGGACTCAATCGCCATCGCCCGGTTTCCTTGGACGGCCTAGCAGCTCGACGACCTTTATGCGTTTTTCCGGCGGAATCTCCGGATAGGCGAATACCCAGACAGCCGGCTGCACCGGCCGCAGCAGCTGCGCCGCCAGCTCGCGCAGTTCCGGGCGGGTCACGAGGGCGGCGGCCGAACCCGTCTCGTCCAGCCGCGCCGCAGCGGCAGCCGCCGCGCTCCGGAGCTCGCCGGCCAATCCCGGCTCGATGCCGAAAGCGCCGGTTCCCGCAGAAAGCCGCACCACCTCCTGCAAGAGCTGCTCGAGATCAGGCTCTAGCGCCATCACCTTGAGCTCGTCGACGGCGCCGAAGACGAGCTGGACGATATAGCCGCCCAATTTCAGACGGACGATCTCATTCAACGCGCGCGGTTCTTGAGTTGTTGCCGCGCCGTCGATCAGCGCGCCGACGATCGTCCTAAGATCGCGGATCGGGACGTGCTCAGCCAGAAGGGCTTTCAGCACGGCGTGTACTACGCTCATCGACAATAGTTTGGGGGTCAGCTCCTCGGTGAGCTTCGGAATGAGCTTGTTGAGATGGATAAGCACCGCGTCGAGCTCGGCGCGGCCGAACAGGTTTTCGATATTGTCGCGGACTACCCGCTCGAAATGCGTGGCGACGACCACCGTGGCGTCGAACACGGTATAGCCGGCGGCGCGCGCCTGATCGGCCGTCGCCGGCATGATCCAATGCGCCGGCCGGCCGAAGACCGGATCGCGAGTAAGGACGCCTTGAACTTCGGCCAGGGTATTGCCCGAAGCCATCGCCAACAGCCGGTCGGGATGAACTTCGCCGGCCGCGCGCTCGACCCCATAAACGAGGATGCGGTATCCGGTCGAGCGTAGATCAGGATTGTCGCGGACATGCACGACCGGGACGAGAAAGCCGAACTCCCGCGACAATTGCCGGCGCACCGCACGTAGCCGGTGCAGCAGACCACCCTCGCGGTCTTTGCTCACGAGACCGACGAGACGGTAACCGACCTGAACCTCCAGCGGCTCGACCAGCTCGACAACGCCGATATCGATCTCCGCCGTATCGGCAACCGGTGGAGGAGGCGGCGGCGCCACTCGTGCGCGCGCCTGCTCTCGATCGATCCATCGCGCGGTCGCGCCGAGCAGGGCGGCAAAGGCGAGGAAGGGCAGATGCGGCATCCCCGGAATGAGGCCGAACAGGCCGACGATCCCGCCGGCTAGCCACCAGGCTTTCGGGTAGATCGCCAGCTGCGAGACAATCTGATTGCCGACGTCGACACCGGTTGCCACCCGGCTGACGACAATGCCCGCCGCCGAGGAAATGATCAGCGCCGGGATCTGCGCCACCAGCCCGTCACCGATGGTCAGCAGTGTGTAGGTTTGCCCGGCTTCCGAGAAATTGAGTTCGTGCTGCCAGACGCCGATGATCAGCCCGCCGACCAGGTTGATGAACAGGATCAGCACGGCGGCGACCGCGTCGCCGCGGACAAATTTGCTGGCGCCATCCATCGCGCCAAAGAAATCGGCCTCGCGTCCGACCTCTTGCCGCCGACGGGTCGCCTCTTCCTGATTGATCAGCCCGGCATTCAGATCGGCGTCGATCGCCATCTGCTTGCCCGGCATGCCGTCGAGGACGAAGCGGGCGGCGACCTCAGCGATCCGGCCGGCACCCTTGGTGATGACGACAAAGTTGATGATGACGAGGATCGCAAAAACAGCGATGCCGACCGCGTAGTTGCCACCGACGACAAACGAGCCGAATGACTCGATCACGCGGCCCGCAGCCGCAGTGCCTTGGTAACCATCGAGAAGGATGACACGCGCCGCGGCAACGTTAAGCGACAGCCGCAACAGCGTGGTCATCAAGAGCAGCGTCGGGAACGACGAGAACTCCGTCGGCTTCGCCGTGTATAGCGTCGCCAGCAGGATCATCAGCCCAAAGCAGATGTTGAAAGTGAAGAGAATATCGAGCGCGAAGGATGGCAGCGGCACCACCACCATCGCCAGAATGAGGACAAACCCGGACGGTCCAGCGAGCGACGGCAAATGCCGCCGCACCGCAGCCATATTGAAACCACCCGCCGTCGGCGCCGCCGGCATGCTCATGACAGCATCGCCGGAAACCCGCTCAGGATCGCAACCGTGAAGCCCTCAAGCTGACGCAGCAACCATGGCCCGAGCAGCGCAAGGGCCAATGCGGTGCCAAAGAACTTCGGTACGAAGCTGAGCGTCGGCTCGTTGATCTGCGTGACCGCGAGCAGGATGCTGACGACGACGCCGATCACCAGGATGACCCCCAGGATCGGCCCGGCGACATAGAAAATCGTCAGCAGCGCGCCATGAGCTGCCTGCGTTACGCCATCCATGCCCGTCCTAGCCCGGTCGCCTTTGGCCGTCGGCCTGGTTCACCACCTCGACGAAGCGCAGGCCGAGTTTTTCGGCATTGACGAGGACCACCTCGCCGCGACCGATCAAGACGCCATTGACGCGGACATCGAGCGGCATACCAGGACCGCGATCCAATTCGATGATCGAACCGCGCCCCAAATTGACGACCTCGCGGATGGGTACGTCGGTGCGGCCGAGTTCGACCGAAAGACATACGGGCACGTCGAACACCAAGTCGATTCGCCCAGGTATTGCGGTGTCTCCGCTATCGACCGGCGGAGCGCGCGCGCCGTTCGGCTCCGCTTCAAGCTTGGCGAAGGGAGAGGGATCGGCCGCTGGCTCGGTCGTGGGCACTGCCGCCTCCACGGGTACTGCGCCTGTCGGTTCGTCGGCCATCAGCGATCCCCATCTGCGGCGCCAGCCGGCACAAGGCGGGCATCGCCCGGCGATGCCAAACGTTCTTCGATCAAGACGCCGATCTTGCGCCCGTGCCGACCCCAACGGCCCCGGAACAACGGCACCCCGCTCGCCTCGACGACGAGGGTCTCCGGCCGATCCATCTCGAAAACGTTTCCCGGCCGCAGCGCGATGAGATCGCCGACGCTGATCTCGATCCTGCCGAGCTCGACATTAAGGGTGATCGCCGCCTGCGCGACGCCGGTTTTCAACGTCTCCGACCAATGCAGATCCTGGTCGACCGTCTCGGCGACCATGCCCGAGGCTAGCTGGTCACGCAGCGGCTCGACCGCGGCATAGGGAGCATAAATGCTGAACCGCCCCTTAGCGTGCTCGACGGAGATGTCGAACGAGCTGACGATGATCAAGTCCTCAGCGGTGGCAAAGCCGGCGAATTGGGGATTGGTCTCGCTGCGCAAGATCTCGACGTCGAACCGGTCGACGGGCTGCCAGGCGGTGACAAGCTGCTCCAGCGTCGCCTCCACTACCCTTCGCATCGACTTGAGCTCAAAAGGGGTGAAATCGCGGTTCGCCATGTTGATCGGGAACCGGCCATTGCCGCCGAACCGGCTCTCGACGATCGAGCCAACGAGCGGCGCCTCGATCGCAAGAGCCAGCGTCCCACGTAGAGGCTTCATATTGAAAAGGGTGAGATGCGTCGGGCTTGGGAGCCGTTCCATCAGCTCGCGATGCTCGACGCACTCGATACCGGCCGGAGACACGGTCACCGCGCGGCGCAGGTACTGCAGAAGCGCAGCTCGCAGGAAGCGCGCGAACCGATCATTGATCCGCTGCAGCGTTGGCTCGAGCACCGCCATCCGGCTTTTTGCCGCGCCGGATTTGCCGATGAGGCTAAAGGTCTCCAGCGGCGTGGCCTGTTCTTCTCTTGTGTCAGACATAGATATTGAGCCCCGACGCCGAAGGACGAGAAGCGGCAGCCGTTCCGACATTGAGGCTGCTCGCGGCGATAGGCGTCCGGGCCGCCAACGGCGGTGGGCCGCCAGCCGGCTGGCGCGCGCCCGACGCGTCGGCGCCGACCCAGGCCCCGTTCAAATTGTAACCGGCGTTGCCGAGGCCGGCCTGAAGCTGACCGATGCCGTCGGCGATTGCGGTTTGCACGTGGGGCTGCAGTGAGCCGAACCATGCCGAAACGTCACGGCCGTTGACGACGACACGCACGCTAACCTCGCCAAGCTCAGGAGGGTGCAGCCGTATTTCCATCTCACGCGAACCGCTCGACACCATCCGCACGACGTGGTTAGCGACTTGGCTGGCGACAGTCGCGGCGGCTTCGGCGCCCATCGCCGGCGAAACCGCAGCCGTCGGCGCGTTTGCCAGAGCCGCAGGTTCACCTGGCGCGCCGAGCGCCGCCGCCTCAGCAGCACGAGCCCCCTCGGATACGTCCGCGACCGGCACGAAACGTTCGCGACTTTCGCCGCCGGAGGCAGCGTCACCGCTACTCGCACCCGGCTCGCCGGGGGCTGTCTGCGATATCGCCTGCGCGGTCGCGATCGGCGCCGGCTGGGTCGGCGCAAAATTCAAACTCGACGTGCTCAGTGGTTGCGGTCTGAGAGTTGGCACTGCTCCCGAGAGAACCGCAGGCGCGTCGCCAGGCATCGGACCTGCCGCCGCGATATCAGCCGACACAGGCGGCGCCGATGTGTCGTCCGCTAAATTGTGCCACGCGGCCACGATCGGTGGGTCACTCAGATGCGACAAGCCCGCCGCGGAAGCATCGGCAGGAGCGGCCGCAGGCGACCCAAAGTTCGTGTCCGGCTGCCCCGCCCCAGGCATGACGGGGTTCTCCAACTCGGCGCCCGGAACCGTGGCTGGCGCGGCGCGGGCTTTGACGGCATCGTTAGGTGGGAGGGGGGCGTGTGCGGCGACAGCTAGCAATGATGCCTGCGCCGCGAGTATCGCGGCCGCATCATCGCTTTTCCCCTCGCTGCCGGTCCGCTTACGCGTCGTATTGGCGCCATCCGCCGCGTCATTCGCCTTAGCGTCGAACAGCGTGGCTGTGCCCAATCCCTTTTGGATCAACCCGGCCGCTCCGAGCGCTGCGGCGAAGCCGGCGACGCCGGTCGGCGCCTCGGTCTTGCCCGTTTCGCTGCCAGAGCTCGGCGGGGCGGCCGTGGCGCGGCCGTGTTGGCTGATGCGAACCGAGGACATCGTCAGCCGTCAGGTCACGAGGTCGCCGGCGTCGGTCGGCAACATAATGGTGCCCTCACTTTCCAACCGCTGAGCCGTCGCGATGATCTCGCGCTTGGCGGCGTCGATTTCGCTCACGCGCATCGGGCCGCGTGCTGAAATTTCCTCCTTCAGCATCTCCGCCGAGCGCTGCGACAGGTTGGACATGACCTTTTCCAGCAACTTCGGATCGGCGCCCTTGAGCGCCGAGGCGAGCAGCTTCTGATCGACCGCGCGAAGCAACATCTGGAAGGAGCGGTCGTCGAGCCGCATCAAATCCTCGAACACGAACATGCTGTTCTGGATCGCCTGGGCGAGTTCGGGGTCGACCGTGCCGATCTGCGTGAGGATGGTTTCGACCCGCTGCGTGTCGACGCGGTTGAGGATTTTGGCGGCAATGCCGACGCCACCGACCGAGACGCGGACCTGCTGGGCCTCACCGGCAAGCAGGTCCTCGATCGACTCGTTCAGCTCGCGGATCGCGGCCGGCGGAATCGAGTCAAGCGTGGCGAGGCGTGGGATCACCTGCTCGACCAGCTCGGGCGGTAGATGCTGGATCAGCGCATCGGCTTGTTCGGGCTCCATATAGGCGAAGATCATCGCCACGATCTGAGGGTGCTCGGACTTGATCATTTCCGCGAGCACACGGGGATCCTGCAGCTGGACCGCCTCAATGCCGGCGAAGTAGTCGCCCTGATTGAGCCGGCCGGCAAGGCGCTCGGCCTTTTCCGGGCCCAACGCCTGCTCCAAGACGTTGCGGACGTAGTTCTCGGCGCCGATGCCAATCGATGTCTCTTGCAACATAACGTCGACGAACTCTTCGAAGATCGTCGTTACCTCGGTCTTCGAGATGCTGGAGATCCGCGCCATCGCTACTGAGAGAAGATTTATTTCCAGCTGGGTCATGTGCTTCATGACCTCGGCAGCGGCCTCCTCGCCAATCGACAGCATGACTACCGCCGATTTCTCGACGTCGCTGAGCTGATGGCGACTACTTAAGGCTGGTTCGGTCACCGGCTATCCATCCCCTGATTACCTGAGCCGTCCGCGCCGGGTCGTGTGTGACCAGCGTCTGCACGGTCTCGGCCTCGATGCTGAAGACATCCTGTTGTTGCCTGACTGCTCGGGGTGTCCCCCTTGGCCCACTTATCGAAGTTGGTGCTGACCCCGGCGCGGTATTTTGATTTGCCGGCGGCGCGACGACGGCCATGGTGGCTTGGGCAGTCGCGAGCCGCCGCATCAGCGGGAAAGCACCGCCGAACAGCGCCAGGAGGCCCGCCACGACGAGCAGCGCGTTCTGACCGACCGCCGCCATCCAGGGTTGCTTCCACCAAGCCACCGAGACATCTGCGGCGGGGCTATCCGCCGCCCCGAACGGCAGATCGACCACCGTAACACGCGGGTTTTGCCCGACCCCGATCGCCGAAGTGACCAGTTTGTTGATCGCTTGCAGCCGCTCGGCTGGGATCGGGCTATCGGTCGGATTGTTAACCAGGACCGCGATGTTGATGCCGCGCAACGTCCAAGATGGGTGCTCGAGGAATTGCACGCTCTTGTCGATGTCGTAATTGGTTGTCTTATGGGTGTCGGCCGGTGGCGGTTTGGTATCGGTTGAGGTCGTGGCAGGGGGTACGGGTGGTGGCGGCGTCGCACCCTTGGCCGCAGCGGCGGGAGGCGGCGGGGGCGCGGGTGTCGGCGGCGCACTGGTGCTGGGCGTCGGCGGGCGCGTGTTCGAGAGCGCTCCCGGTATGCCGATCGGCGTCTCGCCATCGGCGCCATGGACGTGGACGGTCTCGTCCTCGCTCAGAACGTGCTTGTCGCCGTATTTGACCAGGCTTTCCTTGCTCTGGGAGAAATCGACATCGGCGTCCGAGGTGACCCGGAAGTTTCCCCGGCCGAGTACAGGCGCCAGCAGGTCTGTAATCAGAGCCTCATAACGACGGTTGATCTCGCGGGCGAGATCGAGCTGCTGCGGCGCCTGAAGCGCGAGATCCTTGCCGTCAGCATTGAGTACCGTGCCGCTTTGGTCGACGACCGTGACGTGATCGTGCGCCAGCCCCGGCACGCTCGACGCGACGAGACCAACAATGCCATTCACCTGTGCGCCAGTGAGCACCGTCCCAGGGCGCAACCGCACCAGCACCGAAGCGCTAGGGGTCGGCGAATCACCGAGAAAATCGGTTTGCTTCGGCAGCGCCAGCGTCACTTTGGCCGAAACGACGCCATCGACCTCGCCGACCGTCCGCGACAGTGCCGCCTCGATGCCGCGGACATAATGGACCTGCTCCACAAACGGACTGACGCCGAGGCTCTGGTTGTCGAGAATGGCCCATTCGTCACCGTCGCGCTTGGCCACGCCGCGAGCGGCAAGCTGGAGCCGCGCGCGGCCGACATCGGCTTCGGGCACTTCGATGACCCGGCCGCCTTCAACAATGCGGTAAGGGATATTAAGCTTTTGCAGCTCAATAATGGCCCGGCCGCCCTCTTCGCCGGACAGCCCGGCATAGAGCACCGCGTAATTCGATTTGGTCAGCCAGAGGGCCGCGACGGCGACAATCGCCAGCACAGCCGCCCCACCGGTGATGATCGCGACGCGCGACCGGCCACCAAGGATCGGCGGAACCCGGTCCAGGATGGTTTGAGGGTTGATCGCGTCGAGAAACGCCACGCCTCACCCGCGCCGCATATCAAACTTGCATGTTCATGATGTTCGTGTAGGCGGCGACGACCTTGTCGCGCACGCCCGACGCCATCTGCAGCGCCAGATTGGCCTGCTCAAGCGACACCATGACGTCGCTCAGCGGGATATCCCGGTTTCCCGCGGCAAAGGCATGCGCACTGGCATCGGCGTGGGAAATCGCGTCGTCGACCCGACCGAGCGCGCCATGCAGCGCCTGCGAGAATGTCGGCGACGCGCCGTCGGTTACCTTGGTCGGATCGGCAACAAGATCGGCTGGGCTCGGAGCCATGGCGGCGCCGGCGAGCGATTGCAGTTCGTCGAGGATCGCGTTCATCGCGGCAACTGCCTCGATCATCGTTCGCTCCTTGCGGTTAGGCCGGGACGGTGCGCCAATTGCCGGCGCTGGGCGAGAAAGGCGAGCCGCGCAAATGCCTCCTCGGTCTCGCCAGGTATTTCGGCGAGTTCGGCCTGGACACCGCACCCGCCGGCTAGGTCCTCCTTGACCGCGCTCTCGACGCGGCCATAGAGCACGATCGGCTCGAGGAACTTTGTATCGAAATAGAGCTTGATCCGTAGCCACTCACCGGGCTGCAGCGCCTGCGGCGAATGCCACGCCATGCGGGTCATACCCAGCTCGATATCGCGCACCGGCGGCACCGCGACGTCGCGATAAGTTAGGCGGCCCAGCATCTCGATGACGATGTCGAGCTTGATGCGCAGCGGAGCCAGGGCCTCGGTCAGACGCTCATCCGACGGACGCTGCGCCGCATCGAGATCGATACTGTGCAATAGAAAACCCAGAGTATTGGCGTTCGCCCAGCCGGCTCTTTCGCAGTCCTCAGCCGAGGGCGCGCGGCCAAGCTTCTCCCATGACACTGGGAGCGCGAGCCTGCTTAAGAATATCGGGCGATCCCGCATGACAACTCAAAGGCCGCGCCAAGCTGTCGCGAGACCCTGATCCTGCCAGTGTCGTGAAAAGTCCCCCATCACCACCTCCGTCAAGAACAGTAAAACTTGACGAAAAAACGAAATTTCACATTTCGTCGTATCAGTAGGGACTTACTTTGGCAAGCCTGTAAGATGAACTGGTCGCTCTTGCGACGAGATATGCGGGATTTCCCTTGCGGAAATGGAACATCAGCTCACTTTCCGCACGCGTGGCAATTGTTCGCCTTAACTGTCGCGCAGCGCCGTCGCGAATCGATTCGTGTGGCGTCGCCACCGGCAATTCGCCTCGTTTCCTGCTGTCAGCGCGCGCGACCGGATAGCCGGCGAAGTCAATTTCTTAGCAGCGCCTGCCCACCGTTAATTACTTGGCGAGGCTCCCCTCGTATTGCCCCGCCCCAAATTTGGGGGACAAGGCCGTGACCTCATGTTCGAGCCGTGGCAAACCCCTTAGCCGACTGTCGATCAACAGGGACTGGCTCCGTAGAAGCAATTGACCGTCTCGGCAACGTATTCGATGTCATCGGTCGACAGGAACTGATGGATCGGAAGCGTCAGGATACGGTCAGCTTGCCGCTCGGTTACCGGGAACTGTCCCGTCTTGTAGCCGAGGCCTTCAGCAGCCGGTTGCAGGTGTATCGGAATCGGGTAGTGAATTGCCGTCCGAATTCCCTTTATTGCGAGAAAATCTTTGAGCTTGTCTCGCGCGTCGACCTGAATCACGAAGGTATGAAATGAATTGAACTCGATATTGCGGCTTGGCGGAATGTAGACATGCGTCGGGTCGAGCAGCTGGCAATAAATCTCTGCATTGGCGCGCCGCTGGCTGATCACATCGTCGAGTTTGGCGAGACGCATAAGCAAGATGGCGGCCTGCAACGTATCCAGCCGCGACGCCGAACTCCATTCCTTCGCCGTGTCTCGGTCAACCAATCCGTGATTGCGCAAGCGGCCAATACGCGTCGCGATTTCGCCGTCACCAGTGACGATGAAACCGGCGTCGCCCGTCGCGTTGAGGTTTTTCAGAGGATGCGCCGAGAAACAAGCCAGATCGCCGAGGCTACCAGCCGGCCTACCCATGTAGCGGGCCCCCATCGCCTGCGCCGCGTCTTCGATCAGAAACAACCCATGGTTCTCGGCGATCTGCGCGAGCCTGTCCATCGAGGCGACGCGCCCGGTGAGATGCACTGCCATGATCGCCTTGGTGCGAGATGTAACCGCCGCCGCGACCGCTTCGGGATCGATGTTTTGGTCTGGCAGCACATCGGCAAAGACCGGCGTAGCCCCGGTCATGACAATCGAAGCCGTCGACGCGACGAAGGAATTGGGCGGGGTGATAACCTCGTCTCCGGGACCGATCCCCAGAGCCTTCATGCCAAGGATCAGTGCGTCGGTCCCCGAGGCGACTCCGACAGCATATGGCATCTCGCAATAGGCGGCGAGCGCGGTTTCAAGCCGGGCGATCTCGGAGCCGCCAACAAAAGCGCCTTCGGCCAGTACGCCCTCGATCACTGCCATGAGCGAGGAACGCTCGGCCTCAAACTGAGCCGCCAGGTTGACGTAGGGAACTTCCCGCATCGCGCGGATCATCGATCCCGGTAGAATGCCTCGACAGTTTCTACAACCAAACGCCGCTCGGCGCTAGTTGTGTGCTGGTCTACGGGAAACGAAATCACCGATTTCGCGTGTTGGTCTGTAATCGGGAACGATCCAGGCTCGTAGCCGAGGTGGCGCAACCCCTTTTGCTGATAGAGTGGAATCGGATAGTGGATTTTCGCGCCGATCCCCCGATCGACGCAGTATCGCAGCAGCGTATCGCGCTCTTCGGCGAAAACCATGTACAGGTGGTAGACGGATTTGCGGATGGGACGGCGCGGTGGAACCCGGATTTGCGGAATCTGGCTGAAATGCCGGTCATAGAACGCGGCATTGTCGACGCGTTGCGACGTGATCTCATGAACCGAGCCAATGAGCCAATTGGCGACGATCGCCTGCAGTGAGTCGAGCCGCGAGTTGTAACCCAATACCTCAACGGTATCGCGGTCCCTGAGGCCGTGGTTGCGCAACAGCCTCAAGCGCTCGGCGACGACATCGTCGTCGGTCACGACAACCCCGCCATCGCCCCAAATATTGAGATTTTTCAGAGGGTGGAGCGAGAACCCCGCAGCCGCGCCCCAGGTCCCGGCGCGTTTCCCGTCAAACTCGGCAAGGATTGCCTGGCACGCGTCTTCGACGACGGCGATACCATGGCCGCGGGCGATCGCCATCACCGCCGGCATATCGCAGGTATTGCCCGTCAAGTGGACGGGCACGATCGCCCTTGTCCGCGGCGTGATTGCCGCCTCCAGCTTATCGGGCGCAAGACAAAACGAATCGTCGACATCGACAAGGACGGGGATTGCCCCGATCTCGTTGATCGCTCCGACGGTGGCCACAAACGTGTTCGCGGCGGTAATGACCTCATCGCCGTGCCCGACATTCGCGGCCTTGAGAGCAAGCTTCAAGCTATCCGTGCCGGATCCCACCCCGATCGCGTGTTTGATCCCGATCATCGCAGCAAAGCGCCGCTCGAATTCCGCGACCGGCTCTCCCAGGGTGAAATCGCCGGTGGCTACCAGCTTGCGCATCTCATCGAAAATTGCCGCCGGCTCGGCAAACTGCCGCGTCAAGTAGGAGTACCGTACCTTCATTTGCCGCAATTCTTTTCTTGGCGCCGGAACCGAGGTTCAGCAATAGCCGGGCAATGGTCCCGCGACAAGCGCGAGCCGGGAACGCAAATCGGCAAGGCCGCGTTCAGACGATCTGGTTGCGCAGCGCGCCCTCGCCGCGCCACAGGCGCGCCAGGTTTTCCTCGAGGATTTCAATCACATTATCCTCATAACGCCGCGTCTCGCCCGCGGTGTGTGGGGTAATCAGGACCTGAGACATCTCCCAAAGCGGCGACGTCTTGGGCAGTGGCTCCTCGACAGTCACATCGATGCCGGCGCCGGCGATTCGGCGGCCGCCAAGCGCTTCGACCAACGCCGCCTCGTCGACGACGCGACCGCGCGCGACATTGATCAGACAGGAAGAAGGTTTCATGCGGCCAAGCGCGGTCTTGTCGATCAGGTTCTCGGTTTCGGGAGTTAGCGGACAGCACAGCGCGACGTAGTCGGCGTCGGGCAGCACCGCGGCAAGGTCGGCCATCGCCCGCGCGGAATCCGCCGCGCCCTTGCCCGCGTCGGGGTTGCGGCGCAAGCCGATGACCTGCATGTCAAACGCCTTTGCCAGCTCGGCAAGACGGCCGCCAATCTGGCCAAGGCCGACGACAACAAGCGTCTTACCGCCAAGCTCATCCTCGCGCCCGGCGAGGTCACCAATCATGCCGCGCCAATGCCGCTTCAGCTGGTTATCGCGCGCCTCGGGCAGGCGGCGAGCCAGAGCCAGGATCAGCGCCATCGCATGCTCGGAAACCGCGCGATAATTGACCCCGCGGGCGCTGGCCAGACGGATGCCGCGCGTCGCCAGATCCTGGCGCGGAAACTGGTCGGTGCCGGCGCCGATCGACTGGATGTAGCGAAGCTTCGCCGCGCGTTCCAGGAGCCCATTCTGCCAAAGGCCCGAAACCACGAGCACGTCAGCATCCCCGATCCGGGCCGCCAGCGCGTCGGGGTCGCGCACCTCGAAGCTCCGGACGCCGGTGCCGCGCGCTCGGAAGCGCTCGTCAAGACGGTAGGCGACATGGGCAAAACCGATTGTGAGCTTGTCTTTTGCAGGGATCATCGGGCACCTGTATTACCGCAGGAATTTGGCATAGAGGGGAGCAGGCGTCGATGCGGCTGATCTGTTATCCAACCTCAGGGACAGCACCGACGCTAGTGCCGGCGCCGGTTGAGCGCGACTGGATGGACCGCACCACCGCGGGCTTCGCCTATCGCTGCCTGCCGCTCAATATCGCCAACGCTCATGGCTGGCTGGTTCTAAACGGGGCGCCGTTCGTCGCCGAATGGGATGGCGGGACGGGCCTGGAGGCGGTGACGGTGCAGCCTGCGACTCCCGACACCGCAGTCGGGGCCGACAGCCATTTTGGCTCTGGGGTGTTGACCTTCAGTATAGGCGCGCTATTTCGCACCGAACCGGGTTGGGACCTGCTCGTCACCGGACCGCTCAACCAGCCAAAAGACGCGATTCAGCCATTGACCGGCATCGTCGAGACCGATTGGTCTCCGTTCAGCTTCACCATGAATTGGAAATTCACCCGCAAATTCACTCCCGTTGCGTTCGAACGAGACGAACCGTTCTGCATGATCTTCCCAATCCAACGCGGGGCGATCGAGCAGGTCGAGCCCGAGTTCCGCCCGCTCGAGGCGGATACGGAAGTTTATGCTGCCTATACCGCTTGGGCGGAGAGCCGCCGCGCCTTCAACGAAGGGCTCAAGGTCAAGGGATCGAGGGCAGAGGAAGAAAAGTGGCAGAAAGACTATTTCCGCGGCTCCGATCGCTACGCCGCGGCCCCGGCCGACCACCGCACACGGCTGCGGGTGAAGCCGTTTCCGCCTGCGCCTTAGCTGTCACGCGGGACCGAGACCGCCACCGAACAGCACCGGCTGGATCAGTATGCTACGGCCTTTTGCAGCGGGAAATTTGAGGGCCCTCAATCGACTGGCGAGGCTGCCGCGAACTTGTTCCCAGCCGACATGGCCCGGATCGGGATGAATAACCCGGTCGACGATGATCTCGCAGGTTTCGACCGCCCCCGCAGCATTGATCGTCAGGCGGAACACCAAGGGCCCAGCGTAAAGCGCAATCGTCGCCGCCAGCTCGGCGCCGAACTTGGCCAACGCATCATTCAAATGACCGGTCGCTGCGGCAGCCGGCAGCGCGCCAGCGATAATCGCGCTGCCCTCGCGCAGATGGCCATGCAGCACGAAGCGGCCCTCTACGGGGTCCATCGATCCATCAACGCGCTCAACCGCATGCGGCAGACGGTCGTCGAAGATCACCAGGCGATTGAACCGTGGCTCGACCGTCTCATAGAGGCCCCGTCCGGCAGTGCCGGTAACAAGGTGGTGCCGAAACGGGTCGCCTTCGTGGAGGATCAAGGTCTCGCCGCCGGTGGTGCGACGTTCGTTGCGGGTCAAAGAGTAGACGAAGGCAAAACGCCCATTGCGCGCATCGTTGTGCCACCCCTGCCGGCAACCGGCGACATAGAGGCTGAGGTAAGGGAGGGTGACATCGGCCATGCCGAGATGACTCGTCGACCATTCACGAAGCGAGGTGCGGAAGGCATTGATGTTGTCACGGCCGATGACCCGATCGGCGTCGGTCCGTAAATAAGTGTAGAGCTCTGGAACGAACCAGTAATTCCACACTTGGTGCGTAGCGCGCTGGTGAATCTGAGGATTGGCGAAATGTGCGTCGATGTCGCGCCGCATCGCCATCGCCAGCCGCCCGGGCAAAAATCCGTCGACAATGTGGATGGGCTGACTTGCAATCGTCTCTGGCTGATCGCCGGTGCGCGCTGTGCGTGACATTTCGTCCTCACCAAGAGACCTAGGACACAGAGGAGCCGTAAACTTTAAGTCGATTCGGGATTTCGACGCTCGCTGATAGGTAGCGGAAGCGCCGCCAACCCATTTTTCGCTTTACGATAGAAATACGGCGTGGTTTTCCCCGTGAATTTGCTTTCAAAAACCCACCGCGGCGGGATAAGCTCGCTCATCAAATAAAAATCAACAAGGTATTGGCGGACGCGGAATTCCCCGCGCCCGTCGCAACAAGACGGATGGATGATGGAGTGCCGATCTGGGGGCTGCGCTGCGCTACGGCGGCGGTGCCGCGGCGGTTCACGGCCTCGCCGGTTGGCGATGCTCTACATGTCGCTGGCCGTTGGCCTCGCGCTACCCGGTTACGCGGTCGCCGCTGACCAGCCGGTACCATTCCAGAACACTCCCGAAGCGCAAGAAGCCGACGACCTATTCCGACAGCTGCTCAAGGACCCAAAGAACGTCGATTTGACATTTCGCTATGCCCAAGCGGCGGTGAAATCGGGGAATATCGAAGGCGCCATTTCATCGCTCGAGCGACTACTATTGCTCGATCGCAACTTCCCGGGCGTCAAGATCCAGTTGGCCGAACTCTACGCTGACATCAAATCATACAGCATGGCCAAGATTTATCTGGCGCAGGCGCGCGCCGAGCCGGGGATCAGCGCGGAGACTCTGTCGCGCATCGACAAGGTGGAAAGCGAGATAGAGCGCGCTTCGTCGAAGACGAACCTCGCCGTCAACCTGCTTGTCGGCCTTCGCTACCAAACCGACGCGAGTGCCGAACCGGCCGGATCCGATATTATCGCCGGTGGCGTGCCACAGACGTTGAGCACGATCTTCATCCACAAACCGGGCTGGGACAGTTTCGTCACCGGCAACGTCCAGTACATCGCCGAAATCGGTGATTTAAAGCTCGAAAGCAACGCCATCGCCTATTACTCGAAAGCGATCGGTCACAGTTTCCTTGACCTCGGTGCGGTCGAGGTCAATTCCGGCCCGCGCTTCGATATCGATGTCGCGGGCATCCATCTTGCCGCAGCAAGGGCCTATGGCGTCGCCAACGAAGTCACGTTGGGCGAGAGGCAGTTTTTGCATAGCGGAGGCGGAGGCCTCTCGCTTCAGCGACCTCTTACCAAAGATCTCGACGCTTCTGCCTTTTACGAGTTCCGCCGCGAATGGTTCGACAACGTCACCTTGTCGCCGGCCGCCACGCTGCTGAACGCCGACGTCCATTCCTTCGGCGGCGCGCTGTCATATCAGCTTATCGAAAACGGCGATTTGAATTTCCAGGTCAGCTACGCGCTGACTGATGACGTTGATCTTGGGTCGAACCGCGGGCTGGTCTTTCATCTGGCCTACTCGCAGCTTTTCACACTGCCGCCGGAATGGGGAGTCGGGCCGCTTAATGTGACCCCGACGGTTTATCGGATCTATAACCGCGACCATTCACCCGATCCCACTTTGGGCTTCGCCCCCAGAACCAATGAATGGCGCTATGGAATAACCGCCAAGCTGGGTCTGAGCGACAACATCGCCGCCAATTTCAACGCCATCCGGCAAACTACGACGTCAAACGTCTCGGGCAACAAGACAGACGACACACAGGTGATTGTCGGCCTAGTGTTTTCGTACTGACGGCGACGCCGGGGAAAAGCAGAATTCGAGTAGAAAAACCCCTGCGCTCCTTCAACAGTCAATTGGCCATTGTGGCGAGGGAACCCCAAGCCAGGGGTTGTCGGAGCGACCCTGCCGATCTCGATAAAATTTTGGTTAAATTTGTCTCGGTTGCGGTTTACGCGTCGCGCTAGGGAACGATTTATGCTCCCAACCGTTAGGGCGGCTCGTCGAGCCGTCGGTCGTCAACGGTAGCTGCATCGATAGACCGCTACGGGTGCGAGAACTGGCCAGGCCCGGAAATCCCCCCATCCGGACTATTCGCAGCGTGTCACAGGATTAGGGCGTGGCGCGCAGATCACATGGGATCATTTTCGCGACCCTCGGGGCGGCGAGCCTGAGTTGGCCTGCTCTGGCCGAGCAGGACAAGGTCGGCGTCGCCGCCGAGGTGAACCCTGACGTCACCGCCCAGGTCCCGGATGGTCAGAAGCGTGACCTTGTCGTCGGGCACGACGTCATCCACAACGAGAAGATCAACACCGGCAATGGCGGCCAGGCGCAGCTGCTGTTCACCGACCAATCGACGCTGACGGTGGCGAAGAACTCGGAAGTCGTGATCGACGACTTTGTCTTTGACCCGCAGAAGCAGAACGGCAACCTGACCGCGACGCTGACCACCGGCGTCTTCCGCTA
>DASYXG010000306.1:0-6846 GCA_035935235.1 Allostellaceae bacterium
GGACGGCGCTGCCCGCTACGACGCGCTGCAATGGATGATGGTGCAGATGACCACGATCGGCCCGATGTGGGGCCAGTACGTCCATTTCTGGCGGTTCGCGCCCAAAGGTAACGACTATTCGCTCGACCGCTATCGCACCCAGGTGCGCAAGACGCTTGACGTTGCGGAAAAGCGGCTGGGCGAGTTGGCCTATCTCGGCGGCGGCGACTATTCAATCGCCGACATCGCCACCTTTCCCTGGTTGCGCAACACCGGGATGTTCCTCGGCAAGCATGTCGAGGCGGAATACCCCAAGGTCATGGCCTGGGTCGCCGGTATCGCCGCGCGTACAGCTGTAGTGAAGGCTTTGGCTGCGGTTGACGAGGTGCGCGGCAAGGTCACCCAGTTTGACAAGGCCAGTCCCGAAGCGATGGATCGGACCTTCGGGCGCGGCCGCTACACCGCGGCGGCGTAGCCCGGGCGCTTACCGCGGCGGCGACATGACCGTCGCCGCCGCGGGCTTTGGTTTAGTAGCGCCTGCACTTCCCGTCGGGCGAGCAATACGACCCGGCGTTGCAATAGGTGCCGTCGCCGCAGTCGACCGAGCCGGCCGGCATGCAACCGCTGCCCTTCATGCAGACATTGCCGGCGGGGCAAGAGCCACGGGTCGGGCCGCAATCGACATCGCCGATCGGCATGCAGCCGGAGCCGCTCTTGCACACCAAGCCCGGCGCGCAGGAACCGCGGCCGACGCCGCAATCGGTGTTGCCGCGCGGCATGCACATCCCATCGACGGTCGGGACCATTCCCGCGGCGCAATCCGCGCGCGCCGGAGCCGTCGAGACCAACACCCCAGCAACGGCGAGCAGCAAGGCCAGAGCAAAACCGGCATTGAGTCGCAACCGGGCTCCGTTCGCCGAGAGGAAAGACATGATGCAGGCTCCTCAAACCATGTTCGCGCCATAGGCGAATACAAGGTCGCGGGCGGCGAGACAAGTGGGCTTTCGCCCGAAGTCAGCCAGCACGCAGATACTGCACTGTCTCGTCACGCTGAAATAGGTAGAGAAGTATGCGCAACGCCTGTCCTCGCGCGCTGTCTAAGGTCGGGTCGCGCGACAGCACGAGGCGCGCGTCGTCATGCGCGACCGCGATCAGCGCTTCGTGCGCGGCGAGGTCGGCGAGGCGCAACGTCGGCAGCCCGCTCTGCCGCGTGCCGAGCACTTCGCCGCCGCCGCGCAGGCGCAGATCCTCTTCGGCGATGCGGAACCCGTCCTCGGTCTCGCGCAAGATCGAGATTCGTTCGCGAGCGACCGCGCCGAGCGGGCCTTGGTAGAGCAGCAGGCAGCTCGAGGCCTCGCTGCCGCGGCCGATGCGCCCGCGCAGTTGATGCAGCTGGGCGAGGCCAAAGCGCTCGGCATGCTCGACGACCATGATCGTCGCCTGCGGCACGTCGATGCCAACCTCGATGACCGTGGTCGCGACGAGGAGATCGTTGCCGGCGCCGGCGAAATCCGTCATCGCCCGGTCCTTGTCGGCGCTTTTCATGCGGCCGTGGACGAGACCTACGCGCCCACCGAACGTCGGCATCCCCGCCAGCATCTTGTAGCGCTCCTCGGCGGCAGCAAGGTCGGCGGTCTCCGACTCCTCGACCATCGGGCAGATCCAGTATGCCTTGGCGCCACGCCGTATCGCTCGCGCGACGGCGTCGATCACCTCGCCGAGACGGTCGATTGGCATCGCGCGGGTATCGATCCTCTGCCGGCCTGGCGGCTTCTCGACGAGCCGCGAGGTGTCGAGGTCGCCGTATACCGTCATCATCAGCGTACGCGGGATCGGCGTCGCGCTCATCAACAGGGTGTCGGTGTTCTTGCCTTTTTCGCTCAACGCCAGGCGTTGCTCGACGCCGAACCGGTGCTGCTCGTCGATAACCGATAGCGCCAAGTCGCGGAACAATACGTCGGTTGTTAGTAACGCGTGGGTGCCCACGATGATGGAGATCGCCCCTGATGCAAGGCCGGAGAGGAGGGCTTCGCGCGGCTTGCCGCGCTCGCGCCCGGTCAACAACGCGACCTCGATCCCGGCCGGCGCGGCGAGACGCGACAAGGTCGCGTGATGCTGGCGGGCGAGGACCTCGGTCGGCGCCATCAGCGCCGCCTGGGCGCCGCTTTCGACCGCGATCAACATAGCCAAGAGCGCGACCACGGTCTTGCCGCTGCCGACATCGCCTTGCAGGAGTCGCATCATTTGCTGCGGCGATTTCATGTCGGCGGCGATCTCGGCCATGGCCATGCGCTGGCTCTGTGTCAGGGCAAAGCCAAACCCGGCCTCGACCTTTTCCGCCAGCCTGCCGGTGCCGGCGATGACCCGGCCGCGCCGCCGCTGCCGCCGCGCCCGCACCAGCGCGACGGCTAGTTGGCTGGCGAAGATCTCGTCATAGGCGAGGCGCTCGCGCACGGAGGTCGTCGGCGACAGGTCGGCATCGCTCGCCGGCGCATGCACCGCGGCGATCGCTTCGTACCAGCTGGGCCAATGGCGTTGCTGGCGCAGCGCCGGGTCGATCCACTCCGGCAGCTCCGGCGCGCGCTCCACGGCGGTGGCCACCGCGCGTTGTAGCACCCGGGGCGGCAAACCGGCGGTTAGCGGATAGGTCGGCTCGATTGGCTTGATGCGATCGGCCTGATCCGGTGCGACCACATGGTCCGGATGGGCGATCTGCGGGATGTTGCCGTAGAACTCGACCTTGCCGCTGACGACGCGCTCGGCGCCGACCGGGAGCAGGCGCTGCAAGTAGTCGCCTTTGACATTGAAATAAACCAGGGTGATGAACCCAGTGCCGTCAAAGCAGATCACGCGGTAAGGGCGTCGGCCCATGCCCGGCTCGTGGCGCTCGACCTTAACCTTTAGGGTGACGACGCTGTCGTTCTGCAAAGCTGAAATCGAGGGCGCAGCGCGGCGATCGATGATCCCGGTCGGCAGGTGCCACAGCAGATCGACGACCAGCGGCCCCGCGGCGCGTTCGATCAGGCGGCCGAGCTGCGGGCCGACCCCGCTGAGCGAGGTCACCGGCGCGAACAGCGTGTTCAAAAAAGCAGGGCGCAAGTTTTCGGGCTTCCGCTATTCGCCGTCTTGGGCTGACGCGCCGCCCGCAACCGACTATACCGATGCGCGAGCAACGCCAACCCAAACCATGACACACTTGCCCGACCCCCGCCGCAAGCGGCTGTTGTTCCGCTCCTGGCACCGCGGCACCCGCGAGGCCGACCTGATCCTCGGCTCGTTCGCCGACCAGCATCTCGCCGCGTTCGACGAGGCGCAGCTCGACCACTATGAGGCGCTGCTGGCCATAGCCGACCCCGATCTCTTCGATTGGATGAGCGGCCGGACCATACCACCGCCGGATCACGATCATGATGTGACTCGAATGCTTCTCGCCTTTCGTTACACCCCACGGCCGACGTGATGCCGCTCGACGATCTTGCCGGCCTGATCGGGACCACGCCGCGCCGCCTGACCTTGTTCGGAGCGCCCGAAGGCCAAGACGCCGCGACGATCGGTGGCTTGCTCGCCGCCGGCAAAGCGGAAACTTGGCTGCATGTCTGCCGCGACGACGGCCGGATGGCGCGGTTCGCCGCGGCGCTGTCGTTCTTCCATCCCGGGCTGACGGTGTTGACCTTCCCGGCCTGGGACTGCCTGCCCTACGACCGCGTGTCGCCGAACGGCGAGATCGCTAGCCGCCGCATCGACACGCTGACCCGGCTCGCCGGTGGCGAGACGCCGCCGCTCATCGTGCTGACCACGGTCAACGCCGTGGTCCAGCGCGTGCCGCCGCGCAAGCTATTCGACGGACGAGTCCTGACCCTCGGCCCGGGCGGGCGGATTCCCCTGGACCGGCTACAGAGCTTCTTCCAGAACAACGGCTACATCCGCACCGATACGGTGCGCGAGCCGGGCGAGTTCGCCATCCGCGGCGGCATTGTCGACCTTTATCCGGCGGGCGCCGCGCAGCCGCTGCGGCTCGACTTTTTCGGCGACACGCTCGAGAGCCTCAGAAGCTTCGACCCGCTGAGCCAACGCTCGACCGGTTCGCTCGACCGGCTCGAACTAAAGCCGGTCAGCGAGGTGCTGCTCGACGAGCCGGCGATCCATCGCTTCCGCACGCGTTACCGCGAGCTGTTCGGCAATGTCGGCAGCGACGACGCGCTTTACGAGTCGGTCAGCGCGGGACGCCGCTACGCCGGCATGGAACATTGGCTGCCGCTCTACTACGAGCAGCTGGAGACGTTGTTTGATTACCTCCCCGGCGCGGGTCTGTCGTTCGACTGGCAGAGTGAGGAGGCGCGCGCACACCGCCTTGAAAGCATCGCCGATTTCTACGCAGCACGGCGGAGCATCGCCGCGTCGGGTGCAAGCAATGCGGCGGCGCCGCTCTATCGCCCGGTCAAGCCCGAGCAGATGTTTATCGAAGACGGCGAGTGGCGAGACCAATTGGCCGGGCGAACGACGGTGCAATTGTCGCCATTCGCCGCGCCCAAGAGCGACGCGTCAGCCGTGGATGCCGGGGCGCGCCCGGCGAAGAATTTCGCCGCGGAGCGCGCCGACCCGAAAATCCAGCTGTTCGAGGCGGTGCGCGACTATCTCGACGGCGAGCGCAAATCCGGCAAGCGCGCGGCGATTGCCGCCTACAGCGCCGGCAGCGCCGATCGCCTCGCCACCGTCTTGCGGGAGCGCGGACTTTCCGATTTGCGCTCAGTCGCCGACGGTGATGCGTTGGCAAAATTGCCGCGCTCCGTCGTCGGCCTTGCCATCCTGCCGCTGGAGCAGGGGTTTACGACCGACAGCCTTGTCATGCTCGGCGAGCAAGACATCTTGGGCGACCGGCTGGCCCGGGTGCCGCGTCGCCGCCGCAACCTCGACGAATTCATCGCCGAGGCGGCGAGCCTCGCCGCTGGCGACCTTGTCGTCCACGAGGAGCACGGCATCGGCCGCTACGAGGGGCTTGAGACCATCGATGTCGCCGGTGCGCCGCACGATTGCCTCAAGGTGCTTTACGCCGGCGACGACCGGCTCTTCGTCCCGGTCGAGAATATCGAGGTGCTGTCGCGCTACGGGTCGGAGGAGGCGGGCGCGCAACTCGACCGGCTCGGCGGCGCCGCGTGGCAAGGGCGCAAGGCGCGGGTCAAGCAGCGCATTCGCGAGATCGCCGGAGAGCTGATCCGCGTCGCCGCAGAGCGCCAGCTTCGCCCTGGCGAGGTGGTGACCCCGCCGGAGGGCATCTACGAGGAATTCGCAGCGCGCTTTCCCTATCCCGAGACCGAGGACCAGCTGCGCGCGATCGAGGACACTCTCGGCGACATGGCCTCGGGCAAGCCGATGGACCGGCTCATCTGCGGCGATGTCGGTTTCGGCAAGACCGAGATCGCCTTGCGCGCTGCGTTCATCGCCGCGTTTTCCGGTGCGCAGGTCGCGGTCGTCGTCCCGACCACGCTGCTCGCGCGCCAGCACTATCGCAGCTTTTCAGAGCGCTTCGCCGGCCTGCCGGTCCGTATCGTCCAGCTATCGCGGCTCGTTGCGCCGAAAGACGCGAAGCAGATCAAGGAGGAGATTGCCGCTGGCAGGGTCGAGATCGTCATCGGTACCCATGCGCTGCTCGCCAAGGATGTGCATTTTGCCCATCTCGGCCTCGTCATCGTCGACGAGGAGCAGCATTTCGGCGTCGTCCAGAAAGAGCGGCTGAAGCAATTAAAGGCCGATGTCCACGTCCTGACGCTGACCGCGACGCCGATCCCGCGCACCTTGCAGCTGGCGCTCTCCGGCGTGCGCGAGATGAGTATCATCGCTAGCCCGCCGGTCGACCGCCTTGCGGTGCGCACCTTCGTCATGCCGTTCGATCCCGTCGTGGTGCGCGAGGCAATCCTGCGCGAGCGCGACCGCGGCGGCCAGGTTTTCTACGTGGCGCCGCGCATCGCCGATCTCGATGAGGTGCGCACCGAATTGCGCAAGATCGTTCCCGAGATCCGTGTCGCCATGGCGCACGGCCGCATGGCCGCTGCCGAGCTCGAAACCGTGATGACCGCGTTCGACGACCGCGCCTACGATCTGCTGCTCTCGACCAACATCATCGAGTCCGGGCTCGACATCCCCTCGGCCAACACGCTCATCGTCCATCGCGCCGACACGTTCGGGCTGGCGCAGCTTTATCAGCTGCGCGGTCGCATTGGCCGTTCGAAGCTGCGCGCCTACGCCTATCTGACCTTGCCCGAGAAGAAAAAGCTCGCGCCGATGGCGCAGCGCCGTCTCGAGGTGATGCAAACGCTCGACACTCTCGGCGCCGGGTTTCAGCTCGCCAGCCACGATCTCGACATCCGTGGCGCCGGCAATCTCCTTGGGGACGAGCAGTCTGGCCATATTCGCGAGGTCGGCATCGAGCTCTACCAGCACATGCTCGAGGAGGCAGTGGCGGCGGCGCGCACTGCCGGTGGCGATGGCCCCATGCGCGAGGAGGAATGGAGCCCGCAGATCACCATCGGCACACCGGTGCTGATTCCCGAGGATTATGTCGCCGACCTTTCGGTGCGGCTCGGGCTTTACCGCCGCATCGCCGCGCTTGCCGACATGCGCGAGAGCGAGGCCTTCGCCGCCGAGCTGATCGACCGCTTCGGCCCATTGCCGGCCGAGGTCGAGAATCTGCTGCATATCATCGCGATCAAACGGCTGTGCCGCGAGGCTGGGGTCGAGCGGGTCGAGGCCGGGCCCAAGGGCGCGGTGATCGCGTTGCGCGGCAACCGCTTCGCCAATCCCGCGGGCCTCGTCGAGCTGATCCAGAAGCACGCCGGCACGCTGCGCCTCCGCCCCGACCAGAGGCTCGTC